>JABHYY010000031.1 GCA_018653605.1 archaeon
ATTAAAAATATAAACATAATCACAAAGAAAGGTGTTATTGTTGATACAATGTCAATTAATTCTGGAACTACAATAAAAAGTAAAGCTATACATAAAGCAATTATCCAGTTAATTGCTTTGTTTTCTCCAAAGAAACCAGTTTTTTCTAGTAAAGCCCAAACTATTACAAGTACAAAGAAAAATACAAACATAGGGATGAAATATTCAAGTATCCCAATGTCTAACATTGAAGCCATTACTTCTTACCTCCACTTACAATGCCATCACCGAAATCTTTAAACATATCTCCAAGTGATTTTTTACCTTCACCAGTTCCAGTTATGAACCAAATAAATACTACAATTGCGGCTATTCCTATGAAAAGGTTTCTATCATAAGCTGAAAATTCCATCCAGGTTGGCAATGAATTTCCAAAGGATGTTGAACTGAAAAAAGAGTAACCGACACCTATTAAAGCAATAAAAAAGGCAACACCCATAGGCATTCCTTTTAGTTCCAGGTTTACTCCAAATATTCCTATTAACACCAATAAAGAAATTAACACAATTGCTACCATTGAAACTTTTGGTAAAAATTCGTTTGTTAATTCTACTATGCTTGAGACTCTTACGAATAAAAATGCAAAAACCAAAGCAATTACAACATTAATGTTCTTTTTCTCTCCAAAAAGGCTAAGTTTGCTTAAAATTGCAAAGAAAATAGTAAACACTAATAAAAAGGGTAAAGCAACATCATAAAATCCCATTGAATCTAGGGTTTCTATCAAGTCTGTGAAATTAAAGTTTTCAAATACCATTAGTCATCATCTCCTCCATTGTCTGATTTTCCTCCAACTACATAAAATACAATTCCTGCCATTGCAACTACAAAGGCGCCAATTATAAAATAATCAGTATTCTTTCCACCACCTGGGAAAAGGAATCCTAAAAGTATTCCTGACCATCCAACCGCGTAAATAAAGATTAAAACAACTGATAAAAGTAAAAGTGCTGCGATTGGTGCTTTCCAATCTTTGAAAAATTCCATGAAATTGAATTCTTCTTTACTTGTGAAAAATGCTCCAATTAACATTAAGAAGCATAAGATTGCTAATAATACTAAAGCTACCAAGGGTAATGAGTTTTGAATTGCAGCAACCACTTCTTTTGCAGCTAAAACAAAGAATGCTACTACAAAAGCTGTCATTGCGTTTAGATTCTTTTTTGGATGGTTATCCTTCCCCTCTGTTCCAAAAATTTTTGTTTTTTCTAATATACCAAAAAAGATTGTAAAAACTAATAAAAAAGGTAAAACCACATCAAAGAAGCCCATGTCTTGTAAAAAGACAATTGCACCACCAAATAATGTTTCAGACATAATTTACTTTATAGACTAGTTATATATTTAAATCTATCGGAAGAGGTTAATCCTCTTCTAAAGTTTCATCATCGTATGTTGGAACTGCTGATTTTGAAATGATCATTATATCGCCAACAGCCTTTACAAGTTTGTGGGGAACAATCACTCCTTTTGCACCACCAAGAATTTTAGATAAAAATGAATTTCTTGTAGCACGAATTCTCCAACCTGAAACTTTGTTGCTGTGCAGAATTCCTTCTTCAACATCGCCGAAATAATCTCCTGCGTCTGTGAATACCTGCATACTGTAAACTTCTGATAAATTTTTTATTTTTAGAGACATCTTTTTACCCTCCGATTCGTGTTAAAAAGATAAATCTTTTAAGTATTTAAATACTTTTCTTTTCTGTAATGATACAATATGAAAATCTAGTACTGATTGGCACTTCACATATTGCCATAGAAAGTGTTAACGAAGTAAAGCGAGTTATCAAGGATTTGGAGCCTGGTTTTGTGGCTTTGGAGCTCGATAGAGGTAGATTCATGGGCCTTATGTCTAAAGAGAGAAAGAGGTTGAGCTTGGGTGATATTAGAAAATTTGGAGTAAAAGGTTTTCTGTTTAACCTTTTTGGAGCTTGGGTTGAAGATAAATTAGGTAGGGTTGTTAAAGTTAAGCCTGGAAGTGAGATGAAAGCTGCTGTTTTTAGTGCTGCAAAGATCAAATCCAAGGTTGTTTTGATTGATCAGGATATTAGTATAACTATTAGGAATTTGGTTCAAGGTGTTACATTTAAGGAAAAGTGGAGATTCTTTACTGATATTATTAAAGGATTTTTGTACAAAAAGAAAATGGTTGCTGAGTTTGGTAATATTGATTTACGAAAAGTTCCTTCTGAAAAGGTTATTATAAAAGTTGTAAAAAGAGTTGAAGAAAGGTATCCTTCTGTGTTCAAAGCTTTGATTGATGATAGAAATAAGGTTATGGCTAAGAAATTAGTAAATCTAATGACAAAATTTCCAGATACTAAAATTGTTGCTGTTGTTGGTGCAGGGCATGTTGAAGGAATGTTGGCTCTAATAAAGAAAAGTATTTAAGATAGAGTTGTATTATTGTAATTATGGTTTTTAATAAGAAAGAAATAGTTGCAATGATTATTTCTGTTTTGTTTATGGGTGTTGCATTAGGATTTAATGATAAACAAGAGATTTTTGTTTTAAACTACTTTTTAGCTAACATGTTCATGATGATTCTTATGGTTGGGTTTGCTTTTATTGTGCATCAGTTGGGGCACAAGTTAGTTGCTTACCTTTCTGGGTTTAGAACTGAGTATAAATTATGGGGTTTGCAACAAATAAGGTTCTGGCCTTTACATAAAAGATGGACTATTTTGAAAACACCACAGTTTCCTAAAACTATAAAGTTCTGGGGGAAAGAATATGTTATTGAAAGTTTTCCTATAGGATTAGTGATTGCCTTTTTGGTTACAATTTTGTCTAATGGTTGGCTTTTCTTCTTAGCTGTTGGACAGTATAATCTTTTGATTGAAAGAGCTTCAAGAGTTGGAAGAAAGTTTGTTGAAGTTACTGATTTTGAAGAAGCAAAAATTGCTTTAGCTGGACCGATGGCTAATATTGTGTTAATGGTTATTGCTGCAATGTTTAACCAACATGGAACTTTTGATAATTTTATTTGGATCAATGGTGCTTTAGCTTTATTTTATATGATACCTGTTTCACAGTTAGATGGTGCTAAGGTGTTCTTTAGTTCAAGAGTGATGTATATCTTTGGATTATTATTTATTATTGGAATGGTTAGTTTAGTTTACTATATTAGTGTTATTCCTCTTTTGATAATTTGTGGAGTGTTTGGCTTAGTTGGTGCTAGTGTTTATTTCTATTACTCTTTTTATAGAGGCAAAGTGTTTTAGAAACCTTTATTAAAATTAGAACCCTAAAGACTGTTATGAACAAATATGATGTAGTTATTATTGGCGCTGGCCCTGGAGGATTAAACTGTGCTTTAGAACTTTCTAAATCTAATAAAACTGTGTTAATTGTTGAACAAAAAAAAAATATTGGACCAAAAGTCTGTGCAGGAGGTTTAACTGGCCAAGATTTAGAATATTTAAATATTCCAAATAAACTTTTGGATTTTAAATTAAATCAGATTACAGTTAAAACACCTTATCAAGAAAAGAAAGTAAAGATGAAAAAAAACTTTGTCTATACAATCGATCGAAAAAGATTAGGGCAATGGCAATTAAAAAAACTGAAAAAAACATCTGTTGATATTAAAACAGGAGTTAGAGTTACAAAAATAGAAAAAAACCAAATAATCTTAAATAATAAAGAAAAAATAAAATATAATTCTCTTGTTGGAGCAGATGGTTCTAATTCTAGGGTTAGAAAATATTTGGGTCTAAAAACAGAAAAAATTCTTTGTGGTATGCAATATATTATCCCGACTACTAAATATAAAGAGCTAGAATTAATTCTTGATTCTGGTTTTTTTCATTCAGGTTATGCCTGGATCTTTCCACATAAAGGTTATGCTTCAATAGGTTGTTGTTGTAACCCTGATTATTTGTCAGGGAAGAAATTAAGGAATAATTTTGAAAAGTGGTTAAAAGATAGTAAAATAAATATAAAAAAAGGAGAATTTCAAGCCCATCCAATCAGTTATGATTATCAAGGATATAAATTTGGAAAAACATTCTTAATTGGTGATGCTGCGGGATTTGCTTCAGGATATACAGGAGAAGGGATGTATTATGCTTTGATCTCTGGTGAAGAGGTTGCTAAAATGATTCTCAACAAGAGATATAAATCAAAAAAAATAAATGAGATCTTAGAGTTAAAGAAAACTCATGAAAATTTTCTAGAATTGTTAGAAAAGAGTTCTTTTTTTAGGGGAATTGAATATGAAATTATAATCTTACTATTAAAAACAAGAATATTTAATAAAAAATTAATCAAGACTTTCTGTCCTTAGAAGAAACTAAATATTGCTTTTTGAATTAACCAAATTATTGCTAAGTAAGTTCCTATAAAATAAATATCAAATATTGCTAGAACTATCATGATTGCTGAAAAGATATCTAGGATGCTTGCTGGATCTTTGATAAAGGGGATTGCTTTGACTGTTAGGTATATTGCACTCCACCAAGCAAGATTTGTTCCAACACCCCACTTCAAAGAGATTAGAGTTCCAGCTACAAGTAAGTCTAGAATCCCAAATAAAACCATTATCATGTGTTTTTGAATTTTTGATTGGTTTATAAAATTTTGGATGCTTGCTTTTTTAGACCTATAAATCTAATTCTTGAACTCTAACATATATTTTGCAAAACTATTGGAGTGACATGGCATTTGCGCGCAGGCTTTATAAATTCTTTAAACTTTTCTTGTAAAAATGTATGAAATAAAAGGTTTTGAGCCTAGGTTGTATCAACAAACTATATTTAACACTTGTATTAAAAGTAATACTTTGGTTGTGTTGCCTACTGGAAAAGGTAAAACTAAACTTAGTATTTTGGTTGCAGTGCATAGGTTGAATAATTTTCCTAAATCTAAAATTTTGTTTTTAACACCAACTAAACCTTTGGCTTCTCAAATTTGTCAAGAGTTCAAAGAGTGTACTAATATTGAAAATATTAATTTGTTTACTGGTGAGATCAAACCAGAGCTTAGAAAAGAGTTGTGGCGGGAGTCAGATGTTGTAATAAGCACCCCTCAAACAATAACTAATGATATAATTAATAAAAATGTTAATTTTTCTGAAATTTCTTTGTTGGTTTTTGATGAATCGCACTTAGCAACTGGTGACTATGATTATGTGTGGTTAGCAAAACAGTATCAACAGAAAAGTGAATTTCCTAGAATTGTTGGGTTGACTGCGTCTCCAGGAGATAATCTTGAAAGTATTTCTGAGATTTGTAAAAAATTGTTTATTGAAGATATTGAAGTTAGAAGTTTGGATGATAAAGACATTAAGCCTTATGTTTTTGAAACTAAGACAGAATATCTTTTGGTTGAGTTGTCTGAGGATTTAAAGGAAGTTAAGAAGTATTTGGATGATTGTTTGAAAGAGAGGTTGGATAAGTTAAAGAATTTTGGTCTTGTTAAGAATATTAAGTATGTTTCTAAAACTAGTTTGTTAGGTATGCAAAGAGAGTTGCAACAAAGGATTGCTCGAGGTGACAGGGATATTCTTTTATGGTCATCAATTTCTCTTGTTGCTGAGTGTTTGAAAGCTCATCATGCTTTGGAGATGTTAGAAACACAAGGAGTTAGTTCTTTGTCTGAGTACATGAATAAGATTTATACAGAGTCTAAAAATACAAAAGTTAAATCTACAAAAAATCTTGTTATTGATACTAATTTTAAGTCTGCTTATGCAAAAACCAATATTCTTATTGAGAAAGGTATTGAACATCCTAAATTATTAAAGTTAAAAGAGATTATTGCTGAGGAAGTTAAAAGTTGTGAAAAGATTTTAGTGTTTAATCATTATAGAGATTCAGCTTCAAAATTAAAAAAAGAGTTGAATAAAATTGAAGGTGTTAAGGCTGAGTTGTTTGTTGGACAGGCTAAGAAGAAAGATACTGGTTTAACTCAGAAAAAACAAATTGAAATGCTTGAGAATTTTAAAGCTGGTAAGTTTAATGTTGTGATCATGACTTCTGTTGGTGAGTTGGGTTTGGATATTCCTGCTGTTGATTTGATTGTGTTTTATGAGCCTGTTCCTAGTGCTATAAGACAAATCCAAAGAAGAGGAAGAACTTCTAGGCACAAAGAGGGGAAATTGAAAGTGTTGGTTACAAAAGGTACAAGAGATGAGGCTTATAGGTGGAGTGCTCACCATAAAGAGAAAAGAATGTATACTGTTTTGAAAGACTTGAAAAGTAAGTTAAGTTTAGGTGTTAAACAAGAAAAGTTAAGTTCTTTTGATTCTAAGTTAAAAATTTATGCTGATTCTCGTGAGAGAGGGTCTGCTGTTATTAGAAATTTGGTTGAAAAGGGTGTTGATGTTAAAGTTCAAAATTTAGAGGTTGGTGACTTTTTGGTTTCTGAGAGAGTTGGGATTGAAAGAAAGGAAGTTCGTGACTTTGTTGATTCTTTAATTGATAAAAGAATTTTGCACCAATTGAAAATGTTGAAAGATAATTTTGAAAAGCCTGTTTTGATTATTGAAGGTGTTGAAGACATTTATTCTGTTCGAAAAGTACATGCTAATGCCATTCGTGGGATGTTGGCTTATATTGCTGTTGGTTTGGGTATCCCTATTGTTAATACAAAGGATTTTCGTGATACTGTCGATTTTTTAGTTGCTGTTGCTAAAAGAGAGCAAGAGGATAGTAAGAAAGAGTTTGGTATTCGTGGTGAAAGAAAGCCTTTAACTCTGAAAGAACAGCAAGAGTTTGTTGTGTCTGGGTTTCCAGGGGTAGGACCTACTCTGGCTAAAGGTTTGTTATCTGAGTTTGGTTCTGTTAAAAGTGTTATTGGTGCTTCTGAAGCTGAGTTGACAGATGTTGAAAAGATAGGTAAGAAAAAAGCTAAAGAGATTAGAAAAGTTTTGGATGAAGAATATAAAAAATAAAAAAAATTATTTAAAGTAAAATTTGTATCCTGGAACTATTGCTGCTACTATTGCAATTACTAGGTACCAGTACCAATCTAAGTACAGTATTCCTACCCACAACTTTGCTATCATTAAAGCAAATGCAAAGGTTGTTAACTTTATCAAAGATATATCATACCATTCTAATAATTTCATTCTTTTTTTAATCCATTTACAAAACATGGTTATCACCTCAAATATTAGTAAGTCTAAATTATATATAAAAGTTAGGTTTAAAAAGAGAGAGTAAATCCCCTTTATTATGGAAAAAGTTATTTGGTGTATTGCAATTGATTGGGATGAAAGAAAAACTCTTAAAAGGTTTTGGGAAATCAGTGGAAGAGGCCTGAGAAGCAAAATACCTTTTATAGAATTAGACCGAGAAATGAATGGTTCTGAAGGTTATAAAACTGATTCTATAGATTGGGATAAACTTGCTTTTGCAGGGAATAATAAATCAAATGTCAAATATTATCCTGTTCTTGAAGGCAATGTTCATTTGTATGAATGGTATTTTAAAGTGGATTAATCACTCTCAATGACCAAAGTTCCGTGATAACCACATTTACAATAATATAAACCTAGTATAGGATCAAATGTTAGTTCTTCTGATTTGCATTTAGGACATTGCTTCATATTCTTTAATAATTGTGTATTTTGGACCTGTTCTTGTTAAGTCTGATTTTATTAATTGAAAAGAGTCTACTGTGAAATCAATTTTTTCCATTTCTAGTTCATCTAAAGATTTTTGGAAGGTTTTTTTATTTTTTATTGATTTTAATCTACCAATTGTTATGTGTGAAACAAACTTTTGTTCATTGTGTGCCATACCAATTGTTTCTTGGTCAACTAAAAGTTGTAATTGATTTATTTCTTTAGCTGGTTCTAAGCTTACCCAAATGCATTTTGGGTTGTTTTGGTTTGGAAAAAAACCTAATTTTGATAAGTTTGCTTTTATTGGTTTGAATTTAATTTCTTTTAACTTCTCTTTTAATTGGTTTAATTGTTCTTCTGTGATTTCGCCTAGAAAGATTAATGTTAAATGAAGATTTTTTTTGTGAACCCAGTTTATCTTAGCTTCTTTTACTTGCTTTTTTAGATTGAACAAGTAATCTTTTGCTTCTTTTGGTAAGTTTACTGCTACGAATGCTCTCATGTGTATTATTTAATTTGTGTTTAACTTAGTTAATACTTCTTTTAAAATCCCTACTGCTTCTTTTAATTTATTTCCATGTCTAACACAGTCTTCTGCTCCTAATCCTACTGGAGTCCCTTTATTCAGAAGATCTTGTGATACCATCCATATTTTAGTATCTGCCTTTTCAATTAAATCTCTTATTTTTTCAATATCTGCCATTTTATATCACCAAGAGAAATAAATATTTTGATCTTTATAAGAATTCTGCTA
>JABHYY010000032.1 GCA_018653605.1 archaeon
CAATATATTTTTGAATTAGTTTGGGACTTAAAGCCCTGTAATGTTTTATTTTTCCTTCAAGTATAAATGTTACAAAACCTTTTTCTATAAGGGTGTTCAAAGCATTATGTACCACTGAACTCTGTAAGCCTGAAACTTTGATAATTCTTCCTGATTTTGTTTTCCCCAATCTCAACAACTCTAAGTAAACTTTGGATTCTGATTTTGAAAACCCTATTTCCTGCAGCACATTTTCTTTCATTTTACTCACCAAAAAAGGTGAGCAGTTGTTTATATAGCTTTCGTTTTGCCCTTTAAACATGAAAAGGCAGTATGATATCATTGGGAAAGATTATATTCTTGGCCAAGAAAGAAACCCAACTAAAAGAGAAGGGGAAGCTCTCCAATTTATCAAGAAAAATCTACCTTCTTTGCAAGAAAAGGTGGTTTTGGATGTTGGTTGTGGCCATGGCAAAGATATCAAAATGCTTGAAGAGCTAGGAGCAAAGGAAGTTTGGGGGCTTGATATCTCAAAGTTTATGATAAATGAAGCAAGAAAGGTAGTTAAAAACAAAAATCTGTTAGTAATTGGAGATATTGCAGATACTTCTTTTCCAAGTGATTTCTTTGATGTGATCATTAGTAGGTTTTCATTACATTATTGCAGGGAATTTAAACCTGCCTACGCAGAATTAGCAAGGATTCTTAAAAAAGGAGGGAAAATTATCTTCACTGTTCATCATCCTCTTAGAGATTTGCATTTACAAAAGGATCAAACCTATGGTAAGCAAGAAATAGTAAGTATTAATCTTTATGATTCTGCTTTAATCCAAGTACCAACTCACAGAATAAAAGACTATTTCTCTAAAGCATTTTTTAACAATTTCACTCTAGTACAATATGATGAAGAGGTTAGTCCTGAAGAATTTTTAGATGAATTTAATACACCTGGTTGGATGGGTTTTAAAGCCATTAAGAATTAACCACATCTACCGCAGCCACAAGCAGGAGCTTCTTTCAAATCTAAAACTTCCAAAACCTTATCACGAACTTCTAAAACTTCATCTCTAACAAAAGGATTCATAACTAACTTTCTTTTACCAGCTTCTTTATAGTCAACATAGCCTTCTTTAATTTCAACACCATAGTGTTCAGATAAAAGCAAAATATATGCAGCCAACTGAATTTTATGAGCTTTCCAAATACCTGAATCAGGTGCACGACCTGTTTTAATTTCAATAGGAATAAAAGTGTTACCAACTTTCTCAACCTTGTCAATAATACCTTTCAACTGCAATTCAGTAGACTGTATTCTCAGCTCTGAGATTGGCTTAGGTAGCTTAAACCACAAGCTCTCTTCATAAACATTATTTAATTTAGCAAAATCAAAAATTTCTTTTGCCTTATCTTTAGCTTCAAATAGAAAAAAAGGCCATAATTCTTTGTACACTTCTTGTTCATCTAATTCTAATTTACCTAAATCAGTTTTCTTATTAGAAATCTCTTTTAATAATATTTTATTATACAAACCTTTGTAACTAATCTCCAAATCTTCTAAACTTGTACTTGATAAAAAACCAAGAATAATCTCTTTCTCTCTTTTGTTTGCAAAATCAAAAACTACATGTTTGATAAAACCTTTTACCATTGGTGCGTTTGGTGGTTCTTTAATTCTTAAAACATACTGGTCGTAGAACTTTTTAGGGCAATACAAGTAGCTTGAAAGCATTGTTACTGAAATCATATTTAATTTTAGAGATAAGTTATTTAAATGATCTTGTATTTTTCAAAACTATGATAGAGGATATGAAAAAAGAACTTCTGGATATTGCTGATCCAGTGTTAGCAAAAAATTATTCTAGATTTTTCAAGACTGGAAAGGGAGATTATGGTGAAGGTGATAAGTTTCTGGGAATGCGGGTTCCTACTTTGAGAAAAGTTTGTAAGAAGTACAATAATATGGATCTTAATGAAGTTGAAGAATTGTTGCATGGAGAGTTTCATGAGTTTAGGCAAGGTGCTTTGTTTATTCTTATTCATCAGTATGAAAAAAATCCTAAAAAAATTGTTGAAATTTATCTGAGAAATACTAAATATATCAATAACTGGGATTTGGTTGATATTAGTGCGCATAAAATAGTGGGAAGGTATTTAGAAAATAAAGATAGAGCAATTCTATACAAGTTAGCAAATTCAAAAGACTTATGGGAGAAAAGGATTTCAATCATTTCTTGTTTCTGGTTTATCAAGGATAAAGATTTTAAGGATGCTATAAACATTTCTGAGATTCTTTTGCATGATAGTCATGATTTGATACACAAAGCTGTTGGTTGGGTTTTGAGAGAGATTGGTAAGAAAGACCAGGAAGTTGAAGAAGAATTCTTGAAAAAGTATCACCAGGAGATGCCTAGGACCATGTTAAGGTATTCAATTGAGAAATTCTCTGATGAAAAGAGGAAGTTCTATATGAGTAAAGTTAATAAATAGGCAAAAAATTCTTGAATATTATGTCAAAGGTGGTTGTCCTAAAAACTGAGCCAAATAGAGTTTTGGCTGATTATAGTACTTTGTTAACTAAAGCAGGCTTTACTAAGCATGTTCCTAAGAAGTATGAAACTGTGCTTAAACTGAATCTTTCTTGGTCTCAGTACTATCCTGCTTGTTCAACTGAACCTTGGCAATTGGAAGGTGTGCTGAAATTTCTTAAAGATAATAAGTACAAAAATGTTCATCCAATGGAGAATAAAACTGTTGTTACAGATGTTTGGAAAGGTGCAGTTGGTAACAAATGGTTGCCTATCCTAAAAAAATATGATTTAGAGTATAAACCTTTAACAAGAGCTAAATGGGTGAAGTATAAACCAAAGGCTGAATTGTTAGCTTTGCATAAAGTGTTTCATCATGAGCATTATATTCCTGAATTTTTTATTGGAAAAAATGTTGTTCATTTTCCTACTGTGAAAACACATGGGCATACCAAAATGACTGGTGCTATGAAAAATGCTTTTGGTGGTTTAATAACACAAAAAAGGCATCACTGTCATAAATACATTCATGATGTTTTGGTAGATTTGTTACAGATTCAAAAAGAGATCCATAAAGGAATCTTTGCTGTTATGGATGGTACTGTTTGTGGTGATGGTGCTGGACCTAGAACAATGGAACCGAGGATTAAAGATTATATTCTTGCTTCAAATGATCAAGTTGCAATTGATGCTGTTTCTGCTAAAATGATGGGTTTTGATCCTATGAAAATAAGGTTCATTAAAAAAGCTCATGACTTAGGATTGGGTTGTGGTGATGTAAAACAGCTTGATATTGAAGGTGAAGATATTTCTAGAGTTAATTTTAAATTTACATCAAAAAAGTCTGCAGTTATTATGGGTGATCAATTAATGAGGAACAAGGTCGACTTTATACAAAAAATATTATTTCATACACCTTTGTTTAAAATGTGTATTTTTGGTTCTGAATTTTATCATGATCGTCTATGGTATCCAACAATTGGTAGAATGAAAATTAATAAGTTTAACAAGACTAAATGGGGGAAGCTGTGGAGGAAGTATGAAGCTTGATTTGCATGTACACACTAACTATTCTGCATGTGCTATAACTAAACCTTTTATTTTGAATAAACTGATTAAGAAAACTGGTGTTCAGATTGCTTTGACTGACCATAACACTATGAAAGGTGTTGATAAGGTTAAAGGTTGTATTCCTGGTGAAGAGATTTCTACTAAACAAGGGCATGTTATTGGATTGTTTTTGAATGAAAGGATTAAACCTTGGATGAGTGTTGAAGAGACTTCTGATAAGATTAAAGAGCAAGGTGGAGTTGTGTTTGTTCCTCATCCTTATGATAGTATTAGGAAAAATGTTAAGCATATGGATTTTAAGAAAGATGTTGTTGAGGTGTTTAATGGTAGGGTTATTATTCAAAAAGATAATGCTAAGGCTTTAGAGTATGCTGAGAAGAATAAGATTTTGCAAGGTGTTGGGTCTGATGCGCACACACCTTATGAATTTGGAAAAAATTATCTTGAGATTGAGAATTTTAATTCTGTTAAAGAGTTTTTATTAAATCTTAAGAAAGCTAAGCATGTGATTAATCCTCATCCTTACTATGCTTTTGTTTATACACATGGGTTGAGTGTTTTAAAGAATCGGTTAGGTTTGTTTTTGAAGTGAGTGCCAGTCCCAAGCTGACTGTATAATGTCTCTAATGCTGTGTTCTGGTTGCCAATCAAATTCTTTGAACTTGTTTGAATCTGCAACTAGCTCTGGTGGGTCGCCCTCTCTTCTAGGACATTCTTCAGCTGGAATTGTGTGCTGTGTTACTTCTCTACAAATATTTATTATTTCTTTGACTGAGTTTCCTTTGCCAGTGCCAACATTAAATTTTCCTTTTATGTTTCTGTCTAAAAGATGTAAAGCTTTAATGTGTGCTTTTGCTAGGTCCAGAACATGAATGTAGTCTCTGATGCAAGTGCCATCTGGTGTTGGGTAGTCAGTTCCAAAGATCTTTATATTATTTCTTTCTCCTGTTGCAACTTGTAGGATTAATGGGATTAGGTGGGTTTCTGGGTTATGTTTTTCTCCAATGTTGTATCCTGCACCTGCTGCATTGAAGTATCTCAAGCAAATGCTTTGCATGTTGTAAACTTTTGCTGAGTCTAGAATTTGTTCAAACATTAGTTTTGTTAAGCCATAGTAATTTGTTGGTTTCTTTTTTGCTGTTTCTTTTATTGGCATTTCCTCTGGTTGGCCATAAACTCCTGCGCTGGAAGAGAAGACTATGTTTCTTACATTGTTGTTCTTCATTGCTTTGATTAGGTTTATTGAGTTTGAAACATTGTTTTGAAAGAATTTAATTGGGTCCTGCATTGATTCACCAGCTTCAATGTATCCTGCGAAATGTATTACTGCATCAATTTCATTACCTTCGAAAATAGTGTTAATTTTTTCAAAATTGTTTAAGTCTTCTTTATAAAATCTCACTTGTTCTGGGAGGTGTTCTCTGTGACCATTTTCTAAAGAATCTATAACTATAACATTGTAACCATTTTCAATGAGCATATGACATGTGTGGCTTCCAATGTAACCAGCTCCACCTGTGACTAGGACTGTTTGCATTATTTAGATTTGGTGAATTGCTTTTATAATGTTTATGTAGTATTGATTAAGGGTTGTCGTCCTACTGAGAAATAAGATGCTTCAGTGTTTCTAAATAATTCTATGTCTAATATATCTCTTCCATCAAAAATTACAGGGTTTGTCATTAAGTCCTGAAGTGTTTGTATTCCTGGGTTTGAAAATTCTGACCATTCTGTTGGGATGATGAGTGCATGGGTGTCTTTGATTGCTTCTTCTTTTGTATCGCAATAAGTTATTGGAGATGTATCTTCTAAACCTAAAGTTTCTTCAAATTCTTCTCTTGTTGCTTTGGGATCATATACTTTTACTTCTGCACCATGTCTAATTAAATCTTTTATTATTGCTAAGGCTGAAGATTCTCTTGTGTCACTTGTTCCTGCTTTGAAAGTAAGTCCCCATATTCCAATTACTTTTTCTGTTAAATCATGACCATAATAATCTGTCATGTAATGGTTCATTACAAGTTTCTGTTCTTTATTTTGTGCAATCATTGCATCAATAACTGCAAGATCTAATGGCGATGCACCAGCTTGTTCTAAGGTGTGCCTGTATTGTCTAACATCTTTTGGAAAACAACTTCCTCCAAAACCTAAACTGCATTTGTTAAATCTACTTTGTCTAATATCATCACCTACTCCTAACCTAATCTTTTCCCAATCCCCTCCTACAACTCTTGCTAAGTTGGCTCCTATGTTAGCCATAACTATATTTGCTGCAAGCTGAACATTTGCTTGGTATTTTGTTATCTCTGCACTCACATTATCCATTGCTCTGAAATGCCCAGCACTTCTTGCTAAAAAAGAAGAGTATAATTGTCTCATTGCTGTAATTACCCAATCTTCTTGTGCACCAACAACAACCCTATCAGGATACATTGTATCTTTAAGTGCAGTTCCTTCTGCCATGAATTCTGGATTGCTAACAACTCCAACATTGTGATCTTTGAAAAAATCTCTTATTATTTCTGCTGTACCTGGTGGAACTGTACTTTTTGTTACCCAAAGATAAGGTTGGTTTTTATTTAATATTCCTGCCGTATTATTTGCAACTTGGTAGACAATTGATAGTTTTGCTTTTCCATTTCCTAAAGAAGGTGTGCCTACTGCAATAAACATTGCTTCAGAATTGTTAACTGCATGTTCTAAATTATTTGTAAATGTTAATCTTCTTGCTCTGAATTGTTCTCTGGTTTCAACATCTAAATCTTTTTCATACAAGGGAAAATCATCTCTTTTGCCTTGTGCATAGTTTTCTAACCATCTTAATTTTTGTGTGTCATTTTCAACACCAATAACATTATGACCTGATTTTGCAAGGGCAATTGCTTGAGAAAGCCCAACAAATCCCATTCCTATGACAGCATAATTTCCAGGCATTGTAGATTATTTTTAGGCTTAAGGTTTTATAATGTTTATGTAAAAGGGATACTGAGTTTACATCATTGAACTCTGTATATCTCTTTTACATTGGCAATCTAAGTGTTGTATTTTTAAATTTATTAAAAAAGTATTTAAAGAAAGCTACTTTTATTGGATATATGAAAAAGTTGATGTTATGTGTCGTTATAATAACAATTTTAATTATGTCTACTGCTTCTGCGGGGTTTTTTGATTTCTTAACAGGCAAGGCTATTAAGGAAATAGATTTTGATAACGCAAAACCATCAATTATAAGTAAACTCTTTAATCGTAATTATTGCATTGATTCTGATGAAGATTTAATTGACCCCTCTAAAGAAAAAGGAAGGGTTTTGACTTCAACACAGACTTTTGAAGATTATTGTATTGATACAAATCATGTTAAAGAATATTTTTGTCCAAAGGGCTTATTTAAAAGATCTGTATTTGGTTCAAAAACTATAGAGTGTGATGCAGATGAAATTTGTGAAGATGGTGCTTGTATAGATTCTTGTTGGGATTTGGATAGTGGAGATCATACAGTAAGAGGAGAAACTATATATGAAGATCCTAATAATGCAATATTGCAAGTTGCAACAGAGAGTTGGACAGAAACAGAATTTGTTTGTGAGTTGGGAGCATTAGGGTATGAATATTATACTTGTCAAGAGGATAATCTTTTTGGTATTTGTCTTAATAAGGAGGATGAATGGGATTATTTTATGGATTGGCTACAACAAAAAAATTATGATCCAGAAATAATTAATTATTATGAAGAGAAATATGAAAATTTAGATGTTGAATATTCAGAAGCTTTAGTAAGCTATTCTGTTTTTGGGAACCAAATAAGAGATTCTAATTCTTTTTTCAATACATACAAAAATTCATTGCAAAATGAACCAATAACTATTAAGTTAATTGAAATTTATCCATTAGAACAGGATTGGATTTATAAAAAATCTTCAGAACAAGTTGCAGATACTCTAAATCAACAAATTGAAAATTATTTACAAGAGAAGGCAGATAGAATTTCGGTTGCATTTGGTAGAGATATTGAATTAGAAATCGAGCAAATAACTATTAATTATACTGAATTCTTCTTTTGTGATGATTGTGATTATACCTTTGTTTCACAACAAGATATAGTTTATGTTAATAATAATACATTTTTAACTTATCAAGAAGATTATACTTGGGTAGAACAAAACATTAATGGTTATATTGAAATTGGTGAATTTATAGATGAACAAAGACTATATTTCATTTCTGAAGATTTAGTTCCTCTTGAACCTGGTGCAACATATGTTTTTATGGGAGGAATATCTCCAGACAATTATTATTTAGGTGGGGTTCCTCAATTAGAAACTGGTTGTGGTGCAGATTTATATGATTCTAGAGTAATGTGTGCTGAAGTAGGTGTGGCATATACATCTATGGTACATGAATTGGGCCATTTACTAAGCTTGCCACATAGTGTAGTAAGTGGGGATGCAAATAGGCCCTTGGGTTTACCTACTGTAATGTTTGGTTCTTTTGATGATTGGCCTTGTGCAGATTCGTCTTATTGGTATGATGAGGATTATTCGATCACTTATGCACCTCATGAAAGATATGCTATTGAACCTCATGAGGGTTTTGAAGATGTAGAAGAATTTGTTTATAATTACAATGAAGCTTTGCTTTGTCCTTAATCAATAAAATTGTAGGTTTGTATGTCTTGCAAAGTATTAAAAAATAAAATAATTTAGTAAATAAAGTTTACATAGCAAGCCCACCTACATCATTGAACTCTGTATATCTCTTTTACATTGGCAATCTAAGTGTTGTATTTTTGGTAATGCATTTATGATTAATCTTTTTACTTTTTCTGAGTTTTCTTTCATCACTCTTAACACTTCATTTACTGTTACTGCTTCTGTTGACTCTCGCCAGCAATCGTAATCAGTCGACATTGCAATAGAGGCATAACAGAGTCCTGCTTCTCTAGCCAGGTTTGTTTCTGGTACACTACTCATATTAATTATGTGAGCACCCCATTGTCTGAACATGTGTGATTCTGCTTTTGTTGAAAACCTTGGTCCTTCAACTGTTAGAACTGTTCCTCTTGGATGTGCAGGAACTCCCATTTGTTGTGCTGTTTCAAAAAGTATACTTCTTAACTGTGTGCAAAAAGGTTCTGCCATTGGAATGTGGCACACTTTGTTTTCATTGAAAAAAGTTTTTTCTCTGTGTGTTGTCCTGTCAATGAATTGGTCAGGAAAAACTAAGTGGCCTGGTGCAATCTCTTCTTTTAATGAGCCAACTGCTGTTGTTGCAATGATGTGTGTGCAACCAATCTTTTTCAAAGCCCAAATGTTTGCTCTGAAGTTCACTTTTGTCGGTGGAATTTCGTGATGCTTCCCATGCCTTGCAAGGATTGCTACAGAAATATTATTTATTGTTCCTTCAGTGATTGAAGAAGAAGGGTGACCATATGGAGTAACTATGTCTTTTGTCTGGTAATTCTGGAGCAGGTTAGGGTCATCCATGCCTGATCCTCCTATAATGCCTATTTTTATCATTTTAATGATGATATTATCTTTGAGTATAAAAAAATTGTTGTAGAAAAGTTTATTTTGTTGTGGATAGGAAGAAAATGAATGCTCACCTAGGTATTGAACTTTGTATTAAAAAAAGAAAAAAATTAAACTTATATTTTCTAAGTAACTCCAACTATTAGACTCTAATTACAATTGGGTGAAATCTAGCTAATTCATCATCACTTATTTTATCCTCACGCATATATGTTCTAACTTGTTCTCTTAAAACTTCCACACGATCTTCAACTGGAACTTCATTTATAGACTCATATTGTGTGTTTCTTGGTTCACCTGATCTCTCACACATCTCTTTATCCCAAGGTTTGGTTTGAAGTTGATTTTCTAAGACCATTTTCTCATCATCATCATAATTTATATGTAAATAAAGAAAAACGTGACCTTGAGATAAATATCTTTTATCTAAATGCTGAGCATAAAATTTCAAATCCCTACCACATATACCTACCCCCACATAAGCATCTGCAAGAGGTACTTCACTTTTTTTTTCAATACTATGGTCAAACTCAAGTTCTTTAACACTTGATGTTGGAGTAAGTCTTTCTGCCAAATAGTCTAAACCTAATTCATTAGATCTATCTACTAAATCAACAAAATGGGTTTTATCGGTATCAATACCCATCCAGCTAATTGCTTTTTTTGGTACTTTTTTAAGTGAATTTATTTTGTATTCATTCATTTTTTTCATTCCCACCTCTTTTTGGTCTGAGGCCTTGACCTTTTTGTCATACATAAGTAGTAACTTTGAAAGCATATTAAAGTTTCTTTTGAATTTTGACCAAATTTAAGAAAAACTTATAAAGAAAAATGATATTTGGTAATAAATGGGAACTAAAGATATATTTAAGTTAGACTTAATAGATAGAAAAATACTCCTAGAATTAGATAAAAACTGTAGACAACCAGAAAAACATATAGCAAAAGCAGTGGGTAGATCGAGAGAATCTGTTAAATATAGGATTCAACAACTTGAAAAAAAAGGCATAATTGATGGATATCTAACAACAATAAATCCCAATAAATTTGGTTATCATTTATTCAAAATATTTTTACAAGTAGAGAATATTGAAGAGGAGAGAGAAAAACTAGTAGATTATCTTAAATCAAAAGAACAAATTTATTGGATGGGACTTAGTGAAGGAAATTGGGATATGGCCTTTGCAACCTATGCAAAAAACCAAGTTGAGTTTTATGAAATAAAAAACGATTTATTAACAAAATTTAATCATATAATTGTAAAAATGGCAACTGGTGAATTAGTTGATGTTCATCAATATCTGAAAAATTTCTTACTTCCACAAAAATTTGAAACAATTAAAGAATGGGATAAGACTTTACTTTGGGGAAATGTTACTGAAGAAAACAATTTAGACAAAATAGATAAAAAAATATTACAAATTCTTTCAAATAATGCTCGTATTCCCATTACTAAATTGGCGCGAGAAGTTAAATCTACAGCATCAATAGTTAGATCAAGAATAAAAAGACTTGAAGAACTTGACATTATCCAAGCATACAGGATAGCACTTGACTTAAATAAACTAGGATTAGAATTTTTTAAAGCAATAATTTATTTAAAAAAATTACCCCCCAATAGAAAAAGGGCATTTTATGAATACATAAAGAACCACCCAAAAATAATCTATTTTATCAGAACATTTACTCCTTGGGAAATAGAATTAGAGTTTGTGGTTGAGAGTTACCTTGAATTTAATGAAATCATTAAAGAGTTACGTTCAGAATTTTCAGATGTAATAAAAAATTATGAATTAATGTTAATGTATTGGGAATCATGGTTCCCTGCATACAAAAAACTATTTGAATAGGAAATGCTCTGACAAGGAATTTTAATTTCAATGAAAATTAGTATTAGCTACAGGATGTTAGTAATCGCTTCTTTGTTCAAAGACTTTCTCTAAAAGATATGTTTAAATTGTTCCAACATATTTGTTTGAAAAAAGTATATACTGGAGTATATGTTGAGTGACATGGCATTTGCGCGCAGAGCTTATAAATAGAATTGTCCCCATAGATTATATGAGAGAATTAAAGAAATATTCTAAAGAAACAAGAAAAAAATACAAAAGAAAACTAATAAATTATATCAAAAAATACCCTTATTCTAGTTCACCTGAAATCTATATCAAAATAGGAGTTAGAGTTCATGACCATTTTTTTAAAATGAAAGACCTTTATGACGAAGCAGGAATTAAATATATAAAAGGATCTCAAAAAAGGATGAAAAAAATAAAAGAAAAAATAATTAATTTCATAAGGGATAATCAAAAGGCCACACAATGGGAAATAAATAAAAAATGTAATACTCATGTTCAAGAAAGTTTTAAAGGAGGAATTAGAGAGGCTTATCAACTAGCAAAAATTGAATATCCTGAAGAGAGAAGAAAGGTTTATGGTGCAGCAAGAAAAAAAATAAGGAAAAGATCACAAAAATTTGAAAATAATGTTTTAAATTTAATAAATCAAAATTATTATACAATTAAAAGATATAAAAATAAAAATGGAATTGCTGATGGTATTGTTGAGATTGATGGTTCTTTATTTATTATTGAAGTCAAGGATTATCAAAGCAAACCAATCTCTTTGTCAGACATAAAACAATTGAATCGTTATATTGAAGCTACAGAACATTGTAAAAAAGGTATTTTAGTAACAAGTAGAAAAAATAAAAAAGAGAACATTTATATAGGAAGTAATCGGATTTTTATTAGAACAATAAAAGAGTTAGAAAGAATATTGTTACCACTTTCAAGGGATGCTAGCATAACTCGGTAGTGTAATCGATTATAGATTTTTAGGGATCTATAAGTTAAAGCTCCAGACCGATCGATGGGGGTTCAAATCCCTCGTATCCCATATTTTAAAACTGCACTTCTGCAACACCCAGCTCAACTTCGAAATAAGGCTTTACCTTGTAAACATAATTATCTTCATTAAACTCAATATCTTTTGCACTTTCACCTACAACTTTGGTATTTGAAACTGTGATAGAAAAGTCACTCAATTCAAAAGAAGAATTACAAGCAGTGTTAAACCCATCTAAATAACCAACAAAAATATTTCCAAAGCTAGTTCCTTCAGTAACTTGGTCAGCTGATAGTTGTGCAGCTAAATCTAAATAATACAAACAATTCTCTCCTTGTTGATATGTGTTGTAAACCTCAATCTCAGCCTGACCCAAATAAAATTCATTTGAATCTTTTTCAGGAGCATTGCTATAGAAAATCATGATTGATGCTATGAAAGCAATTACACATAGTAAGAGCATTACAGTTCCTTTCTTATTCACACTCTCACCTCCATCTGCACCAAAAGAGTTGTGCTAGGATCTGCACTAGGCAAAGTTATCTCTGCATCCACTACATCACCCCATTGCAAGCCTGCATCATAACAAATAAAAACCATATCATCACCATCATAAACTTTAATGAACCATTCATCATCATAAACAGGACTTAAAAAATCTATCATTATATCTTTCATCTTGTCATCACAGAAGAGTCTGTCTGTGAACATCGTCTCATCTAAATACCCTTGATCTAACAGACTTTGAACATCCCCTCCAACAGTTAATGCTATTATCTCTCCAACTGTTTTATCGTCAGTTATATCTAGTTTCAAGGTGTTTGTCAAATCAGTGCCCATGAACCTTGCATCAACTGATTGTATTCTATTTTCTGAAGTGAAAAAAGATTCTTTTGCTGATTCTAAAGAAATTGCATGGCCTGCTTTTATGAAATATAGTAAAGTTACACCAATGATTAAAAGTATCACAACTACTATAATCTCTACTGTGTCCTCAACTTGTGCTTTTTTGTTTAACATTGTGGTTTCTCTAGTATTATTCTCATTGATGTTGGAGTTATTTCTCCATCTTTGTATAGATAAATTGTTTTCCAAATAATTATAGGGTCATAAATTGTTTCTCCTATGTTTCTATCACCAATTGTAATGTTTACTTCACTGAGCATATTTTTGTAACAGTTGTTTGTAAAAACTTCTTGGGTGAATTTGTCCCAGTCAATTGTTCCGGGATAAACTCTGTTATCGTCTGAGTAAACAAAACAATTTTCAGAGTAAAGTGTTTCTGCGATCAAAAGTGAGTTTTCTGTTTCTTTTGTACAAATTACTGATTCTGCTTCATATCCTTGAAACATTGCTCGCATGTACAAGAACATGAATGCAATTATGAAAAGTGCAACTATGAAGTATAACCATTTGTGTCCTAGTGTGTATTGTGCTTTTTTCATGATGCTACCTGCAAGTTTGTTGAACCATATGCTTTGTATAGTGTTATGTTGTAATAGTTTAAAGCAAGGAATGATTCAGTTTTAGTTAATTGGAAAGGGTCAGCTGACTCTACTTTGTATATGTCTTTCAAGGAATATTGATATTCAATTTCACCTGGTGCTGAAAGTAAAGTTGGTGCCATTAGGTTAAGATCTTTTTCAGTGTAAATCTTTTGTGTGTTAGACATAGAGTCAAAGTTTACTGTTGAAAAAATGAAAATGCTTGCTACTGTAATACCTAAAATTATTTCAAATAATAGAAATAGTTGCTGTGCTTCACCTTGACCTCTTTTATTCATGTTAATTCTTAGGTTAATTAATATTAAAAAGGTTTTGTTAGAATGTTAATGATGAAGTTGTACAAGCTGGCTTTTCTTGGTACTCTGAAAGCTTTGTTTCTTCAATGAAATGGAATGTATTGCTTTCGTAATATAATCTGTTTGAAACTATGATTGGCTCATCATTCATTGATGGACCTAGGTAAAGGTATTTGTCATAGTATAAGTAGAAACTGTTGTAGTCTGATTTGAATTTTATGGCTGAGTTTGAGTATAAGGATGTTTCATCATCTCTGTCTAGCAAATTTACTGTGTCATCAAATTCTAGAACTAAATTTTCTTTAAGGAAGTCAAAGTCAATTTCGCACATACAGTCATTTGAATTTTGGCATTGTTCTAAGTTTGTTTCTTGTAGTTTGTATGTGTCTATCAATTCTTGCTTTTCTTCAGCAACAAAATCTTGTTCTGCTGAAATGTATACAGTGTCTCCATCTTTTTTGTAGTAAACTGTAAAGATTCCTGTATCTGGTCCTGGCATGAAAACTCCATGGTCGCAATCAGGGTCAACAAATGTTATGTTTGTTTGCAGTTCTGTTATTGGAGTGCAAAGGTTGCTTTTTTCACAAGCCTTTTTTGTTAATACCTCATCAAAAATTCCTTTTTTACAAAGACAGATACAAGGAGCACTTCCGCAAGAATCTGGTCTTGTTATTTGCCATGTAAAAGTCCATTTTTCTAATGGCCCTGAGTCTGGACAGTTCCAAGCTCTATCTCCAAAGTTGTCGCTTCCAGGTTGAAATGCCATCAACACATAGCCTTCACTGATATAAAAAATTTGATAACCTTGTTCTTGGTCTTGCAAGTCAGATATGTTTGTTACAAATTTTTCATAGCTATCAGCTACTTTACTTTGCTTTTCGTAATACTTGTATGCAACAATACCAATTGCTGACATCAAAAGAACTGCTATAATAATACCTATTAGAAAGTTTAATGATGATTCCTCTGCACTTGCTTTTTTGTTTATTTTCATTCGTACCCAGTACCTTCTAGCCCTGAAAAGATGGATCCCATGATTCCTTGTATCTTTTCTATGAAAACTCCAATCTGATTTCTAAATACAATTACAACAACAACTAAAACCATTACAGCTAAAGCAAGAATAATAATATACCTTATAGTAAGTTCACCCTTTTTTAACATATAAAGAAAGAAAGAAAAAGATTATTTAAATGTTTTTATTCTTCTTCGCCTGGACTAAGACATTCATCACCGCTGAAATCATAATCTAAACCAAGAGTATCCATTAATTCTTCACAATTTTCATAGGTTTCTGCTACTGCTTCAGTAAATCCAGGGTTTTGCCATTGTGATTTGGAGTTAAAGCTACAAGCACTTTTACAAACTGTTTCTGCTAATGTTAGTTCTTGTTGGCTTAGACCTGTGGTTTCCTCAATACTAGAACCAATCTCTCTAAAGCCACCCATAAAGAATATTGCACCTATAATTAAAACAATTAATGCTAGTGCAGCAATAATAATAAAATTCATTGATAATTCGAGTCCTTTTTTGTTAAACATATTGTTTCACCTCTTTTATTTAATTGTTAAACATAATATTTAAACCTTTCTATAACTTTAACCATGACAAAAGTCTCTTTGTGATGTTTCAAAGAAAGAATAGATTTGTGTAAAGTCTGTTCCTCCAAAAGTCTTAGTACCAAGACCATTAATTATTACTTCTGGATCTATATCTTTTTGATTCTCTTCAATCAAAGTTGTTAGGATACAATAGTTGTTTCCATCTACATTGTAAAGCAAAGGTGCTGACCCTAATTCATCAACATGTTCTTCATTTGATGAAAGGTCTCTATAGAAATAGTATTCATCACCTTCATACTCAACATACCAGTTGTCGCCATCATCAAATATCTCTACTTGGCCAGGATATATGCAACCAAAATTTCTTTGACTTCCACTTTTTTTAACTACAAACAAACCAATTGATTTTGAATTGTATTCTTCTGAAGCTAAAACTTCTTGATTTTCTGTCATTGACATTAATCCTAAGTTCCCACCTTGGTTAAGGAAGATTATTGAGTGTCCACCTGCAAGATCTGTTTCTTTGTTAAAGTTGCAGAAACAATTTTCTTTTGCATAATTAAAACATTCAACCATGTCAGATGAAAATTCATTATAAGTTGTTAAAGTTGTGTTCTTTGCCATGTCTTGGCTTTGGAAAGTTTCTTGTCCTATTTGAAAAGTATCGTCAGCAATCCCAATTAATTTTTCTTTTGATTCTGGCCAAATCATCAATACTGTAATCACAACTACAAAGATTACTACAATTACAAGCAATGCTGATACTGCTGATGATGGACCTGAGCTGCTCATCTTCCTAATACATTCTCCAAAAAGTGGGCTAACCCTTCCACTACTTTTTCTTTAACTGTGTCTGAAAATACTAAAAGTATGACTAAAACTAATAATCCTATTACTATCCCTACAATTACTCCCCATGCTACTCCTTTTTTATTCATGTTGAATCTCCCATTGCTAGATTTGGGCCATAAACAATACAACCTTCAGTTGCAGGGAAAAGACCAAAAGGTAATTCTCCTGTTGCTTCTTCATATCCTTTTGATCCAACTGTTACAGAAACTGCAAGGCCTGGATTAATACTCATTGCAGCAACATAAACTGCTGTTTGACCAAGCATGTTTTCAAAATAGTTTCTATCAAAGCTAGGATCTTCAGTTATTAAAATTTGGTCATGGTAACTTTTACCAAATAATTCTTGGTCATCATAATATAATATATAATAAGGTTTTTCTGCTTCTAGGATCATGTTACCAATTGTTGCAGATGTGCTGTCAAAGCATAGAGTTAGTCCTGGAGAATCTTCTTCTAAGTAATTATAATCTGAATAAATCATGTCTGTTATTGTTTTTCCATTGTTATGGGCTAATATATATTGGAAATAATCTTCTAGTGGCATATCTTCTTGTAAACTAAATGCGTATACAGGGTACACTTCATCATATGCAGCACCATAATCATTCTGTCCTTTGTGGTACATCCACCAAGTGTTTCTTATGTATTTACTAAATTCTGTTTTTGTTAAAGGGTCTTCTATTATGTTAAATGAGCATAGTGTTGGGAACCAAGTCATTGCACCACCACCACCTTTGATTCCATTTGATAGCCAACAACCATATTGTTCTACAAACTCAACATTTAGTATTGAACCTTGAGTTTGTGTCATTAAAATTATAAAAATTACTAAAAAGGATAAGCCTAGGACTACTGAAATGATTACCCAAAAAGCTCCTGATGTATCTTGTCCTCTTTTAAAAAAGTGCATTTCTAAAACTCCATATTATTATCATTGCTGCAACTCCTAATGCAAGAACTGCAAGTACAACCACTATTGTTTTGAATGCCATTTAATCACCTACATTGTTCCAACTGCTGCAGCGAGCAAGTTGAATGCGAATATTGTTATTGCTGCAATCATTACATATAATATTGACGATCTATATAAGTTTTTGCCAAGTGAGTCTTCTTCTTTTAATTTGTCTACACCATTCTCTATACCATTTGCTAGTACTGTTAAAACATATACCATTTGTACAACATAAATTCCAACAACCATTTGTAAAAAGAAAGGAGGCATTAAACTTTCTATAGGGAATAGATCCATTAATCCACCACCACCTAATCCTGCTGCCTCTCCTCCATCTCCTGTTGCTGCTGACATCTGTGTTGCTAAAGAGCCAATGATTGTTGTAATCATGGTTCCAATACCTACAACAATACCTGCAATTAATGGAGTTAAGAATGCTACTTGTGCTTTCATAGAAGAACTAATTTCTGCTAAAAGATCTTTTAACCTCTCTGTAACTTTGTTAATTCTATCTAAATATTCTGCAATGCTTACTAATGCTTTTGATACAATTTTTGGTCCTTTTTTGCTTGACTCTACAAGAACTTTCATTGTACTTTCAATTAAAGGAGATGGGAAAGTGATAAGTGCTCCATTTTTTTCATTGAAAATTGCATCTTCTAAATTCATCCCCATGCTTTTAATATTTTTATCAACAATTCCTAAGAATTTTCCTGTTGGTGTTGGACCCAAACTTTGTGAAACTTTTCCAAATGCCATTTCTGCTGGCATACCTCCACCAATCCTGTTACCTAACTGGAATATTGCACCTCTAAACTCTGTTTCAAGTTTTTGTGTTTCGTCACGAATTTTAATTAAATTTTTTGATCTCGTTTTATAATAAAAACCTAAGCCTAAGCCTAAGCCCAAAGGTATGAGAAGACTTAACATAACTGCACCAATTCCAAAAGGTCCAACTTGGAGACCTGTTTCAGTTGTTCTATAATCTAAAAGTTTCATGCTCTCTCCAAGTTGCATTTCTGCAGCTGGATCCATTGCATGTAATATGAATGGAGAGAAACCAATTAAGAGAAAAACAAAAATCATGAAAATTGCTACATGTTTAGGGTCAATTAACATTTCTGAATCTTTTCCTGTTTTGAAAGAAAGCATTTGCATTTTTTTATAAGATTCATGGGCCTCTGAAATGTCTGTTTGAGCATAACCCACTGGCCTCTTTGCTAGAATTGAAT
This sequence comes from archaeon, assembly GCA_018653605.1. Lineage (GTDB taxonomy): Archaea > Nanobdellota > Nanobdellia > SCGC-AAA011-G17 > GW2011-AR17 > JABHYY01. The sequence goes on from JABHYY010000032.1 coordinate 18,350, forward strand.
AACCAACATAGAAAACAATTACTGGCAAAGCTAAGTTGTAAAGCATGAAAACATGGAACCAACTTACACCCATCATTCCACCTAACAAAGGAAGTACAATCAAACCAAGGATCGGCAAAATTACTCCAAGCATGTGAAGCATTGTTATTGGTGATTTAACTTTTTGTGCAAAGTGAAGCATACTTTCATATGTTCCTTCTAAAATTATTTCTAAGGATTTTTCTAAAAGTTGAATTCTTCTTTTTTCATTTGCTTCAAATAAAGAGGACTCAATCAAGTGCATTGATTCAACAAATTGTAAGTTATGGTCTTTCCATTGTAGTAAGTAGTTTTCAATGGAATCTGTTATGTTTGAAAATCTTTGTGTTTCAACATCCCAGTAAATTTTTCTTAGGTCTAATGCTAAAGGGTTTCCTACATGTTCACCTGCAAACTTAATTGCATGTTCTAAGTTAGAAGTGTGTCTCATGTAGATCACAATGTAAAGAATACAAAGTACCATTTGGTTTGAGGCTTGTAATCTATGTTTTTGTGCTAAGTGTATTGGATAGTTTGTTAATGGGAATAATAAACCTACACCTGCAAAAATTAAAAATGCTGAGAGTAGTATTTGGGTGTTGCCAATCAAAAATGTAAGAAAACCTAAGAGAAAACCCATTAAAACAAATCCTGCCATTGTTAAGATTGCTAAGGAATAAGATGATGCAGGTGTTACATTTAATTGAATTACTTCAATTGCCTCTTGCACTTTTTTTATTTTTTCTTTGTCAGAAGGTTCTAAGTTTACGATTGAAGATGCAAACATACATGCCTTTTCATATAAAGTATTTTGCAATCCTGTTGCTTCTTTTCTAAATGTGTTGTAATCTTTTGTAAAAACTTCTTTAGATGGTTGATCCATTGCTGATTGAAACTGATCTCCTAATTTACTTCCATACTTGTCTAGAATTTTCCTTGTACCTTGATCTATTTCCACCATCTTTTAGTTAATTAATTGTATATAGAACTTTATATATGTTTTTATAATAAATTAAGCAACATATCTTTTACCAGTAGGCTTATAACGTTTACAAGATCTTCTAAATGCTTCTGCATCTCTTGCACCTTGCTCTAGTGCTGCTCTAATCCCTCTCTCCATAGCAGCTTTTATTCTTGGATTATCAGGAGTAGCCTTTTCTGTCAAAAGCTTTCTTCCTGTACCTAAAAATGCAAGCTCATCTTCAACCCTTGTAATTTGTTCTAATTCACCATCCAACATAACAGTCACCAACCCCCTTCTTGAGATATAAGTTAAATCAACATCAAAAAATTCTAATCTATAAGTTTCAAAATTGTCTCCTTTGTCTAAAAGAGGTGTCTTGGGAAATTTTTTATTTAGTTCTGCTCTAAATTCGTTATCATAAGGCCACATTTGAGGACCAACATACCAGATTACCATTATGATTCTAAGGTAGTCAAAGTTTAAGAATTTTCCTAAAAAGTAAATTTCTTATTTCTTAAAGATTCTTTTAACCATTCTTCCCATCTTTCTACAATTAAGTGTGGGTCTTGTGCACCAACTTCTAATTGTACTTTTTCCGAAATTCTATGGAACATGTCATTACTCATCACTACAAACTCTGCTTCAAGAATATTTGGTAATTTTGCTTTATCAGAATATTCAACTAATAATTTTTTTGTTCTTGCTCTCATTAAAACATTTTCCCAGATTGCATCCCAGTTACCAACCCATTCTTTAACATTTGCACCAATGGATTTCAAAACTTCTGATTCACCATTTATCAGGTCTGATGTAGGTTCTAATAGATCTGTTTTTGCATTGTATTTCATTAAGTCAACAAAACCACCTTCTCTTACAGGATCATCTTCCCAATCTTTTCTTACTTCTGTTATTGAAAGGCATCTTCTTACTCTTTTCATTCCACCAGCAGATCTAATTGGATTACACATTGCAATTATGTCTGTTGCTTTGAAAGATGTTTTTGGTACACCTAAGTCATTCACAACCCTATCAAAAATACCATAAGGTGAATCACCGTGAATTGTACCTGCAACAACATTTGCTGATGCACCAATCCTCATTGCTTCATAAAGTGCTACAGCTTCTCCTGAACGAACTTCTCCGACTATAAGTGCTGAATCACCAAGCCTTAAAGATGTCCTAATACCTTCATCTGCAGGAACTTCTGAACCTCCTTTAACAAGTGCTGCTCTTACTTTCAAAGGTTGAATATTGTAGCCTAATTTTCTTAGTGCACTTGTTGGAATTTCTAAAGTATCCTCAATTGTAAGTATCCTATACCTTCTCATAATTTCTAACAATAATGAACCTAAGAAAGATGTTTTTCCTGAAGATCTTGTACCTGCTACTAAAATAGATCTTGAACCATCAATTAAAAAACTTAATAGTCCTGCACCTAAAGATGAAACCATTCCATTTTTTATGAATAAAGGTAATGTCCAAGGAATATCTCTGTGTCTTCTAAAAGATAAACCATAACCAAAAGGATTTAATGGTTTTGTAATAATTGAAACCCTGTTTCTTGAACCTGGAAGTTCTATTTCAGTGTCGAGAATAGGGTTTGCTTCATCCAAGGGTCTTCCCGAGAGTAACCTGAACTTTGTTGCCCATGATTCAAAATCATCTTTTGAAGGTGTGATGTTTGAAACACATTCCTGAAAATCTGAATGAAGTACAAAAATAGGAACTTCTCCCATTGGAGAATTTATTGTTAAGTCTTGAACCTCTTCATCTTGTAGGATTAATTCAACAACACCAAAACCAACTGTATGCCTTACTAAAATTTCTGCAAGTTCTAGAATCTCTTCTGGAGAATATTGTAAACCTCTTTGGTCAGCTAGATCTCTAATCAAATCAGTTCCAATGTTTGTAAAAGTTTCTCTCATTTTTTCAGGGTCTAAAAAGTCTTCTTCTCTTGGTTTGTGCTCTGAAAGGACTGATTTTGCTAAATCTATTAATTCATATTTGTCCTCAGAAAGTTTGAATTCGGGTGGTGTAATATGATAAAGATTTTTTATGTCTGTAGTTGTTTCATATATGTTAACATCAGTATTTTTTCCTGTTTTGTATACTGCTAATTGTTTCCCATCTAATGGTGGAGATGCTTGGATCTTTGAAAACATAAAGTCTGGAGTTACTGCTGGTCTAAAAATTAATTTGTAAATTTCTCTATTTTCTTTTGTATAACCTGATAGATATTCTCTTGCTGCATTTACTAAATTTGTTTTGTCAAGCTCATCAAATATTTTGTTAAGCATTGCTAAGTATGTTGTAAAGGATTCTTTTTTTAGAGGATCTTTTGCATTTTTTAGATTAATATGTTCTGTCCTCATCACTCTTTTTAGTTCAACATATGCTGCAAGTGGATCTGTTTTTAGTAGAGTGTATAGAAGGTATCTTAGTGTTTCAAACCTTTGTGCTAAAAGTTCTTGTGGATCGTTTTGTGAGCCAAAGTTATTTAGTGAAAGTACTTTCTTATTCTTTATGAAATAAGAGTATATCTTTGCAATTTGCATTAACATTTGGGTTTGTTCATAAGAATAATTGAAATTCCTTCTTTGAAAAAAAGTAACTCTTGATGTTGAAGGATTTTCAACCAACCTATCTATAACATCCATCATTACTAAAGGATTATCTTCAATAGAAGGAGTGTAAGCCTTGTTTAGGTAATTCAATTTAAGTATTACTTCTTCACCTTCCTTAATTAGCTTGTAATCTTTATCTTTTTTTGTAAAGGACATGTTTATTTAGTATAGAAGTGGGTTAAAATAGTTTTCTGTGTTATATATTATAGAAGAGTAATTTATTTAAGAGAGTGTGTAGGTTGTTGAATTATATGTCCCATCACGAAATAGTTGCATTATTTATGACATCAATTGATGTTGTTGTTGATAAAGTGGTAGGAACTTCTAGAAC
>JABHYY010000033.1 GCA_018653605.1 archaeon
ATCTTATTCTCTAACCATCTAAACACATTAGAATGTGGTGAACCTTCCAACAACATTTCCAAAGCCTGCTTAGCTAAAGCAACACTTTCCAATTCACCAATCAGAGCAACAGTTTTACCATAAACAACAATATGAGTTTCAGTAATTTTTTCAATATACTTTCTAGACTTTCCATCCTCACCAATCAACCTACCTTTCATCCTAGTTCTCTTTTTTTCAGACTTTCCAGTAAACTCTACAATATCAATCAATTCAAAAGCATACTTTTCATTAAACAAAAGTTCAGCAACAGTTGGATTAAACCCTCTTCCAATAGCCCTTACAACATTCATAGTTTCATACACACCCAAAGAATCACCCTCAATAATAACATCACCTTCTTTAGAATCAATTTCTAACTTAACATCAGCTCTTTTTTCGATTCTCCTCTTTACAGAACCTTTTTCTCCTATCAATACAGCTATTCTAGCTTTAGGTATCTTTACATCTTGTGTTTGCATGTATCTTTGGAATAAAGTTTTGTTTATAAGGGTTTTGTAGGGTGTTTTTTAGAGTTGACGGCTTTGTTTTGCTTTGAATAGGTAAAGCAAAACTTTAAAAAGGAATAATAAATTCCATATTAATATGACAGAAGATTTTTTATTAAGTGTATATGAAAAGGAAAGAGAAGGACAACCTCATTATGGAGTAGTTTGGAGTCTTTATTGGAGAGGATTAAAACATGCAGAAGCTGATGTTGGTGTTCAAAAAGTCCATTTCAGAGGAAAAGTTCCAGTAAAAGGAATCTGTCATGGAAAAACAATATATGAAAGAGCTAAAGCAATTGTAGAAGAACAAGCTCTATGTGAAAGGTTTGATATTTCAGGAATAGAACGTATGTTCCCAACAAATTTAACAACAAGCACTAGCCTATTATAATAAATTTTTTACTTTTTCAAAAAAACAAACACAATCAAATACCAGCTACATCTAAAAACCTTCTATCCCAAACTTCTTCAGAGGGCCTAAGATCTACAACATAAACATCAGAAGTAGAATATTTTGTAGTCAGAGCAGAAACTAAAGAATGCATTAATGCAGGTCCATGTTCACGAGGACAATACAAAGGAGATTCACAAATATGCACCATGTTAGGAGGAACATCACCATCAAAATTTCTTTCAACAAACTCCATCATTAAACTATCTCTATTTGCAAAATCTTCATCAGATAAAGGATGCCTAAAAGCAGAAGCAAATCTTCTATCAGGCCTATTTGAAGCTTTATCAACAGTCAATGCAAGTTTATATCCAGCCTGGACAATTTTATTAGTTGCAATCAAATAACTGTATAAGCTAAAAAAATCCAAATCAATAGTAACAACACGATTACTAACTTGTGAAGGAACATTTAAAACAGGACTTTGAGAAAAACTAAAAGGAACCCCACCCTCAAGTTCAGATTCAAGAGGTTTTAAAGTACCCCAAAAAGAACAAACCCACCTATCTTGATTAACTATAGGATCTTCATCTACAAGGTTTGGATGCCAAGATGGAAGAAACCAATTAAACTTAGAAAATAAACCCTGATAAATACCAAAAGTATTATGGTTTGTAATATCAAACAAACTTGAAACTTTCACTAACTCTTGATCCAATGTTTCTTTAGCTCCCTTAACTATAATTTCTTCCTCTCTTCTAGCATAAAGTCTAGAATCATCAGGTGTAAATGCCATAGGACCTATATCTGAATGACTATCATAATGATCAAGTTGCATATCAGGAAGATCATCAAAACTAATTTGTCCAACAAGTAAAGCATTCCAAAGAGAAGCATTCAACCAATTATGACAATGAGTTAAATAAATAGGAAGTCCAGGTTTTTCAAAAGAAGGACAACTAGGTGAAAGATTCCCAAGTAGAGCTGGCAAAGTTGCTACAAAGGCAAGGTCTCTTAAAAATTTTCTTCGTGTTGACATAAATTGGAGAAATTACATCCATTTTAAAAATGTTTCTAAAGGAAAAACACAGCAGTCAATACCCCACTGACCCTACTTAGCAACAATCTTAGCATACTCTTCATCAGCATCCAAATCCAAACCAAACCGACCAAAATAACGAACTAAATTGTTAATATCTCTCATCAAAAACTTTTCAACACCAGGATAACGCAAATCAACAGCATGAGAAAAGTCAATCAAAACAGGTTTATCATTAAAATTTAAAATATTATATTCCGAAATATCAGTGTGAACCAACCTAGCCTTGTACAACTTCTTAATCTCTCTACGCAACCTCTTATAAAAAAGTTCAATATTATCAGGAGATCTCTTATGCAACATAGGAGCAGGAGTAGAATCACCAATCATTTCCATACAAAGTATATTCTTATGCACAGCATAAGGTGTAGGCACAGTAACCCCACCTTTACGAGCTTTCAACAAATTAGCAAACTCTTTCTTAGCCCAAGCATAAACAACAGTCAACTTAGAACCATTCACATTCATATACCTAGGATCAGCCCTCATATAATCCATCATCTTAGCAAAGGAAGCAGCAGTCCGATAAACCTTAACAATTCTCAACTCATCACCAGACTCAACAGTAAAAACATTACTCTCTTTACCAATTTTAACAGGACTCTTAATCTCATCAAAGTAACCTTGAGAACTCACTTTAAACAAACCCCTCAGTGTACTCTGATCAAACACATTTTCATATGTAATAAACTTATTCTTACCCATATTAAAGAATAATGTAAATTTCTTTATATATCTTTGCTCAATAACTTATTCAGCTCAGAAATCAATTTTTTACATTTAACAATAGAATCCTTAGCAACTTCAAAGTCCATCCTCTCTCCATAATAAACCAAAGAATTTCGATTAAACCTACAACTATCAAATAGAGTAAATAAATCATTTCTATCTAAAACATCCTTGAGATAAAAACCAAGACAAACATGATTTGCCACAGCATAACCATTCAAAAGAACAAAAGCATGCAACAATTCTAAAACAGAAGAATAATATCCTTCAAAAACAAAATTTACATTATCCACAGTTATTGAAGAAGAATTAAAATAAGTAATCCTAGCCTTAGCTGTACCAAGAAGAGATTGAACCCTTGCCTTATTAGAACTTTTCTTAAAAGAAGAGCTATTTCTTAAACAATCATCCCAAGAAAACTCTTTCATTTAGAACACCTCAAAAAAACCATTCAAAACAACACCATTAACAATATTATTAGCAAGATTCTTATTTTTGATAGAAGATAAATTTTTAGAACATATAATCTGAATTTCTTTAGAAAGCTTTTTTTCAAATTTAGTAAGATCTAACTTCCCTTTGAAAGAAGATTCAATAAAAATATCAATATCACTACTTTCAACATCCTCTCCATTAGAATAAGAACCAAATAATATTATATTTGGAGATCCCATCTTTTTTATAATAAAATCTATTAATCCAGAATTAAATAAACACCCCATATTAAAAAATCTCTTTTCAAGTAAAAAGATCCTAGAAGCTCTATCAGCAGAAAACATTACAACTTCAGCAATCTCTTCTCTTATTAAAATTCCTTCTTTCTCTAACTCTTTAGTATACCTGATTGCAGAAGGAAGAGGGATATTTACCTCTCTTTCAATCTGTCTAACCCTTAACTTTTTTGTAGGATGCCTAAAAAAATATTCCTTTAATTTCATCTTGATATTATTCCTTTTCATTTGATAATTATAAGTATCAAATGATATTTAAAGCTTTCGCTTATTCCTCCCCCATTCATGCAAACAAACCTCTTTCAAGCTAATATCAAGGTTTCTAAGCTCTTTTTTTGCATCTTTCTTAGAAAGGGATTTAGAGTAGAACAAATCATACAACCCAGCAGATCTATCCCAGCCAGCTTTTTCTAATTTTTCAATTATTTCACTAACCCTTTCTAACCAAGAACAAATATCTTTACCAAAAGCCTCAAAATCCTTAGCTTTAGCTTTTTCTAAATCCATCATCCATTCAGGTTTTCCAAACAAAAAAATGTTTACATCTATCATATTATCACCCAAAACAATAAAATCACCTATTTTTTATAAAAACAAAGTAAAAAAATTAGGAAATCTTTCAGGTTTTCTGAAAATCTTACATCTTTTTCACAGGCAAAACAAAAACCAAATAAATCAAACCAAAACCCAAAAAGAAATACAACCAATAATATTGAGTTAAAACAAAATAAACTAAATGAACAATAGTTACAATTATTCCAGCAATTGCTAAAAATTTCTTATTCATAAAACAAACAAAGAACCAAACCTTTATAAAATTAACATAAATCCAAAACTCTATGACATCAGAACAAGTTTATACAATTCCAAATAACAATTTAAAACCAGATGAGGTAATCCTATATTCAAATAGATTCGAGCTAGGAGATACAGTATACTTAATTCCAGGACAATTAGTAGGAGCAACAAAATTTAAATCCAGAATACAGCCAAGAAGAGTAATAAAAATAAGAAAAATAAAAATAGAAGAACCAATCACATGTACTGGAAAAGCAGAAGCAAACATACAAAACAGAAAAGCATTAATAATCACAACAAACTTAGATGATTTTTTTGAAAATTTATAAAAATTTTAGAACTCTTCAAGATCAACAGTAACTTCTTTAATATGGCCTCTTTTCTTTAACCAAGAAACTTGAGCAGGTCTATACTTATAGATCACATCACCTTTCTCATCGCCACCATACTCCCAAGGCTCAACTAGAACATAATTATTTTCCCTAACCCATAACCTTCTCTTCAACCTTCCAGGAATTCGACAAACTCGAGTTTTACCATCAAAACACCTAACTTTCATACGACCACCACCTAACCGACCTTCAACAAAACCAATAGATTGATTATCACGAGGCAATTTTACTCTAATAAACTCTCCTTCAGGTTGAGGAACAAACTTGCCCTTTCCTTTCTTAGGTTTCTTCTTTTTGCTAGGTAATGCCATCTAATAAAGAAAAAACTACTACTGTTTATAAAACTTCTTGTAGAACAAAACAAAAAGGATTGCAGCCAAAATAGTCAAAACTGAAAAGATTATAAAAATTGGATCACTCATTGAAAATCCAGCACCAACATAAGCTAAACCAAAAGAACCACCAACATGTCCAAGTAACATCAAAGGAATAAACATTTTTGCTTTCAAGGAAGAAACTCCAGCAAGATAAGACAATTCATCATCAGGAAACAAAGGTAAAAAATAAATCAAAAACAAAATAAATTTCCCTTTTTCAAAAATAGTATCATATTTTTTCATAGTTTTTAATTTAACTAACTTTGTAACAATTTTTCTCCCAAAAGTTCTTGCCAAGTAAAAGGCAATTAAAGTACCAATAACACGACCAATCCAATTATATACAAATCCTAACCAAGGACCAAAAAGATACCCTCCCAACAAACCAACACTATAATGACTCAAAGGGGTCAACACCACCTGTAAAATCTGAAGAAAAATAAACACCAAAGGAGCCAAAACACCATAACCTTCAATAAAAGTTCTTAATGAATCCTGACTTCCAAAAAAAACACTAGGATAAATATAACCTAAAATTATCAAGAGTATCGGAACTATTGTCAAACCATACAATAGATATTTAATCTTCCCCATTCCTAATCTCCTTCTTCTTAAAACAAACAGTTCCTCTATAAATATCTCTACTTTTCAACTTATCACGAGTGTGCAAAGTTCTAGAAATAATCAAGTCCCAACCCTTAAATTTTCTTTTCAACTGATCACCAATAGTTCGAGCATATCTCTGAGAACTAATATAAATATCAACACCAAACTTAAACTTTTCAATCCTAGAAATAAAAACACCTTTTCTATTTTCAAGCATTTCTTGAATAAAAGTATAAATCTTTTCATCAAAAGGTCTTAATTGAATCTTAGCTTCATAATATTGATCACCAGAATCATAAATAATAGATTTGCCCATGTTTAACACCCCCAACATCGACTACACTTTTTTCATCTAACAAACCAACAGAAATTGCAATTTTAATAATTTCATTTCCAACCAAATTAAAGGGAACTTCCTCTTTCAAAATCTTCTTAACTTCATTCAAACCAACCAACTCTCCCTCATAAAATCTTTCAGAAACAAAAAAATCACCAAACTTTTTACCTAAAACATCCTCATCACAAATTGCAATTACTCCTTCATGTTCTTTTACATAAAATTTCATTTTAAACCTTAGCTTTCACCGCACTTTTATGTCCACAAGCCATACACTTTTTATGCAACACACCATTAACAACAACTAAACTTGTATCTGGTTTTGAACATTTTGCACACAAAACATACTCTTCAACATATTTTGTAACTTTACCATTAATCATAGCAGAGCTTAATTTCCTACCAAAAACTAACCTTTTTCCTTCAAAATGTCCAGGAGTAGCCAATGTTCTCTGCAAATATTTCAAAACTCTTTCAGGCTTTCTACCAATCAAATCACAAATTTGGAAAAAATTAACAATAATAGTTTTAATACCTTCAACATGCCCTCTAACCTTAGGTAATTCAAACCTTTCAGATTTACTAGATACCTCAGGCAGCTTTTCCTTAGCTCTAACTAACAATTCTTCATAATTCATAATCACTAAGAATAAAGTTTTGTTTATATATGTTTCCTTAAAGGTACAGCTATTTTTATTGGTTTTTCAACATCTTTTGTCTTCAAAATAATACCTATTGAAATTGTATTTCCTTTAGTCACAACATTAAATTTAACATCAATAAATCCCTCTAAGATTTCTTTACTAACACCAAACTCTTTCAAAAACACACTAGCATTTAAAATTTCAATACCCACAATCCTTTCTTTAGTAGAAACATCTAAAATTAAATCACCTACATCAATATTCCCTTTAAACTTTTCATCACTAGCAAAACCCTTATGGATTGCAAATATATCATTTTCCTTATCATAACTTATCATCTTATCATCCCCTTCCAGGACCTATATCTCATTATATAAGTGAGAATATATAAGCCTTTCTTATTAAATATAACTGGTAATTTCATAGTCCTAGTATTGCTTATTTTAAAATAAAAACAATAAACCTTATGATCTTGTTTATAACAATAAACTAGATTAATTGGATTCAAAAGATTCTCAATTACATCTCCTTTACATCCTTCTCTCAATATCATTTGGTTTGTAAAATAAGGTTCATTAAATCTCAAATCTTTTTCTTTTAACCTTGCCAATTTTTGTTTAATTTGTTCTAAATCACACATAAACTACTTCAAAATTAATCTTTTTTAAAAAACAATACATCATTTTCTGAAAATCTTTCAGAAAAAACACAAAATTTTGAAAATATTTCAGAAACAGCATTAACAGTACCAAATAGCAAGCTCTAAACACATCTCAAATAACCAGGCCGAGGCATAAACATCTCACCCTCTTTCAACAATTCATCAACAGCTTTCTTAACTTTATCTGCATCAACACCCATCTTTACAACCAAAGCATCCATAGATAATTCTTCAGCACTTTCAATAACACTCAAAACCTTTTCTCTAACAGCTAAACTAGGTTGAACCTCTTCAACTTTTTCAACATTAACCTCTTTTTTCTCAACCATTTCAGGCTTCCCATATTTTTTAATCATCTCTAACCTCCTAAGCAAAGCCCAATCCATATCAATCTTTCGAACTACTTCAGGCCTAAGATAGATCTCCTGATTAAACTCACCCAAACGAGCAACAACAAGAACTAGATCACCAACCTCCATACCCTCAAGCAACCAAAGATCATCACCCCAAACTCTTGCTTGAATAGTTTCAGAACCATCATCCAAAATTAAATTACCATAATTCTCAGAAAGATTTTTTCCAATAACAGAACCAACAATATTAACTCTAACAACCCTATTCCCACCAATAGGCAAGTAAGCCAAGCTACCATCCATCTCACCTTTAGTGTGTTTCAGATCCCTAATCCAAACCTTATATGCAGTCTGTCTTTTAGGAACAGGCTGTTGAACTTCTTCCATAAACAGTATAATTCAAAAAGGAATATATAAATTAATCTATTCTAAAAAACATAAGATCTAAGCTAATACAAAAGCACCATCTTCACAAATATAACCTTCAGGAATACTAACAGCCACACCTTTAATCTCATCAATATCTTCATCACAATAATATTCAACTAAATCATTGTAAGGATCACCCCTACAAATATCCTTGTAAAGGGTAGACCAAGCTCCACCTATATAACCTTCATTTTCTCCATAATTATAATAATCCTGCCCATCATCAGTTTCAGTACAAGTATATTCATATTCTTCTTCTAAAACAAAAGCACCATCTTCACAAATATAACCTTCAGGAACATCAACAGTTACACCAATAATATTCTCTCCATCACAATAATATTCAACTAAATCATAATAAGGATCACTTCTACAACTGTCATGATAAAGAGTAGTGAAAGAACCAGCCATATAACCTTCATTAGCACCATAATTATAATAATCCTGTCCACCATCAGTTTCAGTACAAGTACCCCTTCCTTCAACATCCCCTTCTTCTAAAACAAAAGCACCATCTTCACAAATATAACCTTCAGGAATTTCAACAGTTTCACCAATAATATCATCTCCATCACAATAATATTCAACTAAATCATAATAAGGATCACCCCTACAAAGATCCATGTAAAAAATAGACCAAGTTCCAGCCATATAACCTTCATTAGCACCATAGTTATAATAATCCCTTCCACCATCTGTTTCAGTACATAAACCTCCTTCTTCAACAACTTCTTCCTCTAGAACTTCAACCTCTTGCTCATCAACCTCCACAATTTCCTCTTCAAGAATTTCTTCAATAACATCTTCATCAAGATCAATTCCAACACAAGCACCATATACACAAGTTGTTTCAAACAAACTACAATCCACTTTAAAAGTTTTAATTTTATTTCTCTGACACTTTCTTTCAACTAAAAAAATATCATCAACACAAAAATCCTCTTTAGTTATTGTTATATCATCAACATAAGTAACAACACCATACTCTTCTATATTAACACCACCATCACTATCTTCACAATTATCCAGATTAAACATTGGTGCTTGATAAACAACAGAATCTTCACTACACGCACTTAACAAAAATAAAACTAATAATAGTAACACCAGCTTTTTCATAAATCTATAAAGAACATTCACCTATATAAATATTTTGTAAAAATAAAAAGAAAAAAGAGTTTAACCTCTTCCAAATAGTTTTCCAATGAATCCAACTTCATCAACTTGATCGTCATGCAACTCTAACTCTGCACCATCACTATCCAATGCAGCAACCCTATCTTGACCATCACTTTCTTCTTCTTCATCAAATGGATTACTTGCAATAGCCATGTGTGCTTCAGTGTCATCATAGATACTATCACAACCACCATCTCTTTCTTGACCAAGCATTGGAGATTCATAATCTATTTTAGTGTCTCCATCATTGTCAACACCATCACTACATTCAGGCATTTCTACATAACTTTGTTCAGAAGGAGTGTACACTTCAATAGTTGCAGTTCCTAAAACATCACCATCATCATCTTCAACAACAACTCCACTCTCTAAAGCTGTATCCATATCAGCAAATCCATATTCATCAGCACTTCTTGAAGTACAATCGTGATCAAATACATACCACTTAGCAGATTTAGATCTTTCAAAATCAATACCATCACTATCATCACTTCCACCAAATTCAATATCAGGTCTTGTAAAGTCACCAGACTCAACACGATCTAACAATTCAGCTTCAAATGCAACTTGTTGATCAATTTCAAACCCATCTACTTCTTCATCCTCAACCCAAGTACAAACACAGGTGTAACCTTCTCTTGCTTCACCTTGTGTACAACTTGCATCAAAATCAACATCAGCTAAAGCAACTGTAGTTTCAGGAATAGCACTTCCTGCTTCCTTATCAGTTAAAAGATCACCTGTCTCTAAGTCAAAAGTTGCATCAACACAAGCACCATCACTACAACCAAATGTACAATCTTTATAGATAGTTGATAAAATGTCAGCAGATGAACAGTATTTTTCTATAACTTGACTACCATCACAAGAATCTTCAACATCATTCAAAACACCACCAGCAAAAGTAGTTCCTGAACCAATTCCTTTTGTATAATAATCTTTTCCACCATCACTATCAGTACATGTAAAAAGACTAACACCAGTATTAACTTCAGCAGCACCAAAAACAACAGTGTCATCTTCTGCAACATCTTCAGCATCACTGTCACCAGAAAGAGCAGGTTCATTACTTCCAACACCAAGAGCTCTTACATTTTCATTAACAGCATAACCAGTCACATCAACAAAGAATCTTCCAAAAATTCTACCAAAGAATCCAGGTTCCTTAGCAGCACCAAAAGAAACATCTTCATCTACAACACCCATATAAAGAAAATCACTTTCACACCTTATTTTGGAAATATTATTTTCATCTACAAACATACCTTTTGCAAAAGAATAAGCACTTTTTTCACCTACAATTCCATCTCTATCAACATCACACCATCCACCATTTCCATTATCATAATCAATGGTTCCACTAAAATCATTATCTATACCATCACTACATGTTTTTTTAGGCCTTGTAACTTCCCAAGCTTCTCTTTGTTCTACCTCTTCTTCATATGTAGCAAATTCACAAACAGCAACACCACCATCAGTTGTAACACAACCTCCAGGACAATCTATTGCAATTGTTCCAGGAATGTCTCCATCACAGTATTTTTCATAGATAGTTGTTTCATCCATACAAGAATCAAAACGGAATTCAAGACTACTATCTTCTGATGAACCAGAATATGTAAATCCAGCCCTATATTCATCATAATCACCACTAGAAAAGATTTCAGCACCCTCTTCTATATCATAGTGACTAAACTCATGTTTTTGACAAAAATCTCCAGCCATTACAGCTGCACTGCTCATTACCATTAAAACTATAAGCATTAAACTAATTAATATTTTTTTCATATATAATCCCTCCTTTAAAAGATCATTAAGAAATATAAAGAAAAAATGATTTATAAATTTATCTAAGAAACAAAATAATTAAAAAAATAAAAAATTATATAATTATTCTAAGATTCTTTTACGAGCAATTTCCATTGCAACTTCTCTAGGACACTTTTCACCACTAATTCCAGCCAACATTTCTTTAGTATTTGCAACAATTTTCTCTTCAACAAGTTTCCACATCTCTTCAACACTTCCACCTTTAAACTCAACATATGAAGAAATTACTCCTCCAGCATTAGCAACAAAATCAGGAATAATTAAAACACCTTTCTCAGCAGCCTTTTTCTCACTTTCCAAAGTCATTGGAATATTAGAACCCTGTACAACCAACTTAAACTGCAAACGAGAAACATCATCATCACTAATCAAATCTTTAATAGCAGCAGTAATAAGTACATCAGCTTTAACATCTAAAATATCTTTACTTTCTTTAACTTCACCATCACCTTTAGTTACAGTTCCTTCAGAATCTTTAACAGCTTTAATCTTTTCAAAATCAATTCCATCAGGATTTACAAGCAAACCTCTTGAATCAGAAACAGCAACCAACTTAGCACCTTTCTCAGTTAAAAATTTAACAGCAAACTCACCAACATTACCAAAACCCTCAACAGCAAAAGTAATTTTAGATACATCCATACCTAAATGTTCTAACCCAACAAAACAAGATTGCACAACTCCAAACCCAGTACTACCAAGTTCATGAGGAATTCCACCCATCTCTTTAGGTTTACCAGTACAACAATTATTATCTCCATTACCTTCAACAATCCACTTCATCTCTTCTTCAGCCATGTTGATGTCAGGCGCAGTAATATATTCAGCAGGTGCTAAATTTTTCAAAGCTTTACCATAAGCAACAACCATAGCTTTTTTTTCTTCAGCACTAAACTTTTTTGGATCAGCAATTATTCCAGACTTTCCACCACCAAAAGGCAAACCAGCCATTGAACATTTCAAACTCATTGCACGAGCCAAACGAAAAACTTCATCTTCAGTCACATCAGGTCTCATCCTACACCCACCTTTAGCAGGCCCTAACTTTGTATTATCAATACAAACAATACCTTTCATCCCAGTTTTAGGATCATATATTTTTATAACCTTTTCAGGTCCAATATCATCATTCATTTTTAATTTCCTCCAAAATTATCTTAATTTCCCACCTTCTTTATCTGTTGTAATATATTTATATACAGCAATACCAGCAGTACACCCATCAGCAACAGCACTAATAACTTGTTTAATCACATTACTTGCAACAATATCACCACCTGCAAAAACACCAGCAACAGAAGTTTCCATATTATCATTAGTTTCAATAAAACCCCATTTGTTAACTTTAACACCTAACTCATTAATCAATTCAATTGAAGGAACATAACCAATCTCAATAAACAAACCATCAACTTTTAACTCCTTACCAGAGTTCAATTTAACACCTTCAACAAATTTAGAACCAAGAATTTCTGAAATCTCTTCTTTCAACATAATTTTAACATTCTCTCTTTTCTTAGCTCTTTCAATGTTAACAGGCTCAGCCTTAAGAGTACTCCTAACCAAAAGATAAACTTGCTTACAATATTCAGACAACAAAGCAGCACCATTCACAGCACTATCACCACCGCCAACAATAGCAACAGTTTTACCTTTATACAAAGGAGCATCACAATTATAACAATAACTCAAACCTTTCCCTAAAAAGTCAGCCTCACCTTTGACACCCAACTCTCTATGTTGCATACCCATACCTAAAAACAAAGTTTTAGCTTCAAACTTCTTATCACCAGAATGAACAACAAAACCTTTCTCAACCTTATCAACAACCCCATTATGGAATTCTACATCATAACCCTTAACATGCTCTACAAACTTTTCACCAAGCTCAGCACCAGGTATAGACTTAAAACCCAAATAATTTTCAATCAAATGCCCTTTAGAAAGTGTTCCACCAACATCAGGAGAAATCAACAAAACTTTCATTCGATACCTACCAGCATACATAGCACAGCCATAACCAGCAGGACCCCCTCCAATAATTATTAAATCATACATAACCTATCCAAATTTATACTCCCTTAAATAGATTTCTAAATAAAAAATCTAATAAAAGTATTCACAGTGATAAACAAGCAAGCCAAAAAAAAGAAAAATTAAGAGTTCATAAAGAACCTTCCTGCTATAGACCCTCTCAACCTAGATAAGAAATTGCCCCCACCAAAAGTTTCTTCCTCTTCTTCTAAAGTACAATAACCTGCACCCCTATCATCAGCCATACAAAAACCATCAGCAATAGTACCACAAGCATAATCTTCATAATAAAGAGTTATTGTAGAACTCCCTGAAACAACTTCATAAGCTTCACAACCAAAACAATCTTCAGCATAATACTCTCGCAAATATTGATTATTTTTTACTGTCCTACAACCATCAACCAAAGTTAACTTTGTTTCCAAAACAGGGCCCTTACAAGAAACCTTTCCAGGTTGCTCATAAACATTCTCTGAATTAGCATCAGTATCACTACAAACAAACTCAGCCTCAAAATCATAAGCAGTATTCATTTCAGCTTCACCAACCTCAACATCTACAACTTCAGCCTCAGCATTACCACCACTACCTCTTTGCATTTGACCCATACCAACCTGGTCAGCAATACCCTCATCCTCTATACAAGCTCCATCAGAACACCCATTCTCACAATACCTCTCTTCATAATAATAAGCCAAATTTTCACCAGGAAGAATTATACAAGGAGAAGTAAAACTTTCAAAATAAATTGGAAATTCATCCCCAGTTGTCCACTCATCAACCTCATCAGTACAAAAATATTCTCTAACATAATTCTCAGTCCATTGAACACAAGTATCAGTATTACTAACTTCTAGAGATTCACTACCACAATAATCAAAAGTTAATAAATTCCAAGCCTTACCTGTTGCTGAAATACTACTTTTTGTATATATGTCTTCACCATCATCAGATTCAACACAATTATGACCACTTGGAAAACCATCAGCCATAACCAAACTAATCATTGATATAAACATTAAAACATAAATTATTTTTTTCATAAGTATCACCTATAAACAACTAAACACAAGAAGTATAAAAAGATTTCTAAGGGTCAATAAAAGTATTTACAACAATAAATAGCAAGCCTTAGATTTTCTGAACCCAACCTTTCTTA
The DNA here is from genome assembly GCA_018653605.1 of archaeon. GTDB lineage: Archaea > Nanobdellota > Nanobdellia > SCGC-AAA011-G17 > GW2011-AR17 > JABHYY01. Next base: position 14,280 of record JABHYY010000033.1, read on the forward strand.
GGTTCAAAAATGTCACCAGACCTTTTCAACTTATCAACAGCTTCCTCAAGCTTCTGCTCAGTAACACCTTTCTCAAAAACTTTTGGCTTCAAATCATCTTCAATAGAAATCGCACCTTGCTTTTCATCACACAACTTAAAGATCACATCTCTAACCCTTAAAATGTTTCCTCTTGAAGAAGCAGTAATACCACTTCCAATTCTATCAATATCAATGTTACCGGTTTCAGGATCAATACCAATCTCAGCAAGACAACCTTTTAACAAATTAATTGCAACCAAAGCATCAGCCTTAGTAACTTTATCACGCAACTTAATCCGAGCAGAAGCTTCAGCCAACCTAACAACAGCTTCTAACTGTCGAGCAGAAATAGGAATTGGTTTTATTGCATTGTCACCCTGTTGCCCAGAACTTCTAAGATCAACATAAAAATTTTTAATTTCTTCAATTGCTTCAGGAGTCAACCTAGGAAAAACTTTTTGTTTAATATAAGCAAGATATTTTCTAATTATATCAGGACTTATTTCAGCTTCCTCATCTTGATAAGATTGTGAAGCCAAAACTTTAATTGCAATGTTTGTATCCAACTCTTTGTTAGGCAAATCTCGCATTACAAAAATCAAATCAAACCTGTTAATCAAAGCAGGAGGCAAATCAATCTGTTGAGGTATTGGTGTAAAAGGATCAAACCTACCCATCTTTGGGTTTGCAGCAGCAAGAATAGAAGTTTGAGTTCTAAGAGTATTTCCTTGTATTGCTATTTTTCCATTCCTTCTAGTAATAAAAAATCCAGTTTTAGTAGCAAAACAATATACTTTTCCTTTATATTTCACTTTTTTAACTTGATGCATCTTCATTGAAGGTTCAATTCTGTCAGATAAACAAACTCTATATAGAGTAACTCTCTTTCCCCTAGATCCTTCTTTATACTGAACATTCATACTAGCAGATTTTCCAATTAAACAAGCAAGTGTTTGAAAAAAATTGATTAATTCAACAGATGTTGAACTATAAGACTTTCCATCAGTACTTCCATCACCCAACATCATTGCATCATACAAAATCCTTAACTGTTTTTTTGAGAGTAAAGATATATCTAATGGAAATCTTTTTTCAATACAACACTTCCCACAGTTCTTCTTAAGATAATTAAAAAGCTGAACATTTGTAATCTGAAATCTTGTGTAAGGGCCTTCCTTAGTCTCAGAAAGAGTAAACCCTACACATTTAGATAATTTGCTCAAACATTTTCTAATTTTATTAACATTTTTCTTATCTTTTTGAGGAATTCCAAAAGAAGATCCTCCTTGAAGACCTCCTTCAGTAATAAAATAACCTAAAAACTCCAACCATAATCCCATAGGAATTTTTTTAACATTCTCTTGATGAACATATTTTGGATGTTTTCTTTTTTGTTTATGTTTAATAGGAGGAAGATTAAATACTTCAGTTTCTTGCCCAATAAAAATACCCGAATTAAGGAATTTAATCCTAGCATAATTAATTTCCTCAGCTGGCAAAAACTGATAGTCTTTATGCCTCATTTCTTTAAACAACATCTTATGGTTAGGAGTAACAAAAATATCATTTCTTTTATTCTTAAAATGATACATTTTTTTATTATAATTATAAACAAAAAGCCCTTTATGATGCAAAAATCTAATTGTCTTATTTTTAGGATCATATTGAGCAATTTTTTTATTTTTTACTTCAGAATAATTCTTCCAACCTTTATTGGTTAGTACTTCAGTATCTTCAGAATAACAAGCTTGGATGTTAGCTTTTGCAACACTAATTTGTTGTTGCTCCATTGCCTCATGCAAAGCAGAAGTATCTTCACTAGAAATCTTATCCATCTCATCCAAAACTAAAGTACCTTTATCAGCAAGAACCATCGCACCTGCTTCCAAAGCCCACCCTCTCAAAAATTCATCTTTAACAACAGTAGCAGTCAAACCAGCACCAGAAGCACTTCGACCAGCAACATACCTAGACTTAGGTGCAACTAAATCAACAAAAGTTAACAATTGCGACTTACCACAACCAGGATCTCCAACAAGCAAAACATGCAAGTCTCCCCTAACCTTAGTTCCATCTTTTTTAACTTTCCTAACACCACCAAACATTTGTAACAAAATAGCTTGCTTAATTTTTTCATGACCAAAAATAGAAGGTGCGATTGACTCTGTCAACTTTTCATAAATTCTTGGATCTTTAGACAACTCCCTAATCATTTGCTCATCTTCAGGATTAATTTCAATTTCAGAATAATCCTCTTCAACAGCATCAAGAAAATTAGCATTCATAACCAAATCAAATCGAGTAGAAATACCACCAGTCCTAGTTTGGATTGGCACTTCAGAAACAACACCATTAACAACAACACGAGTTCCAGGTGTAGTCCTTTTTTCCATTCGAGGTTCAACCAAATCTTCTCTTAAAAAAATTGACATCCTTTTAGGTTGTGCACCACCATGCAAACTTTCTGGACTTTCTTCAATAACCAACCTCTGCACATCAACCAAATCTTTTGACAACAACCTAAACCTACCCTTCCTACCACAAGTACACCTAGTTGGTTCTCTAAACTGTTGATCAACCTGTGGCATTGTAATTGTGTTCCCACAAGAAGGACACTCAAACTTTGCACTAACTGCTTGAGGCCTAACCTCAGAACTCTGCCTAATAATACCTTCATAAGAAATAAACTTAGCTAGATGTTTAGCTCTAGTATCCCTAACAAAAATTTGCGAAGAAGAAGGTAAATTACTAAATCTAATCCTAAACTTACCCTTAACTTCAAACTGTTCAATAGCAATCTCTGCAGCCTTCACAGTTTCTTCAGGTTCTTCAAGTAACTGATCAGCCAAATTAGGATCAAATTCAGCCAATTTAAAAAAATCGACAACTAAACAACCAAACCCTTTAGAAACCTGAATATGAATATCTTTCTTATAGTTCAGGTCAAAAAATTCCTGAAACTTTTCAATTTGTTCACTAGCATCGATTGTCATGAAACCTAAAAGAGACCACGAATAATATAAAGATTTAGGTGATTTTTCTGAAAGATTTCCATAAAATATATGTTTTTATGTAAATGTTTCAAAGGGTGCTTATTTGAAGTGACTGCCAATAAAGCTTATATATACTTGAAACACTATATTAGATAGGATGAAAGAAAAAATAAAAATAAAGGAAACTGCACTTTTAGTAGTTGATATTACAAATTTTTCCTGTCACCAAGAATGTGAAATTAAAAAATGGAACATTTCTTTTAAAAAAATTAGAAAGATGGTTCCAAATTTAAAAAAATTCATTTCAAAATATAGAAAAGCTAATGGTAAAATTATTTTTGTTGAATGTACACCCTGGAAAAAAGAATTTTTAGCAAAAAATATAGTTGAATTGTATAAAAGCCCAAGATGCAGGTATTACTCTCCAGACAAATCAGGATTTAGTGAAAAATTCTTTGAAGTAAAACCAGAAAAAGAAGATTTTATTATAACAAAAAATAGTTATGATGCATTTACAAACCCAAAATTAAATAAATTTTTAAAAAAACATAAAATAAAGCATATTATAGTTGCTGGAGTTTTTGGTGATGGCTGTGTTAATTCTACAATAGAGGGTGGTTTTTCTGCTGGATACAATTTTATTATTTTAAAAGATTTAATTGAAACAACAGATATTCCAATAAGACAAAGATTACAAAAATTATTAAAAGAATATACCTGGCCAACCATGTTTGGAAAGACAATTGATTCTAAAGATTTTTTCAAATTCGTTCAATCAGCTAAATAACTCTACAAAAAATCTCTCTTCTGCAATTATTTGTTCATCTTCAGACAATTCTGAAAATTTCCCCCATTTATGCAATCCTTCTACATGCTTTTCATGACTAATAATTTTTTCTAATTCATGTATTTCAAAAACAGCAATATTTCTTAACCTTATCATATCTTCTTCTTCATCATGTAATCCTGTCAGAAACATCCCAAAGGACATATAAGAAACAGTCTCTTGCCATTTTTCAGGTTCATTTTCTAAAACATTAGCTAATTTTTTAGCATCTTGATCTAAAAGAACAAGTAAGGAATCTAATTTCTTAAATAAAGAAGTAACCTGGTCCACCCAATCTTCAATTTCATGAATATGTGTTTGATGTAATCGATCTAAATACTCTTTATTTTTATGGCTCTCAATAAGTTTTCTTAATGTATGAGTATATTCTTCAATTAAAACAATAGCTTTTTTTGCCTTAACTTTATCTTCTGCAGTATCTAAAGAAGGAGGTACATGTTTAAGGAAAATCACTAATTTATCAATAAATACAAATATGTGCTTCATATAATAGAATATTCCAAGGGAATATATAAAATTAACTCACCAAAAACCTTTACATACCTTTATAAACAGAAGCTATTTCTAGCTAATTATGGTACAATACGAACAATCAAGAGAGAGAAGAGGCAGAGGCGACTCACGAGGAAACAATTATTCTAGAAGAGACAACAACAGAGGCGGAAGAGGCTTCGGAGGAGACAGAGGCGGAAGAAGCTTTGGAGGCAACAGAGGAGGCTTTGGAGGAGATAGAAGAGGCTCTAGAGACAATAACAGAGGCAGAAGAGAAGTTGAAATGACTAGAGTTACATGTTCTACATGTGGCGATGAATGCGAAGTTCCTTTTAAACCAACATCATCCAAACCAGTATATTGTGATAAATGTTTTGCAAAAAAAGGAAAAAATAACTCCAACAATAGTGGTCCTTCAAGCAGAGATCTTGATGTAATTAATGAAAAGCTTAACAAAATTATGACAGCTTTAAAAATCGAATAAATTTTTTTTATTTTATTTTCACATAAAATTTATATAGATCCTATATAATAATATAACTATGAATCTAATCAGTAGAACAATAACTGGAATTGCTTCAATCATTCTAGGTATAGTGATAGTATATTTTAGTTTTGAATCATCTTTTTGGTTATTACTTTATGGAATCCCAATTATTATAATTGGAGTTTTCATTCTATTCAATAAAAAAGAGGACAAGATAGAAAAAATAAGGAGAAAAAAATGACAAACATAATTGTAACAACAGGAAATGAAATTCCTAATAAAAAAATAACAGAAGTTCTTGGAGTTGTTAAAGGCAGCACAGTAAGAGCAAGAAACATTGGAAGAGATATTGGAGCAGGATTAAAAAACATTGTAGGTGGAGAAGTTAAAACTTACACAAAAATGACAATGGATGCAAGAGATGAAGCATACAACAGAATGGTTAATGATGCAATTGATCTAAAAGCAGATGCAATCATTGGTGTCAGATTTACAACTTCAATGGTAATGGCAGGAGCTTCAGAAATGTTAGCTTTTGGAACTGCAGTTAAGATTAAGTAGCTTCAACAAAAGCTTTCTCAGCCAAACCCAAATTCAACCCAGAATCAATAATCTCAAAATCCCTTCTTCTTCCTTTAATCACAGGATGTTTTGCAATCAAAAAACTACAACAATCACCATAAGGTAAAATAGAAATTTCATAAGTACCAATTTTTCTAGCAATATTAACAATCTCTTGTTTATTCATACCTATCAAAGGACTTAAAATAACACCATCATAAACAGAATAAACACAATCCAAATTTTCCAAAGTCTGCGAAGCAACTTGTGACAAAGAATCACCAGTAACCAAACCTAAAGCCTTTTCTTTCAAAGCAACAAGCTCACTAATCCTAACCATAAACCTTCTATAAACAATCATTCTATCTTTAGAATCAACTTTAGTAATAATCTCTTGCTGGATCTCATCAAAAGGAACCATGTACAACTTACTTTCACCTTGAACCTTAGATAAAACTTTAACCAACTCAGAAATTTTATTTTTTACAGCACAAGATTGCTGAGTTTTGTTAACAAAATGAACAAACACAACAGAACATCCTCTTTTCATCATAAGAAATGAAGCAACAGGACTATCCAAACCACCTGACAACAAACAAACAACTTTCCCAGCACTACCAACAGGCAACCCACTAACTCCTTTAACTTTTTCAGTATAAATATAAATAACTTTATTACAAACTTCAACATAAACAGTTAACTCAGAGTTCTTCAATTTAACCTTACAATCAAAGTTATCCAACACAACACCACCAAGAATCTCATTAACTTGTTGAGAAGTTTTAGAAAAACTTTTGTTATGCCTAGAAGTATCAATCCTAAAGTTAGCAAAGCTTTTACCAGATAAAAGATCTTTAATCTTTAAACCAGCATCCTCAAGATCTAACTCAGCCTTCAATGCATCTCCAAAGTAAGCTATTCCAGGAATCAAACTTAACTCTTCAGAAACATCTTCAGCATATAAAACAATATATCCAAATTCTTTCTTAACTCTACCTAAATGTTTTATATTATCAACTAACTGATCTTCAAATTTACTTCGGTTCTTACCTTTCAAACCAATTTCATCATAATGTATAATATACATAAAAGAAAAGAAAAATAAGTAGTTTATAAAACTATTCACTTAGTTTTCAACACTTGTTACAGGATTACGTTCCACACCCAATTCCATATAGATTTCATTTAACATGTCCCATGCCCTTACAGCACCAGGCCAACCAGGATGTCTTCTTGCAGGTGGAGGTGAATAACATAAATCCTCATAAAAATGCTGTTCCAATCTTGTTGCATATTCATCAAACATTCCAACCTTAGAAGCACTTGTAAGAATAAGAATTGCATCTGAATCTAAACCTTCATAATCATCAACTATTTTAGTAACTCTTTGCCTTACAGCACCCTTTTCTTCATCAGAAAAATTACTTACAATATCATCTTCAATAAAACCAGGGATTTGCTCAACAACACATTCAAAATCTTTTCCATCAAACATTTTTATTTTCTCCTAAAACCTCTTTTTTTAATAAAATAAAAGAAAAATAAGTAGTTTA
>JABHYY010000034.1 GCA_018653605.1 archaeon
ATTGACCGGGCTACACTACAGGGGCATGTTATACCTGAGATTATTTTTTCTTTATAAAATTTTGCTTTTTTTCTATTCTATATTTTAGAACAGATAAATGGTTTTAAACTAACTTTATATGAAATTTATTTATGCCAGTAGATGTTTTAGTGGGTTGCCATTGGGGTGACGAAGGAAAGGGTAGGTATGTAGATTTATTATCTGAGAGAGCTAATATTGTTACTAGATTTCAAGGTGGACCTAATGCAGGACACACTTTGGTTGTTGATGGTGAACAAACTATATTACATATGGTGCCTTCTGGTGTTCTAAGACCTAATGTTACTAATGTTTTAGGAAATGGTGTTGTATTTTCACCTTCTCAATTTGCTGAAGAAGTTAGTATGTTAGCAAAAAAAGGAATTTATCTTACTCCAAATAATATGAAAGTTTCTGATAGAGCTCATATAATTTTACAAAGTTGGATTGATGAAGATTTAAAAGGTTCTCATGAAAAAATAGGTACAACTGGTAAAGGGATTGGTCCAACTTATCTTCATAAATTTAGAAGAGATGGAATTAGAGTAGGTGATTTGTTTGGTAGGTTTGAAAATAAACCTGATGGTATTTCTAAAGCTAGAGAAGAACTTTCAGGTTTGCTTAAACTTTTAGAACCTTTTGTTTGTGATACTGTTTCATACTTAAATAGATCTTTGGATGCAGGTCTTTATGTGGTAGGTGAAGGTGCACAAGGAGCTGGTCTTGATGTTGATCATGGAACTTATCCTAATTGTACTTCTTCAAGTCCTACTGCTGGAGGTTTTTGTACTGGTACTGGTATTGGTCCTAAAAGAATTCGAGATGTTTATGGTGTGGTAAAAGCTTATACTACTAGAGTTGGAGAGGGGACTTTTCCTACTGAGTTGTCTGATGAGGTTGCTACATTTTTAGCAACAAGAGGTGGTGAGGTAGGTGCAACAACTGGAAGAGATAGAAGGTGTGGTTGGTTAGATTTGGATTTAACTAGAAAAGCTTACATGATTAATTCTGTTACTAAAGGATGTTTAACTAAACTTGATGTTTTGTCTGGGTTGAATGAAATTAAAGTTTTTGTTCATGGTAATTATGTTTCTTTTCCTGGCTGGTCTGAAGATATTACTGGTGTGAGAGAGTTTGGTGATTTGCCTGAGAATGCTCAAGAGTATGTTAGGAATATTGAAGGTGTGTTAGGTGTTCCTTTTGCTTATGTTTCTGTTGGTGCTGAAAGGAGTGCTATAATTTCTAGGTAGGGAAAGTTTTATAATTGACTACTGTGTTTTACTTTCTTATGCCGGGATGGCACAATCTGGTACTGCGCAGGCCTGGAAAGCCTGTTTCCGTATGGATATCTGGGTTCGAATCCCAGTCCCGGCGTATATACTCTTCTTGCAGAAACTTTATATAATGGGATTGGATTTCCTTTATTATGGGAAATAAACTTGAAGTTCTAACTATTGGTGGTGGCCCTGTTGCTGAATTGATGAATGCTACTCTAAAAGGTAAGACTGCTGGTTGGTCTGTTTTTGATGATAAATTAGAACAATTAAGGTTACATGGTACTCATCTTGTTAATGGTCCTAAAGTAAGACAAGGTTTAACTCCTCCTTTTTATGAAAGAGTTATTCTTGGTGATGGTATGAATTTTAATCCAGAAAATCCTCTCAGTGGTGGCTTTAATGTTTATCCTACTTCTTATGGTGGTCCATTGAGTCCAAACATTGAACTTGTTGATGATCCACTAATTATTCTTGCTGTAAAATCACCTGATAATGAAAAAAGCCTTAGGCAGGTTGCACCTCTTTTAGCTCGTGCAGAAGATCCAACTATTCTTTTGGCACAAAATGGTTTTGCTCCTGAGGTTGGAATTACTGAATGGTTAACTAGAGAAGGTTTAGATCATGTTAATGTTGTAAGGAGTGTTGCTATGGGTCCTGTTACTCAAAAAGTTGATGGTAATGACAAACCTTATTTGGATAATAATATTTTTGCATTAAAATTGGGACATTGGGATGCTGGTGAAGGTCATGATGAACTTTGTAGGAAAGTTGCTGGAATGTTTTCTTATATTCCTGTAGAAGTTCCAGGTGATCAATTTAGAAAAGAGGGTTCAGAGAAAGCACTTGTTAATTTAATCAATCCTATTACTGTACTTTTTGCTAATACAATTGGACAAGGTCTTGATTCATATTTGATTAGACAATTCTATAAGGCTACTGCTGGTGAAGGAATTCAATGTTTGTTAAAACAAGATGTTGGTATAGATCCACTTCATGCACTTGACATTGCTTGGTTGATGTATAATTCTGCAAGACCTCATATGGCTTCAATGGGAAATGATCCTATGGGCCAATATTTAAGTGGAGGAAAGTTACCTTTTCCTCTTGGAACTGAAGTAGGTGATTTATCTGGTCAGGTTGTTGAGTGGGGTAAAGAGTATGGTGTAAATACTTTTTGGAATAGTTTCCTTCTTGAAATGATATCTGATTTTACTGATAGTTATAATGAAATTAAAAATCAAGATCCTTCTAAGGCTGTTGACTTTGGAATGAGGTTTGCTCATAGAAATAGATGGCTTGTTGGGTTTACTGAGGATGAAACTTATAATCTTTCTCAGTATGGTTCTCAATTGGCAAGGTTAGACAGATTATTTAGAGAGCAATTCCCTCAAGATAGATCTTCACCTCAGTCAGTTTATCTTTGTCCTCATATTGTTGATGAGAGTACAGAGTTGAGTAATTTGCCTTCTCTGTTAGTTGCTTCTTATAGAGCTTTGAAAGAAGAGTATAGTGAAAGAGGGTTGTTAGATGATTCTAATTTTGAGCTAAGTCAAGAAGTTTGTACTCAGGCTGATGCTTGTAGAAATTTAGAAAGAAGAGCGTGTTATGATCTGCGAGGATAAAAATGACATTAGATGAAGTTCTGGGAATGAATGTTGCTGAGGTTATTGAGCATCATGGTACAACTGAAGGTTTTAGGGATAGAGTTTTTTTAACTTTTAGAGATGATGCAGGTGAGTTACAACAAGTTACTTTTGAAGATTATTTTCAAAGATCAGTTGAGTATGGTGCAATGTTTTCTGAAATGAAGGTTGAGCAGAATGTTTTGGATGGGCAAAGATTTCATGTTGGAACTTTTATGCAGAACACTCCTGAATTTCTTTATGCTTTTGGTGGTTGTGCTTTTAGTGGTTCTACTTTAGTTGGAATAAATTCTTCACAAGTTGGTGAGGGTCTTGCTTTTGATATTAAAAATATTGGTTTAAATGTTTTGATTGCTGATAATGTTGCTCAGGAACCTAAAAAATCCCCTAAAACTTTTTTGGAAAATGTTTTGGATACTGAAGACTTATGGAAAGATTCCTTAGGTTATGAAAGTATTCTTGCTAGGGATAGGCAAGTTAAGAATCATCCTATTGATATTCTTGATGTTGGTATGGAGATTGAAAATATTGCTGATGAGGTTGATGCTTTTGAACCTAGAGAATTAAATCCTGATTCTCCAGGTGTTATAATTTTTACTTCAGGTACTACTGGTGCTCCAAAAGGTATTGAAGTTAGTTGGGATAAGTTGGTTGATGTTGGTGTTACTGCTACAAATATTTTAGATTATACTGAAGATGATGTTGGTTATGTTTGTATGCCTTTGAATCATTCTAATTCACTTTACTTGAATGTTATGCCTGCTTTGTTGCATGGCGCAAATTTATTTTTAAGAAGAAAGTTTAGTTCAAGTCAGTTTGCTTCTGATGTTGCTGAACATAGTTGTACAATTTTTAATTCTGTTGGTGATCCTGTTCAGTATGTTTTGAACAAAGAAGGTGATGCTGATCATTCTAGTTCTTCTTTGAGAGCTGTTATTAGTACTGGAACAAATGCTGTTAATAGAGCTAAGTTTGCTGAAATGTTTGGTTTATCATTTGTTGAAATTTATGGTTCAACTGAGGTTGGTGCTTTAACAATGGTTGATGCAAATACTCCTGATTGGAGTGTTGGTAAACTTTTGAAGGATGTTAGGATTTTAGGTGAGAAAGGTATTTGTGATCTTGCTGATATTGTTGATGATAGAATTACTAATCTGAAAAAGAGTGCTGGTGAAGTTATTGTTTCAATGGAAAGTTTAGGTGCTTCTGCTTTTAGTGGTTATTTTAATTTGCCTGAAGTTAGTGTTGAAAGGTTGATTGAAATTGATGGTGAAGAGTTTTATCGAATGGGTGACTTAGGTGCTATTGCTGATGTTGATGGTGTTAAGTATTTGAATTTTTTAGGTAGAACTGGTGATTGGATTAGGTATAAAGGTGAAAACTTTGCTCCTATTGATGTTGAAAAAGTTTTAGATGGTTTGGATGGTGTTGTTAACTCTGCTGTTATTGGTGTTCCTCAAACTGAGGGGAAAGAAGATGATCCTATGTATGTTTTAGAAGTTACTGAGGGTTTTGATATTAATGATTTTTTAGAAGTTTGTAGAGATAGGTTAGCTCACTATCAACAACCTAAGTTTGTTAAGATTGTTAGTAGTTTGCCTATGACTGGTACAATGAAAGTTCAGAAAGGTCCTTTGAAAGAAGATTTCTATGACCCTTCTAGAGAGGGTCAAGTTTATCATGTAATTGGTCCTGCTGCCTGGGATTTTGGTGAAATGGATTTTGAAGTTGCATTAGCTCAGTGTGAAGATCCTTCTGATCAAGATAGGTTATCTGTTTATGTTGGGAGAGATTTGTTTTAAATGGGTTTGTTTGAAAGAGTACAAGGAAGTTCTTTGACTAAACTAAGAGGAGAATTTATGAGAGGCCATTATGCTGCTGCTAATAAAGCTAAGTCTGCTGGGGTGCCTATTGTTTTTGTAACTGCAACTTATCCTGCTGAAATTGTTAGAGCTTTTTCACCTGATGTGTTTATGGTTTATCCTGAAAATCATGCTGCTCTTTTGAATGCAAGACATTTGACTGATGACTTATCTGCTGTTGCTGAAGCTGAAGTTGGGTTAACTCCAATGGATTGTTCTTATGAATTGGCTAATATTGGTTATTTGTTAGAGAAAAGGAATGGAAAAGATTTTGGTAAGAAGATTCCTGTTTTACCTGAACCTGATGTTTTGCTTTCTTGTAATAGTCAGTGTGATGTTGTTTGTCATTGGTATGATACTTTGCAAAGTTTAGTTCCTGGTTCTGTTGCTCAAGCAATTAATGTTTTTGATAGGTTTGATGGACAGATTACTCCAGAGAGAGTGGCTATTGTTAAAGATCAAATTTTGGATGCTATTTATTTGTTAGAAAGGCAGAGTGGGAAAAAATTGGATAGAGATAAACTTTTTGATGTTGCTGATAAATCTAATCAAGCTGTTAGGTTGTGGAGAGAGTATCTTGCATTTGGTAAGGAACAACCATCTCCTGTTACTAGTTTTGAAGGTTTTTTGAACATGGCTCTTATTGTTTCTGAAAGAGGGACTCAACAAGCTATTGATTATTATCAACAATTGGTGGATGAAACTCAAGGAAAAGTTGATAGAGGTGAATCTGTGTTAGGTGAAGAGAGAAGAAGATTGTTATGGGATAATTTAGCAATGTGGCACAGAGATGGTTTATGGGATTTGAGTGATACTTTAGAAGGTGAAGGTTATGCTCTTGTTGGTTCAAATTATTTGGATGTTTGGCAAAGGGAATTAGATACTTCTAGTTTTGATGGTTTATTAGATAGCATGGCTGCTGCTTATTGTAGAATGTATACAAATTTAACTCTTGGTCAAAGGATTGATAGTTGGGATAAAATGGTTACTGATTATAATGCTGATGGAATTTTGTTCCATGCGAATCGAAGTTGTGTCACTTTTTCACGACAGCAAGAAGTTGTTGCTAAAGGTGTTGAAGCAAAGCAAGAAGAAAGGGGTAATAAAGTTCATGGTATTGTGTTTGAGGGTGATATGGGTAGAAGAGGAATTTTTAATCCTGATAGGTTAAGTTTATTATTGCAACAAAAGTTTGAAGAAAGTTAATTTAGAATGCAAAAGCTTGTTGTTCTTTAGGTGGATCTGAAATCATAACTATGTTTTCTATTGTATCTAGTTTTAATTCTTCATCCATAGCTTGTTTTACTAACTCTAATAAATCTGGTAATGGTTCTTCATAAAGTCCAGGTTCTATATTTATTTCATCTGGATAACCTCCCAAATTAGGATTATGTGAAAGTTCAATTAGGTGATGTGGATTTGTGCAGGAATAACTCTCATCTACAACTATAGGGTTTTTCCCATGCTGATTTAAACCCCACCATTCGATGCAATATCTTGCTTTTTTTTCACAACCATCATATGAACATTTCATAGTAATATCTAGATTAATCTTTTATTTAAGAATTGTTGTGAAGAATTATTTCAATCTTGTGTCTAAGTCATCAGCTTTAGGAGCGTTTTTTGCTTCAGCTTCTAAATCTACACCAAGATCTTTAAGTGCTTTTACATGTGCTTGAATTTGTTGTTGTACAACTTGTAAAAGTTTTGCGAATTCTTGTTGTTCAATTGCTAAGACTGATAATGCACCTTTATGGATGCCAATTTGCTCATCTTTATTTGGTTCTGCCATAGTTTGATGAGATTTAGTAATCTTTATAAAGGTTGTGTTAAAACACAGGTTTATGGTAGAAGACAAATTATGGGAAGTTGGATATGAAAGGTTAGATGGCGGTCAACATGAAGAAACTGAAACTTTTTATACAGTAGCAGGAAGTAAACCAGAAGCTATTGGAAAGTTTTATGGTAGTGATGAGTTTCAAATGGGTCTTTGGAGATCTGGAGAAACTCCTGTTGATGGTATTATTCCTGAGCATGGAAGAATCTTTGCAATAGAACTGAATTCTGGAAGATTAATTGCTTCAGATAGAGAAAGATTTAATCTTAAAGTATCAATTGAAGATAAGACTTAAAATGGCAGATAAGAAACAAGGTGGACTAGAAAAACTGATTAGTAAAGTATTTTCTGTAGTTGAAAAAGTTTGTAGTCCTATTACTCAATATGCTCCTAAGGTCTGTAAAGATGCTTATCAAAGTTTTAAAAGTATTACTCTAGAGTATGCTTGTAGAAGTTTGGATACTGTTGCTGGTGGTATTGATAATTATATTTTTACACCTATTGGTAATGTTGCTACAAAATATCCTATTGCTTTTTCTTTGGCTTGTGGTGTTGGTGCGTTTGGATTGTATACTGGTTGGGCAATTGGTGCGATGCAACCTGTATTGTATGGTTTTTAGAAAAATTGATTGTGTCCGAAATGAATTAATAAGTCTACATCCCTTTCTGGTATATCACAGGCACCAAAGTTTGAATTGAGATGAATGAAGATTTCTGCTTTTGTATTTTTTTTAAGATGATCAACTATTTCAGTTGCTTTTGGTTTTAATCCATCTGGTAACTGGATTAGTACTGTCTTTGCTTTTGTGTTTTCTATTTCTTTTACTGCTTTTTCTAGTTCTAGGTTGTACATAGGTTTTTTAGAGTAAATTTGTGTTTTTATATCTTTTGGCTTGCTATTTTAGGCTTTGAATCCTTTGGTATTGGTCTTCTGTGATGTCTTCTACTCTTGCTATTTGGGAAACTCTTTTGAATGTTGGGTGGCTTATTTTTGATTGAGCTTGTTCAAAGATTTCTAACAATTTTTTTCCTGCTGGTACTCTCCTTGTTTCTCTTTCTGTTATACCATCAAGTTGAATCCCAAGACTTGTTTCATGAGCCACTATTCCTACTCCTACTTTGTATATATTCATGTGGGTTTTTTGATTATGGTTTTGAGGTGTGTTGTTATAAGTTGCAGGTTTGCCTTCTCTTCCTACTTGCATTAAGTATGCTATGTGTTTTGTCATAAAAATTAAAGAAAACTTGGTGTTTAAAAAAGTTGCTAAGCACACTCTTTTCTTTTGGATTTATTGACTACTGCTTGATACTCTGCTTGTGCAATTCCTGATAGTGTTGGTTCTCCAAATGAGATTTCTGAATTAGGTTTGTGATTAATGGCTCTTACCTTTCCTTGATTTAAAATATCTAAAGGTCTTCCTGTTAGATTTGTTTCTATTTCAAATATTTCATCTAAATAAATTATTGTTCCTTCTGGCCTATTTATGATTGCAACACCTGCTGTGTATTTTTTAGAGCCTTTTGAAGGGATTAAGTATTCGACATATTGTGTTACCATAGAAAAAAGTTTAATATTTAGTGTTTAAAAAAGTTCTGAAAGATTAAGTTCTAGTGCTGCAACAGGGAATTCAAGTCCAAAGTTCTTTAATACTTTAGGATTTACTTCTCCGATGTATGCTACTTCTTTCCCTTTTACTGTAACTCTGCCTGTTCTACCCTCAATAAATGAAGAATGTTTTGTTGATGTTACTTTGTATTTTAAATCAAGCATTCTCATTAAGTAATCTAAAACTTGTTTTATTTTTGTGAAATTAGCATTTGAATCACACAAAACAATTGCAAGTCTGTCATTCTCTATATTTGTTTTAAAAACTCTTCCAATTGTGAACAGGTTTTGTGGATAATCATAATGTTTGTTTTCTTCTAATATTTGTAACATGTTTGGAAGTACCCATGCTCTTAGAACATTGTACTCTTGGCTTACTGAATTTTCTAATGGGATTAAAGATATTTTACAATCCATTTTTTTTGTTTGAAGTTGATCATTAGTGATGTTATAGGTTTCACATTCTAAAAGTTGCAAGCCCACTAATATTTCTGAAACTTTTCTTTTGAATATTTCAAATTCATCTTCTTTTCCTATTGTTGAAACATTTGGTATTTCTGGACTAAAGTTTTCATAACCATAAGCAATTGCAATGTCTTCTATGAAATCAACTTGGTGCATGATGTCTGCTCTGTATGCAGGAACTGAAACTTTTCCTTTTTCATAATCAAAACCCATTTTTTCTAACAGAGTTTTCATTTGTTTTTCTGTTAAATTTAATCCTAACCTTTGGTTGATGTATTTGATATCAATATCCCATTTTGTTGCTTCAAGGTTTGGAGTGATTATTGGTTTTTCATACTTGACTTTTGTTTCATGGATAGTTCCACCCATGTCTGCTAATGCTGTTACAATGATGTTTAAACATTTTTTTTGTGTTTCAAGCTCAAATCCACTCACTTCAATGAAAACTTCTTTTGTTTTTTCTGAAACTTTGCCTGTTTTCTCTGAGTTAATTATAGGTGGCATAGAAAGTATTTCTTTGTTTGCATCTCTAAATATAGGATAAAGCTTTTTTCCTTCTAAAAGGTATGCATATTCTCTTCCTGTTGGATGCTGTTGTAGTATTTGTAAGCCATTTAGTTCTTTTTTTGATTCTAATGGTTGGAATTTGATTTCTCTTGGTTTAAGTGCTAAATAATCTATTGGAAATTTTATTTCTTCCATAGGATATATGCCAATAGCACCTTTTTTTCTGTTTCTTAATAGGGTGACATGTAACTTTTCTTGAATTTGAATTATTTCTCTTATTTTTTCATCATTTAGTTTTAGATTCTTTACTACTGCACATGCTGTGTATGGTCTAATATCTTTTACTGATTTGTCAATGTTTACTTCATATTTGGATTTGTTAACTTTGTATTTTCTTAAACCTGTTTTTATTCCCATGAATGAAGAAAAAGCTCTTGCAAAACCTTGTTCAGAAAGCATGTCTGGTCTGTTTGGGAATATTTCTACTGTGATTTCATTGCCTTCAATATCTTCTAAGTCAGTTCCAAGCATTGAAATTCTATCTTTTAGTTTTTCAATAGGTAGTTTCTTTCCTACTAACTTTTCAAATACTGTTTTGTTTAGTTTTACTGTTGGCATTTTTATCTCATCCAGTGTTTTGTTTCTTTTAATTGTTTAATATCATTCTTGTAAAGTTCTCTTATGTCTTTTATTTTGTAAGCTGATGTTATGATTCTATCAAAACCAGGACCCCATGCTAAAACTGGAATGTCTTCTCCTAATAATGGAACTACAACTTCTGGTCTAAACACTCCTGCTGCAATAAATTCAACCCATTTTTTATGAATTGGGTCGTATACATCACCTTCTACACTTGGTTCTGTGTATGGGAAGTGTGCAGGTCTGAACCTTACTTTGGGAAATCCCATTTTTTTTGCGAATTGTGTTAAATATCCTAAAAGGTGTTTGAAGTTTGCATTTGGATCTATTACAATACCTTCTGTTTGGTTGAATTCAAATATATGGCACCAATCAAGTGATTCATTTCTATAACATCTTCCTAGTGAAAAGAATTTTTTTGGTATGTCTTTTTTATCTAGATTAGCTAATGTTCGTGCTGAAAGGTTTGTTGTGTGTGTTCTTAAAACATTTTTCTTTGCTTCTTTTTCATCCCACTTGTATTGCCAACCTTTACTTCCTTTGATTCCATTTTCATGTGCTTGTTTTACTTTGTTCACCAATTCTTTTTTTGGTAGTTTTGAATTTGATTTAATGTAAAAAGTATCTTGCAAATCTCTCACTGGATGATCTTGTGCTGTGAATAATGCATCAAAAACCCAAAAGCTTGAGTCTAAGTGTGGACCTGTCATTTCTTCAAAACCCATTTCTAGCCATACTTTTTTTCCATATTCAGACGCTGTTTTTACAAAGTGTCTTTTTCCACCTTGGATCTTTGGAACATTAATTTCAACATCATAATGTCTAAACTCTTTTCCTTTCCAAGCATTGCTTTTGATCATTTTAGGTGTTAAAGCTTCAATCATGTTTGTTTTAATCTTTTGTTTTGTTAGTTTCTTTCCTAAAGTTGTTAATTCGATAGTTCTAATCTTTTCTAGTTTGGTTTCAATTAGATCTTTTCTTTTCTTTAGATTTTCATAAGCATGTTTTTCTTGTGCTTGCAAATTTTTTATTTCTCTTGGTAATGTTTTTAGAAACTTTTCTTCAAGGAATTCTTCTTTAGGTTTATTTTTTATTTTTATTTGTTTGCCAAGTTCAATAATTCCTCTTTTTTTTAGTTCACCAATTGCAATGTTTAATTCTGCTTTTGGTAGTTTAACATCTTTCATTGCTTTAGGTAGTTCTTTTAGTAGTCTTCGCTCTGGAAGTCCTTTTGTTTTGTATTTTTTACCTAATTCTCCTAAATGAATGATTTCTTTTAATTCTAATTTAATCTTTAGAGCTTTTTTATTTTCTAACCATTGTAGAGCTCGCATTACTTCAACTTCTTTTCTTTTTGATTTGATTGTAAGTTCTATAGAAGTGATTCCATCTTTTAGTAAAGGTATAATCTCTCTCTCTAATGGGTGTAATGACTTTATTATGTCTTGCATTGAGTTTAGAAAGGGTTAAGAGACTTTTAAATCTTTTGTTGAGGTGCTATTTCTACTAACTCTTTATGGATCTTTTGTAGTGTTTCTAATTGTTCTGGGTTGTACATTTGATTTGCTAAATGTACATATACACCTACTGATTTTACAGAATCTCTTCTAAAGTGTCTATACCCACTAAATGCAGTGTATGGTACAGTACCTAAAAATCCTACTGTTGCAAGAAGAGGTGTACCCATTGTTATAGTTTCTACTACTCCTCCTCCCAGGTTTGCTGCAATTGGAATTAATTCACCTTTATCATAATCTGGTCTTGTGTATTCTGTTTGAATTCTACCATTTACAAGGTCTGTGTGAAATCCTACTGAACAATGTTGTTCAGCTTGAGAATCTCTCCTTTCTACTTCTGCTCTTAATTCTGTAATTTTTTCTTCATGATCATTATAAATGTGTCTACTAGCAATATTACTTAATTTTCCTGTTTGTGGATACATAAATTGTATTGTTCCATCTGTTTTAATATCTTCACCTTGTGCTATTGCTACAATCATTTCATCTATAACATCTAGCAAACCATTATTTGTCATTTCTTTTGGCCACTTTAATGTTTTTGATCTTTCGTGGTGTAGAAAACTTCTTTTAAATAATTCTGTTGCTTTATCTGTTCTTTCTACTGCATTTCTTACTCTTTGTTCTGTGGCTGTATTAATAGACATATTATTCTGTAGAAAACTCTGTGTTTTTAAAGTTTATGTAAAAAAAGAATAAGGCTTGGATTGTTTTGTATTGAATCCTATTTATAACCTTTTCAAACTTTTCCAGTTCATTTCAAATAACTGTGTTAAAGATTGTGCAAAGTAAGGTGTGTTTACCCAGATACCTAAGTCGTAAGCTTCGTGAACTTCTTGATCATCTGCAAGCATAAACATCAATTCTTGACCATCAACAATCATAAACCTTGCTTTTGTTTCATCACATGATCTAAACTCTGCAAGTTCTCTAATTTCTTTTGACAAGAAAGACAATTCTTTAACAGGAGCAACAATTTTTACTTTTACTCCTCTTGCTTTTGCTTTTTTAAGAACATTTTTTAGGGTATCCAACTTACTCAATAATGTTTTTTCAGTTGTTTGAATAAATACAGTTTTTTCTGCATTTGAGATTATTGTTTTTAGGTGTTCATAGACATTTTTTCTGCCTTTTAATACACCAGAAAGATCTGAAGGTTCTAATTTGTCAATTCCTTGATTGAATAACAAATCAATTTCTTCGAAAACTGAAGTTTCTTTTACATCATTCAAAGCTGTAATTTGATCTTTTGCTTCTGTTTCAATCTTTTTCTTTACTCTTTTTAGAATTTCTTCTGGTTTAACTGCTAGATATTTGATTGGTTTACCTAACTTCATTACAATAAAACCTTTTTTTTCTAGACTCTCAAGCACATCATAACTTCTTGACCTAGGTACATTTGAAATGTCTGCTAGTTCACCTGCGCTTGCTACTCCTCTAGAGAGTAATGCTGTCCAAATTTTCACCTCATAGATGTTTAAATCGAATATTGATCTTAGTTTTTTTAAAAATTGTTCATTCACTATCATTTTTTGCTCCTTTATGAGTGTAGAAAATTAGAAGATCCTTTATAAAAGTTTCGGTTTTGTTGTTACTGGTTGGTTGTTAAATTTGGCTATGTCTTGATAATCTCATAGCTAGAATAGCTCCAATCATGGTTACAAAAATGATTCCACCTAGTACATACATGTAAAAGGCTATTTCTCCAAGTCCTGAGCCAAATAATAACATCTTTTTAATAATACTTTCACCTATTACAAATGGGTTGTATAGAAGTATTTTTCTTGTTGCACTTGACATAATCTCTAGTGGTAGCAAAGTATTTGAGAAAAAGAATAAGATTATTGCTAGTGATATGGATGCTAAACTTACTGATTGTTTTGTGTTGAATAGATATCCTATTATCATCCCAATGAATATGAATATTGATGCTATCATGAAAAGTACAATTCCTGAAAATGCAAATAATTTCCAGCTTAAATCATCAAAGAAGAAGTATAATAGGGTTAGCATTGCTACTATTTGAAAGCCTATAATTATTCCATTACTAATGAATTCTCCTATAAGAGGTAATAAGCTGCTTGTAGGGGTGATATAATTCCTGAAGTGTGATGTTGATGCTCTTTCTGATATAATTGAACTAGAACTCATTAAAAGGCTTACAAACATAACTAATAATACTAGGATTGCTGGTAATAAGTAAAGTAAGTATGAACTTGATGAACTGATAGGTTCAACTGAAGTTTTTATTGGGCTTACAATGTTGTCAACATTTGTTATTTTGATTGTATCAATTTGTGATTGAATTAAGGTTAATGATGTATCAACTGAAGTAATTTTTTCTTCTTCATTTGCTAGGTTTGTACTTATAGATCCTAAGTATGTGTTTACTGTGGTTGTTGATGCTTCAGCTGTTGATAGTTTGCTTGTTGCTGAAGAATATGCATCTTGTAATGAATCTATGTAAGTGTTTAGTGTTGTGAAAGTACTACTACTGATGTTATTTCCACTAATTATAGATGAGATCTCTGTGTCAATTGTTGTCGTATCAACTGTTGTGTATGATAGATCTAATCCACTAGCTTCTGATGTTGCAGAGCTTGTACTTGATTGTAATTGTGTGTTATAAGATTGTAAGTTGTCTACAACTGCTGCTGCTTGTGCTGTTTCAGTGTTTACTGAGTCTAATACTGTTAATATTTGTGTTACAATTTCTGTGCTAAGTTCTGAAGCTTCTACACTTACTTTTGAAGAAATTTGGCCTGCAATCAGGTTTGCAATGTTAATCCTTGAATTATCTACATATATATCTATAATGTTGTTTGCACTATTATCGAGTATCATGTTCGATGGAAATATTATACATACTTGGAAATCGTCAAATTTTACTGAATCAATACATTCTTCTTGTGAAGTTAGTTCTACGACATTGTATTGTGAGTCTGAAAGGTTTGTTACAATCCCTTCTGAAATACTTGAATATGTTTCTGAGTATGTTGCTATGTTTAAATCATATAATGTTGAATTGTTAAATGATAAAGCAACTAGAAAAATGATTAGTAATGGACCAAAAATAAAAATGAGTGAGGATATTTTGTTCCTAATTATTAATTGGAAATTTTTAATACAAATGTACAGGAGCTTTGTTAAAGGGTTTAACCTTGGTCTTTCAATGAAAACATCATAGTTTTCTTTTATTTTCGCTCTATTTTCTTTTATTTTTGTGATGAAACTCATTTTCTTGTTAGTGCTTCGAACACTTCTTCAATTTTTGGTTTGTTAATTTCTATATTTTTTATTTTGTCTTTTTTACTTTTGATTAATTGAATCATATTTTCAAGTAAGCTGTCTGTGTAAGGTGTGTATAGATATAGATGGTCATCTTTTTCATAGATTGTTCTAATTCCTAGTGCTTTTAGGTCTGGGATTAATTTTTCATATTCTTTATTTTCTGTTTCTAATCTGATTTCTCTGTTTTTTGTGTATCTATCTTTTAATTCATCAGGTGAACCATCTGCAATAATTTGTCCATGGTGTAAAATTGCTAAGTCATCACAAATTCTTTCTGCTTCATCAAGTAAGTGAGATGTCATGATAATCTTTGTACCATCATCATCAATCTTTTTTATTAAAGCAAGAATCCTTTTTCTTAAGACTGGGTCCATGTTACTTGTTGGCTCGTCCAGGATTAGAACTCTTGGTTTGTGAATCATTGAACATGCAATATCTAGTCTTCTAAACATTCCTGTTGAAAGTTGTTCAACTGTAAGATCTTTTGAATCTTCTAAGTCTATGAATTTTAAAAGTTCTGGAACTCTTTGTTTAAGATCCTTTTTTGTCATGTTATACATTCTTCCAAAATGATACATATTTTCTTCAACTGTAAGTTTTTGGTAAACTGATCCTGCTTGTGATGCAAATCCAAACATTTGGTTCATTATGCCTTTATTTTTTAGAATGTCAATAGCATTGTACAAAACTTTTCCTTTGTCTGGGGTCCAGTAGCCAATTAAGATGTTTAGTAGAGTTGTTTTGCCACAACCACTTAAGCCCATGATACCAAAAATACCTTGATGTGGGATTGATAATTCTAGATTGTTTAGAACTTTATTTTTACCAAAAGTTTTAGTAATTTTGTCTATTTTAATAAACTCCTCTTTCCCCATGTTATTTGTTTGGTCTTTTTTATTAATAAATGTTTTGGAAAGGGTTTTAAATATGTAGGATATGAATATTTATATGAAGCACAATTTAAAGATTATTAGTATTCTTTTAGGATTATTTCTTTTAGCACAATTTGTAGGGTTATTGGTAACTAGTAGTTATATACAAGTTGATGATTTGCCTTTAGGTATTGAAAGGCCTGAGGTTAATGAGAAAACATCTTTTGTTCCAATATTCATTTTTATTCTGATTGCCACTGCTTTAGTTTTTGTTTTATTGAGGTTTAAATTGTTTAGGTTGTGGAAGCTTTGGTTTTTATTAAGTGTATTTTTTTGCTTAACTGTAAGTTTTGCTGCTTTTGTTACTGATTTTATTGCTATTATATTAGGTGTTATTTTGGCTGTGTGGAAATTGTTTAAGCCTAATGTGATAATTCATAATTTAACTGAGTTGTTTATTTATGGTGCTCTTGCTGCAATCTTTGCTCCTTTGTTGGGTCTTTACTCTGCAATTATTCTTTTAATTTTAATTTCTGTTTATGATTATATTGCTGTTTGTAAAACAAAACATATGGTTGAGATGGCTCAGTCGCAAGAAAAAGCTAAAGTGTTTGCTGGGTTGTTGGTTCCTTATGGAAAGAATACTGCAATTTTAGGTGGTGGAGATATTGGGTTTCCACTTTTGTTTTCAGGCGTTGTAATGACACATTTTGGTTTAGGTTTGTTTGATTGGCAAGTTTATTTGATTCCAATTTTTTCAGGGCTTGGTTTGTTATACTTATTTTTATGGGGTGATGGTAAGAAATTCTATCCTGCAATGCCTTTTATTACAGTTGGTTGTTTGATTGCTTTAGGTTTAGTGTTTTTATTTACATAAAATCTAGAGTAATGCTCCATATTGTTTATAAGGGATTTTTACTTGTTATAGATTATGGAAAAAGAGAGTTTAAAATTGTGTGGTGTTACTGTTTCTGATCAAAAGAAAGATATTGTGTTTGAATTAGTTTATGGGCCTAGTTCTAATGGTAAGTTTGAAAAAATCCCACTTGATGTTCTTAATGATGCTTCAAGTGAAATACCTAAAGAATTAGTTTTTACAGTTAATAAATAATTGCAATCAATTTGTATTTGATCTGTTCGAATCTAACTTTGTTTGAGTCTTGTGTTGAGTTGTTGTCACCTTTTAGAATGTAATAAACACCTTCTTCATCTTCACTAATTTCTACAATTCTGTGTGAAACTAAAGTTTGGTTCCATTTTGCTTCATAGGAAACAATGTCTCCAACTTCTAATGTAGTGCTTGCAGTTACTGGAATTTCTATGCCATTTGCAGTTGAGTCTAAAACTGGGTCCATTGAGTTTGTGTTTGAATAACTTACCCATGTTGCGTTTTCAATGTTAATGTAAACTCCATCTTCTGAAATTATAATCTGACTTTCTTGGATTGTATCTGAAGGTGAAATTTGATCATATGTGTAAGAAGATGCTATAATTAATGTTACAAAAATAAGGGCTATTATCGGTAAAACTAACTTTTTCATTAGTTTGGGCTGAAAAAAAGGTATTTATATAATTTGTGCTTTAAGCTGATCTATAAATCTTGTAAAATCTTGTTCTGGTACATTTGCTGCACTTGCTAAGTCATGGCCACCACCATAGCCTTCAATTCCATCTAGTGCTTTTCTTATCAAAGGAGGCAATACTATTTTAGTTGATCTAAGACTCATTATTACTCTGTCATCTTTTCTTCTTGCAATTATTACAATTTTGTCTGGATGTTTGTATGATATTTCATTTGAAACTACGCTTGTGAAGCTATCTTTTGCTGCGTATGTGTATAATAATAATTTCCCTTCTGGTTTTGTTTTTATTGCATCATTGTATACAGCTTCATATTTTTTGTTTATTTTTTCAAAAATTCTGTAAAGAAATCTTCCTCTAGGTGTTTCTTGGTTTAGAATTTCTTCTGGTGTTTCTATTCTTGTTAGAATTTTAATGCACTTCATTGTGTCTGAAGTATTGCATTTTAATATGAAATTGAAAATTTTAATTAGTTTTCCTAATTTTGAGTTGTATAGAAGTTCATTTATTGTTAGCTTTTCTGGAACTAATGTTGGGTGTTCTTTTTTGAACTGTTCTATGAAATCTGGAACATGGTAGTCTCCAACTGATCCTACTGTTGCAATCCAAATATCTTGCTTTACTACTTTATAGCACCAGTATGCAGCTGGTCTGTTGTCTTTGACATCATTGAATTGTGGATTGTAGTAATGAACTCCTTTTAGTTTGTTGACTTTGTGATGGTCAATATAAATTATTGGAATGTTTACTTGGTCTACAAATTCTTGGGATAAGACTGGTTTGTCTAAAATGAATAGTTTGTCTGCTTTGTATTCATGAATTTTTTTTATGTAACTCATGTCAACAAAAGGTGGACCTTTTATCAGTACTCCATGACCCTTTTTTACAGATCTCCATAAAAGTAGAAATGATGCTAAACCATCATGGTCATCATCAAAGAAAAATAGTGGATTTTCTGATTCTTCCAAGTGTTTATGAATCTCTTTGATCTGTACTTCATTTATCATAAGTTGTTGGAAGTTTGGGTCCTTTTAATAAGTTTGCTATTTTTTCTTGTAGAAATCTGTGTAATCTGCTGGTGGTGCTTGTTGTGTTGGGTTGTATTGGAAGGGCGTATTATCTGATGTTTTACCTACTTTTTTTGCTGTTGTGAAGTAATATATCCCTACTACAACTATTAATATGATTGCTACGATTAAAATGAAAAGTATTATTGTTTTTGTTGCACTTTTTTGTTCTATACACACACTGTTTTCACAAACAAAGCCTGATTCACAAGGTACATCTAGTAAACAAGTTGAACATGTTTCACCTTCTTCTGCAATTCCATTTCCACATCTTGAACTTGAAGTTTGGTCACCAATTATTGAGTCTACATCTAAATCTTCACTAACTTCTGTTATTCCTTCTGTTCCAACAGTAACTGTCCATGTGTGTTCTGATATTGTTGTTCCATCTGAAACTTGTGCTTTTATTGTGAAAGTTCCTAGTGCATCTGCAGTGTAAGTAAACTCAGAGCTTGTTGAAGATTGTTCAGTGCTACCCACATACCATTTTACTGTCATTGTGTCATTGTCTGCATCTGAATATGTGATTAAGAAATCTTGAGTGTCTCCAACTCCTAATGCTGGAGTTGTAGTTGGTGAGTAAGTGTCAATTGAAGGTGCTGTGTTTGATGATGTTGTATTAACTGTAAAACTTGCTGTTGTTATAGATGAAAGGTTTCCATCTGAAACATTGAATGTAATACTTTCTGTTCCTGACCAGCCTGATGTATGAGTTAATGTTGCACTTGTGCTTGATATTGTAACATTTATGTGTGAAGAATTTGTTGCTTTGTATGTTAAGGATGAACTGTCTGGGTCTTCGAAAAATGTATTTAACTCTAATATAAGAGTATTACCTTGTTGCCAAGTTGTATTTGCAAATGATCCTATTAGTCTTGGTGCATCTTCAACTGAAGTAACATTTAGTGTAATATAGTTACTTGTGTTTGTAAGTACACCATCTGATGCAGTGAATATTATTGTTTCTGTTCCTGACCAGTCAGCTGTTGGATATATTGAAACTGTTGCAGTTGATATAGATACATTAATGTTTGAGTTTCCTGAAACTGTGTATGTTAATGTTTCAGTGTCAGAGAAAAAGTTGCTTAGAGTTATGTTGTTGGTTAAGTTATTGTCTTCTTCCCATGTAATATTATTAATAGGTCCTGAGAAAGTTGGTGCTGTGCTTGTTTCAGCTACTGTGAATGTGTAGTTTGCAGATGCAAATGCTGAATCTAGGTTTGTGTTTGTAACTTCACAGTTCCATTGATACATTTTTGCTGTTAAGCTTGATAGTGAGAATGTTGTTGTGTTACTTGAACCTGTAACTGTAGTTGCTGAACCATATTGTGTCCATGCTCCTGAAGTGTTTGTGTATAGTGCTATACTTGCTAAATCATATGTGTCATCTGTTGCTGAACATGTGAAATCTACAGTTGTACTTGTTGTTGCAGCGTTAGTAGGAGTGCTTAAAGTTGTTGATACTGCACTGATACTTGGTATTAAAATAAGTAAAAATAATATTATCAAACCTCTCTTCATGAATTATTCTATAGTGAGTTTATTTATATATTTTTTGTTAAGGGGGATTGATGTTTTGACTACTATATTTTGCTTTTATTTAGATCTTCTTAGGTTTGCTCTTCTGCTAGGTCTAACCTTTTCTGTACCTATACCTTTACTATGCAATCCTCTTGATCTTCTTCCAGCTGAGGTTTTCCCTCTAAGAACTCTGTTAGTATGTTTTCTTTTACAAATCCATTGTAATTTTTTATCAGATTTGATTTCTGGTCTGTATGGATCTACTAGAATAACTTCGTACCAGTAATATAAACCATCTTTGTTAACATAATATGAATTTAAAATTTCTAAATTTTTGAAATATTTTTGTGCTCTTTCTTCACAAACACTTTGGTAACTTTTTCCTACTACTTTTTTCCTTCTTTGTGTTTTGGATCTTCTACCTTTTTTAATCTGCTCTCTTTTCCTTCCACCTCTCTTTACTCTTACTCTAGCTACAACTATTCCTCTCTTTGCTTTGTAACCTAGGGATCTAGCTCTATCTAATCTAGTTGGTCTGTCAATCTTTGTTACAGCGTCGTCTCTTCTCCACTGGATTAATCTCTCTTTGTTTAACTGACCTAAGTTAGCTTTTGGTTTTTTCCATAAATCTCTAATTGCTTGGTAAAGTCCCATGGATAGTTTGGAAATTTCCGAGCTTTTTAAATCTTTGCATTTGGGAAAGGTTTATAAAGAGTTATATTTTCTGTAGGGATGAGTTAATACATGAAGTTATACTTCTTAGTATTATTGGAGGAAAATATGAAAGGAACAGTAAAATGGTTTAATACCAGAAAAGGCTACGGCTTTATTAAAGGCGAAGACGGCGAAGAATACTTTGTACACCACACAGCTTTGGGTCAAGGAACATTCGTTAGAGAAGATGATGAAGTAGATTTTGAAGCTGCTGATACAGATAGAGGAAAACAAGCAAAGAACATAACACTCTTGAAGAAAGGTAGTGAAGTAAGATCAGATGATGATGATGGTGCTGAAGCAACAGAAGATTCAACTGAAGATTCTGAAGAAGAAGCAAAAGATGATCCTGCTGAAGAAGAAGCTGAACAAGCTGAAGAAGCTCCAGCTGAAGATGAAGCAAAAGAAGAGTAAATCTCTTTATTTTTTATTTTTTTTATTTTTTTCTTAGAAATATTTTTAACTATTTATAATTTTAATAATTCCTGCTTACTAAAACCTTTTAGAATATAGAAATATTTATATATCCTTAATCCTATTAAAAATAGTATTATAATAAAGGAGGATAGTAATATGGCTGAAGAATTTGAGAGAGAGGAAGAATATCTTAGTATTTTTACAAGTGCAGATGAAAAAACTGGCGAAGGTAAAAAAATATTTTTAAGAGCATATAAAAACACTAGAAAAATTATTCAAAAAACATTAAACGATAAATCCTATGGTGACAAACTTCTACTTCAAAGAATAGGAGATGGAGGAGATTTGACGCGATTATTATCAGGTTTTATGAATCTATACTCTAAAGAAGAGGGGATATATAAAATGGATCCTTTAGCTAGAATTACTGCATATGTTGTAACTATTTTAGATGAAATATTAACTAAAGAACCTAGAAGAATATCTACTATTAATGCTTTTAAAAAGGAATGTAAAGATATTGTTAAATTCTTTAAATCAAATAAAATTCAGGTAGCTGATAGTTTTATTAGAAAGAGAATCGAAGCAATTGCAATTAAACATGCAGGCAAATTATCCACTGAAGTACAAAAAGAAGTTGTAAAATTAGCTATGTCTTTTTCTTATTAATTTTTATTTTTTTCTTAGAAATATTTTTAACTATTTAGATTATTTTTAATTTATGGAATGTTTTAGATGTCAAGGTAGATTATATCAAAAACCTTTGGTTTGTGGTAAAAAGGTTTGTCCTATTTATTCTAAAGTTAATCTTTTCAAATCTCAAAAACTAACTAAAAAGGATTTTATGGCAACTGCACCTGGTGTTTTTGTTGGGAGACATTCTTATCCTGATATAAATGTTGGGATTATTTCACCACCTGAGCAGGTTGATCAAGCACAATTGTATGAATCACCTAAAGAGTGGGTTTCAAGAGGTTTGAACATTCCTGAAATTGTTGATTTTAGATCTGTTTTAATTAATTCAAAGTTCAAAGCTAATGTAAAGTTAAAAAGTAAGATGCTTAACATGTCCCAAGAGGTGGCAATGGCGTCAAAGCCAGTTGATTTAGAATTTAATTTGATAAAAAAGCCTTTCTACTTTTATAAAACTTCTAATATTGAATCGCCAATGGGTGCAACTGCTTCCTTGAAAAAAGTTTCAATAACTGAAAACATTAAAATTGATAGGAGAGTTGATTATATTGTTAATGATGTTGATTTGAAATCTATGTATGGGTTAAAAGATCTTTATGACAGAGGGTATGATGAGAATTTCTTAACTAAACTTCTTTCTGTTGGGAATTTAGGGTTGAAAAAAGATAGGAAGTTGGTTCCTACTCGTTGGTCTATCACTGCTGTCGACGATACTTTGGGTAAAAAAATGATTGAGGAGGTTAAGGATTATAAAGAGTCAGATTTCAAATTATTTTTTGGTGGGACTTTTGGGAATTATTATTTGATTATGTTTTTTCCTAGGGTTTGGAGTTATGAGTTGTTTGAAATGTATATGCCTAAAGGTTTGTTGAATCCTTCTGAAAATATTGAGGTTATGACTGATCATGAGTTTTATGATGGAAGAAAAAAGTATGCTGAGAATTGTGTTGGTGGATATTATGCTTGTAGGTTGTCAATCTTAGAAAAACTTAGAGAAATGAAAAGGCAAGCTATGGTTGTAACTTTAAGATTTATTACAGATGAGTATACAACTCCACTTGGTGTTTGGGTTTGTAGAGAGTCTACTAGGAAAGCTTTGAACCATTCTTGGGATTTTGATTCTAAAGAAGAGATGGTTAAGTTTGCTGGGTCTTTAGTTTTTGATAAGTTTGGGTTTGATATAACTAATACTATGAAACAGAGTAAGTTGTATGCTTATATGAATACACAGAAAACTTTGTTTGAATTTTGATAAAATTTATAAAAGGTAGTTTTACTTAGGATGTTATGAATAATTATTATGTAAAAAGAAATGTTTCTCTTGTTGCATCTGTTGTTGGTTTTGCAGGAGTGTGTGCTGGCTTTGCAACTGGTGATGATAGGTATTTAACTTTAGGTTCTTTAGTTTTTTTCCCTTCTGTTAGTTATCATTTGTATATAGAAAGTAGGCCTATTGAGAGTTCTGATTTAGAGAAGATTGTTGATGAGTAGTTTAATAAAATATATATACTCTTTCTGTTAGATTTAATTTATGACTCAGAATAGAGAATTTGCTTTGGAAGCTTGTTTGGAATTTTGGAATGATTATTCTGGTGCTATTCTAGGGTTAGGTTATCTTTTGAGTAAGGATTCGTTGATGATGGAGACTAAAGGGATTTCTATTGTTGCTACTATTAGGCCTGCTTATTCTCGTGATATGTTAGAAGAGTTTAGAAAAGTTTTACCTAAAGAGTATGAGTTTAAAGGCGAAGTATTTCCTGTTAAAATTTTCCCACCTGTTGCTAGTTTGGCTTTAGATGATCTTTTTGAACTGTAGTCAGAGCTTATACTGACCCTATAATAAAAGTGGTTTTAGTTATCTTGAAAATAAGTGTCTATTTCTTTTTCTAGTCTGGTATCTTCCCAAACAATTAATCTTTCAGTTTCTGGTAAAACAAGAATCCCTGTCATTTCATTTTTTCTTAAATCATAAATCGATCCCACACTTTTACGACCAATTCTGAATCCTTTACTTTCTAAATAGTCTAAAAGTTGGGATACTTCAGAAGGATTGGTAGAATCATATTGAACCATATGTTCTCGTAAAAATTTTGGTAATTCTCTTTTTTGCATAAGAATGGAAAAAGGTAATTGTTTATAAGATTTATTATTGATTGTTTTTAATTTATGTCCCTCTATATTATAATCTCTAACTACCAAAACCTTTATATATATCAACATATCAACATGTATTGATATGAATAAAAAACAAAATTTAAAATTGTTAAAGGCCTTATCCGAAGAAACAAGATATAGAATCATTGAAGTTTTATTGAAGGGTGAAATTTGTGCATGTAAAATTCCTGCATTAATTGGTAGAACCCAATCAAATACTTCTATGCATCTTTCAAAATTAGTTGAATTAGATATTGTGCAATTTCGTAAAGTTGGGAAAACTTCGCCATATTCAATTAAAGATGAAATGGTTTATGAAATATTTAAAATATTTGGTTATGGAATTAATAAAAAGCAGAAACAAAGGAGGCATAAGATTATGAGGATTGAATTATTAGAAACTGGATGTTCAACATGTACTGGACTTGAGGATAATGTGAGGAAAGCATTACAAAAAACTGGTAAAAAGGCTGAGATTATTATAATAAATGAATTTAATGATATTATAAAAAAGGGAGTTATGTCCACACCTGCAATTATTATTAATGGTAAAATTAAATCATCGGGTGTTGTTGTTGATGTGAAAAAAATAGAGGAATGGCTAAATGAAAAATAGTTTATTTTATTGTCTTTGCCTAATACTTATGCTTTTTTTAGCTGGTTGTTCAAATAATTTAACTGGAGATGTTACATTAGAAGTTGAAGTAACCCCTATTGAGAAAATAGAGGTATACCATTTTCATAGTGATCGTCAATGTAGTACGTGCAAAACAATAGGTGAAAATTTGGATGAAACTATAGAGAGATATTTTTTAAATGAAGTTAATTCAGGAAAAATTACTTATGGTCATATTAATGTTCAAGACTCAGAAAATAGGGAGATAACTAACAGATATGGTGCTTCAGGAACTTCTCTTTGGATAGGTATTTATGATGAGAATGGATTTCGTGCTGAGAATGATCAAGGGATCTGGTATAAATTAAATGACAAAGAAGAGTTCATAGATTATCTGAAAAATCTTATTGAAAAAAGATTATCTGGAGAGATGAATTAATATGAGTTTTATGGAGTTAATGAGTACAAGTAATATCCCTATTCTGGCTGCTTTTTTCATTGGTTTAATGAATGCAATAAGTCCTTGTCCATTAGCTGCAAATATTACTGCTATCGCATATATCAGTAAAAAAATTGATAATAATAAGCACACTATAATTGTTGGGTTATTATATACACTTGGAAGAATGTTTACTTATGTAATAATTGCATCACTCATTATATGGTTTGGATTAAATACGCAAATAACTTCCTTAGCTCTTCAAAAATATGGAGATATGATAGTAGGACCTTTTCTTATCATTTTAGGATTCATCATGTTAGACATAATTAAACTTAAATTTTTTAAGAAAAGTGAAAAATTTATTAAATTTAAAGAAAGACTTTCAACCAAAGGATATTTTGGAAGTTTTATGCTTGGTGCAATCTTAGCATTAGCATTTTGTCCATTTAGTGCAGTATTATTTTTTGGAATGTTAATACCTCTTGCAATTAGTGCAGGAGATGGAATAGTGCTGCCTAGTGTATTTGCTATTGCAACAGGACTGCCAGTTATAATATTTTCATTTATTCTTGTTTATAGTATCAATAAACTAGGAACTGTAATGAACTATCTTAAGAATATTGAGAAAATTGTAAGAAAATCTACTGCAATAATTATTATTGTGATTGGGTTATATTATGTGTATAAATTATTTATGTGAGGTAAATAAAATGGAAAACAAATGGAAAAATGTAAGTGAAATTATTAATTATTCAGATGAGGGAATAATTAGTAAAGTTATTGAAAAAAATGATGTTGGAGATGTGACTCTTTTTAGTATGTCAAAGAAAACTGAGATTGGAGAACATACATCCACAAAAGCAGGTTATGTTTATGTTGTTGAAGGTGATGGGATCTTTAATCTTGAAGGTGAGGAAATTCATATGAAACCTGGTGTATTAATATTCATGAGTGCAAATGCCAAACATTCCTTGTGTGCTAAAGAAGATACTTCATTTATTTTGATTTTAAATAAGAGCTAGAAGTTTTTGTGTGTAAATGTGCGTAGCACTGACTTTCTTTCCTTTTTTTTAAATTTATATTTTAACTGGGTTTATAAAATTTATTCAAAGTATAATGTTCCAGTTTAGGTTTGATTAAATAATTGTCCACAATGGTCTTGTATTCCTACCTAAGTGAAATAATAGTAAATTTTATATTCTATTTATTTTATTAATTTATATGGAACTATGAAAAAAATAACTGCATTTGATAGAATGGATTTTAGGAGATGGTTGATAAATAATCATGATAAAGAAGATAAGGTCTCTGTTATAGTTTATAAAAAACATACTGGTAAGTCATCTCCTTCTCACAGAGAGTTGATGGAAGAAGCAATTTGTTTTGGTTGGATTGATACAATACTTAAAAAATTAGATGAAAACAGATATATAAGAACATTTTCTAGAAGGAACAAAAATAGTAAGTGGAGTGATAACACTCTCGGATATGCTAAAGATTTGATTAAACAAGGAAAAATGACTTCTGAGGGTTTGAAATTTTACAAAGAAGGATTAAAGAAGCCAACACATGATTTTGGGATTCCAAAAAATCCAGATATGCCTCTTGAGTTAAAGAAAGCCTTGAATAAAAATAAGAAAGCTAAAGATAATTTTGAGAATTTTTCTCCTTCTCTCAAAAAGGTGTTTTATAGATGGATCTTACGTGGGAAGCGTGAAGAAACCAGAACTAGGAGGATTAAGTTAATTGTTGAGAAAGCAAAGGTTGGTAGGAAAGATATTTTTGGAACCCAAGAAAAGATTAATGTTTAGTCTATTACTGTCTTAGGAATTGGGGAAAGTGCAGGCTTACGAAGTGGAAGAAGTAATTTTTAGTGACCCCTTACTGTTGTAATATTACCAGACAAATATCCATGTAAAGTTGTTTTCTTTAGGATTATTATAGGTAATTGTAGAACTAACATATTGAATAAAAATAAATCAAAAGGAAAGAAAATCCAAAATAATAATGTTGAAAAACTTAATGTGTACAAAATTGAATACAAAAAATGTTGTAATTTAGAATATTTTTTTGCATAGTTTGTTTTCATAATTATCATTCCTAAGCATTTATTATCATTAAAAATAAGGAATATTAAATTATAACAAAAGAATATTCCTATGAAAACAAGTTTTTTTGTAAAACTATTTGTAATGCTAAAATAGAATGGTAAGAAAATAATAAATGCAAAAAATACATTGAGTACAGATGGTATTAATTTTTCAAATGCATTTGTTTTTCTCATATTTGATATTTATCTTTTGTTTTTTATAAATTATTCTATAGATGTGCTAATTTATTCATTTAAGGGTTTTAGATAGTGAGCGAATGGAGGGAATAGTTTTTAAGAAAATGGGTTGGGGGGATTTATTGTAAATACTTACCAAAAATTGTTGTAAGTTCTGTTTCTATCCTGTCTACAAGAGGTTTATGTTCTCCTAATATTCTAACATGAATGTCTATTTTTAATTCAGGTTCTGAGGTTTCTTGTTCACAAAGGAATACTGTACATCCATAGATATGTCCAAGTAAACTAGGATCATTAGTAGGAATCTGTTGGCCTTGATTTTTTCTAATATATCCATCAAATATATTGCTAACTACTAAATATTCATGTTCAGAATTACATCGAAGATCAAATCCTGCTTTTTCAATTTGTGCCATAAATTTGGTTTCTAACTACTAATTAATAAATCTTTGGGTGGGGTTTTCTTAAAAATTGCGTACAACCTTGTTAGTTGCGTCTGCAAGACCAAGGGTTAGTGCAACGGTCGGCAAAGCCGAAACCCGCAGAGTTAAGAAAAAAGTCCGTTAACTTTATATTCTGTTCCAATTTATTCTTTTATATGAGTTTTTCAAATAAAGATAGAGAATTTATGAATCTTGCTTTAGATGAAGCGAGAAAAGCATTAGATAATGGAGATTATCCTGTTGGTGCAGTTCTTGTTATTAATGGAAAGTTAATTGAAAAAACAAGAAATTCTCTTTATTCTGGAAAAGACTGGGTTTCTCATGCTGAATCAAATTTAATTAGAAAATGTTCCCCAATAATAAAAGAAGAAATCAAATCTAATAATTCAAAAGTAGAATTATTTACAACATTAGAACCTTGTCTTATGTGTTTAGGTACTTCGATTTTAAATAGAATCTCTAGAATTGTTTTTTCATGTCCTGATCCGCATGGTGGTGCAACAACTTTAGATAAACAGAGTTTATCTGATTGGTATAATCGAAAATGGCCAATTATTGAAGGGGGGCTATTTAAAGATGAATCTTATGATTTAATGATTGATTTTATGAAAAAACAAAACACTGATTCATGGAACAGAATATTGAAAATGTATGAAGATATGCATAAAGATTGGTAAGGACTTTTTTCTTAATTGCAACTAACGATGTTGGGTGACCCGAAGGGCGAATTCTGAAAGAATTCGAGTTGGTGTCCGATAAATTAAAATACTTTGTTTACTTCTATTTTTTTATGGCTTTGAATGAATTAAAAAAAGAGGTTGCTAAGTTTGAAAAGAAAGTTGGTTTTGATAAGACTAAATCCTCTGAACTTCTAAAAATGTTGCAGAAGGAATTAACAATCTTAAAGAAGGCTAAAAATAAAAAAGTTAAAGATCATCAATTGATTGATATCCAAGTTTTACTTCTTCAACTTGCAAATAGATATAAAACCAACTTGAACTTAGAATGGAAGAAACAGTGGAATAAAAAGCAGAAATATAAAAAGTGAAGGACACCTATTTCACCCAACGATGTTAGGTTCCCTCTCGAGATAATGAGCGAAGTGAACACTCCTTGAATGTCAACTGATTGAATTGAGTGAAGGAGAAGTTAAAAAGGAAAATTTATAAATAATCTATAAATCTCCTAAAATATGATAAATGAGGATATTGAAATACTTTTTGCAAAACTTCCTGAAGGTTCTAGGTTTAGAGAAGTAGATAATATTGAAATGATTGCTGAATTTTTTACTTGGTCTGGTATTGCTTGGCATCATTTGGTTTTATGTGAAACAGAAGAAGGTACTGTTACTTGCCATTTGGCTTGTAAGGACTGGAAGTTGGAATATATTCTTCAACGTGGAGGATATGAAATAGATGTTTCAAATTGGAGAGGAAAAAGTCTTAGATTTAGGGAAGTTTATAATAAACCTTCTGATCAACATTATTTTATTAATTAATTTCTTTTTTAATTGTGTACAATGATGTTGTATTCCTCTCGAGATAGTGAACGGAGTGAACGATTTCCTGAGAGGTCCGAGCATAGTGAGAAAGTCAGAGAAGATTCGTAAACCTTATATTGAATTAAGTATTAATAGTTTATATGGATGAACTATATCAAATACTAACCTTTACTTCAGATTATCTGGGGTGGGGAATTTCTATTGGAAGTTCTGTAGCTATGTTGGGAATAGTGTATAAATCTGCAAGAGAAAATAATAGGTGGAGGGAAGATAATCGAGAATTTTTACAGAGTCTTCCTAGATTAGAAAAGAGAGTTGATAATCCTAGAATTTTTTCTGATTGAGTCTAACGATGTTAGGTTCCCTGTCCTCGATATTTTGGAGTGAAACGGAAAAATATCAGAGCTGACAGGTCCGGAATCCCGGAGGGATGGAGGAAGTTTAAGGAGGGAGTTTTTGTTACTACCAAAAAGTTTATAAATAATGGTTTTTTCCTAATGAAGATGACAATCAGAGGACAAACACCAACTATTATAGAACTTGTAAATACAGTGGAGTCTTTAGGTATTCTAAAAAAAACAGAAGCAGAAACCAATGCTTTGCTTGATTCAATGGGTGCAAGAGCAGAATTTGATCAGTTTAATAGATATGTGAGAGATACTGTTGGTGGTGCAGCAGAGCTTGTTTATGCATATGCTAGTGAAGAAGGAATTGGTTACTTTGCTGAATTGTTTACTAAAGTTAAAGGTAAACCATTTGATCAAGACGAAGTGGTAGTTAGAAGATAAACTTTTCTATTTTATTCGAACAACTTTAGTTGTAAGTCTATATATTTTCCCCTACTTAAATTGAACCTAACGATGTTGGGTACTGAGCGAAGCGAAGGAACAGTAAATTTCTAAGGGAGGGAGGTTAAACTTCCTTAAATTCTATTTCAATAGTTTTAAAGAATTCTTGTGTAAATTTGACTGCTGTATCAACATCAAAATTCTTACAAGTGTAAATATCAGCACTGAAGAATGGAAATGGCTTATCCCAAGCATAAAAATGACAACCAGAAGATTCCCAATGTATCCATCCTGCCCATCCAAATTTAGATGAAAGATGAGTAACTGGTTCAGTTAGTGTTTTCATGTCTAATGCAGTTGATAACTTGCTTAGATATTCCTTTATTTCAGAATCAGTAATTTCTTTTTGACATTTGCCTTCAATAACTAATCTTTGTCGGAATATCGTAGGAGATAAATCTTTCATATATAACAAGAATTAACTATATCTTAAATGCTTTTGGGTGGGAAGAAATTTATTGTACCCAACGATGTTGTGTGACTTTCTGGAGTGGAACGGAAGAAAGCTCGGAGAACCTAAGGTTCAGAGAGAGTTAAGAATTTGACCGGAAAATATATAAGAAAGAAGAAAATTCCTTGCAAATATGAAAAAAACTGTTTATGAAGGTAAAAATGATGGCTTATTTGATTACACTAATTTTCTTCTATTTTTAGAAAGTAATGCTGGAGAAAGGGTAATAGAAAGAGTTGGAGAGGTATTTGTTTTTCATTTAACTTCTTTAGGAGTAACTGTAAAATATAATGCACCATATCATATTAAAAATTACATAAGTATAAATGCATTTGGTGAAGAAAAACAAATTGGAAAACTAGAAGAAATGATTAGGGAAAATTCTTAATTTCACACAAGGGTCATTGGATGTATTTACTTAGATTTTATACTCTGACAACTATAAAACACCTAAATTCTAAATCTTATACATTAACATATTTTCATAAAACATGTAAACTTTCCATAAAACCTGAAAGATTTTCAGATTTTTTACACCTGTTATTATAAATTGATTTTTCTAAATCTTATTTATGGACTTAATACTAAATATGCAGAAAGAAATGTCAAGAAGAAGGTATAGCCAAAGAACTGTTGACTCTTATTCTGACTGTGTTACAAAATTCCTAGAATTTTCAAAAAAAACCCCTAGAAAAATAACTAAAAAGGATGTTCGACTATATTTAACAAAATTAGATGAAAGAAATCTTGCAAGTAGTACTATGAATGTGTATTTGCAAGCGATTAGATTTGCTCTTGAAAACATTTTGAATAAACATTTTATCCTAAGGATTCCTCTCTCTAAAAAGTCAAAAAGACTGCCTGATTTTCTTACTAAAAAGGAGGTTAAACAACTGTTTAGTGTTATTAAGAATAAAAAACACCTTTTGGTTGTAAAGTTAATTTATTCAGCAGGATTGAGAGTTGGTGAGGCAGTAAAACTGAGAATAAGGGATTTAGACCTTGAAAGTGGCATTGGTAAGGTTGTTCAAGGCAAAGGAAACAAAGATAGAATGTTTATTATTGCAAAGAGCATAAGAAAGGAATTACAGCACTATATATACAGTGAAAAATTGGATTTTGGAGACTTTTTGTTTCAGGGTCGGAGAACACACTTTTCTGTTAGATCTGTCCAGGAAGTGGTTAAAAAGGCTGGAAAGAGGTCTAAAATACCTAAAAATGTCCATCCTCATGTTTTAAGGCATTCATTTGCAACACACCTTATTGAGGATAATTGTAGTCTTTCAACTTTACAGCTTTTAATGGGTCATAAAAGTCCTGAAACTACAATGGTGTATGTTCATTTAGCTAAACTTAGCTCTTTAGATGTAACTAGTCCTTTAGATGGTTTATAGAATTTTAGGGTGTGTTTAAGGTGCCTATGAGGGCACCAATAAACACGGGGAGGGTTGCCTAAATATATAGACTACTTAATAGTAGGTACGAGGTCATTTATAAACTTTTTGGTTTTGTAGTTACTGTTTGGTAGGAGCATTGATTTATATGTATGTGCCTTGTTTTTGGGATAATGGCTTTAGACCACGATGAAATTGCAGATTTGGCACTAACTTTTAGGTACAATTTGAAAGAAATTGGAGTTATGAATGATGTTTCTAAAGAAAGAATAAGGCAAATTGTTGTTGATTATGGGATTACTGGAATGGAATTGATTAAAGCAAGAAAATATTCTGAACAAGATAAAAGAGCTAAGGTTGTTTTAGATGAAAAAGGTGTTGATTCTGAAAGTTTTATGAATATGCTTTATAGAGCTCGTTTGGAACATTCTGAGATGCATCAGCAAAGTTTGGATATCATGGCTCAAGTTTGTTTTGATAGATTCATTGAAGAGAGAGGTTTGCCTTATGCACTTGCTTGGAGAGATAAAAAGGATTATCCTCAAGGTCAACTTTTTGATATTGATCAGTTAGAATTATTATTTAGAGCTAGGTTGCAAGGTGAAGGTTATGGTAGGTCTGCAAAAGCAGCTGGTATGACAATTTTAGAAGCTTTAAATAATCAAAATCAAATTCGACTCCTTTTGAGAAGAGGTTTAAGGGATGTAAAATATGAAAAACCTGAAGATCTTGTATTAAAAGAACCAAATTATGAAAGAGATGCTATGATTCGTGAAGGTGATTTGTCAAATAAAGAGATTGCTTCTAAAACTGAAACAGATCCTAATTATGTTAGAGATAGGAGGCTTGAATTGCAATGGGTAGATTGTCCAGGCCCAAAATTTAGCGTGAGAGGCTTAGCAAAATCATTGATTTTGAAAGGTTATTCTAATGCAGAAATTGCTGATAAATTAGTTTGGGATAGGAAAAAAGTTTGTAACATGAGAAATCATTTAAGAAGAAAATTATCTAATTCTTAATCCATCTAAATTTCTTGGTGCATTTGTTTCAACTCTAAATGTTTTGTGAGCTGAAGATGCTAGGTCTAAACACTTTGAACTTTCACCGTGATTTACAATGATTCTTTTTGGTTTTGGGTTTAGCTTGTGTAAGAATGCCATTAATTGTGATCTTGAACTGTGGTTTGAAAAGCCCTGAATAGTGTGAATTTCACATCTTACTTTTGTTATTTCTGACCTGTTTTCAGTTACTGAAAATGCAATTTCTTTTTCACCATTTTGTAGTCTTCTACCTAAAGATCCTTCTGGTTGGTAACAGCTCATAACCATACTATGTTTTGGGTTTCCTGCAAGTGCTTTGAAGTATTCAACTGAAGCACCACCTACCATCATTCCTGATGTTGCCATGATAATACAAGGTTCTTTTGTTTCAATTACTTTTTGCATTTCTTTATGACTTCCAACATGTGTGAATACATCTGATAAGAATGGATTTTTATTTTCATGGAAAATTGATTTTCTTATGCTAGGATTGAAAAAGTCAGGGTATGCTGTGTGAATTGCTGTAATGTCCCAAACCATTCCTTGCACAAAGATCGGCATTTTTTGAATTATTCCTTTTGACATTAACTCTTCTAAGATAAGCATAACTTCTTGTGATCTTCCAACTCCAAGAACAGGCATTAAAACTTTTCCTCCTCTTTTGCTGGTTTCTTTGATTATTTTTAGTAAGTAGTCTTCACATTCTTTTCTAGTTGGTAATATGTCATCTTTTGCACCATAAGTGCTTTCAATGATTACTGTTTCTAGTCTTGGGAATTTGGTTGAAGCAGGAGCTAGTAATCTTGTTCTTTCAAAATTGAAATCTCCTGTGTATAATAAATTGTGTAAACCATTTCCAATGTGTAAGTGTACCATTGCTGAACCTAATGTGTGTCCTGCATTGTATAGTGTGATTCTAATGTCAGGTGTGATGTCTGAAACCTCTTCATAGTTTAAGCAAATTGTTTGTTTAACCATTTGTTTAACATCAACTGTTTTGTATGGTGCGTTTTGCATCTCTTTGAAACCTATTGATATATAGTCCAAAGCTAAAAGAGCCATAATGTCTCTTGTTGGTGCTGTACAATAAATTGGTCCAGTGTAACCATATTTTACTAACAATGGAATCATTGCTGAAT
Organism: archaeon; assembly: GCA_018653605.1. Taxonomy (GTDB): domain Archaea; phylum Nanobdellota; class Nanobdellia; order SCGC-AAA011-G17; family GW2011-AR17; genus JABHYY01. The sequence continues at coordinate 33,843 of JABHYY010000034.1, forward strand.
GGTCTAAGTGTGGGTGTGAAACAACTACTGCATCAATTTCATTTACTTTGAAATCTGGACAGTCAAAATAAGGGTATGTGTTTTCTTTGTTTGCTGAAGGATTTATTCCACAGTCTAAAAGTACTCTTGATTCAGAAGTTTGAACTAAGATACATGATCTTCCAACCTGTCTTCCTCCACCTAAAAATGATGTTCTTACCCAACCTTTCTTTTTTCCTTTTACCCAGTCACTGTAAATCCTTTTTCCTGTTTGGTTTAAGAATTTTGTTCTGTAATCGTTATTTTCATATAAAACTTTTCTAATGTTTTCAATAATTTTTGATTTTAATCCAGGTGTTCTTTTTACTAAAGGTACCCATAGTGTTTTTTCTCTGATTTGTTTTAGATTTTCACCTGCTTGACCTATTGCAGATCCTGGTTTTTTTGATTCAATGATTACTGAAGATCTTTGTGGGTCAAAAGTGATTTCTGAAATGTCAGCTTCTTTTGGCATTATTTTTTTAATCTCTTTTTCTGCCTTTTCCATGTCCATGATTATTGATGGATCTGGTCTAAGTTCAATTCTTTTTTTGAATTCACCTACAAGACTTCTTATTAATCCTTTATTATCTAAGAAAAAATCTTTATTTTTAGTGTACACTATAATGTTTGCTGCTTCAAAGTTAATGTTAGTAACTTCTTTGTCCTTGGGCAATCTTGCCTTTAATTCTGTTAAAATATCTGCCATTTTGGAGAATTTATTTTAATCTGTAATCAACTGTTTTCCGGTTTTTGAAATTTACTCCATCCTTTGTGATTACTGCAACATGTATTCCATTTCCTGTTGCTGAGTCTCTTTGTATTGCTGTTTGAATACATTTTTCTGCTAATTCGACACCTTGTTCTACTGTCATATTTTTTTTGTACAATGTTTCTAGTACACCTAATACTATAGTGCTACCTGAACCATCTGTTGCATATTCATCTGCTTCTAATACTGTCCCATCGAAAGTTAATTCGTATAAGTGCTGTCCTGATCTATCATGACCTGCAAATAGGAAACCAACGATACCTGGTATCATACTAGGTCTTCTGATGTTTGAATATGCAAGGTTTCCAAGCATGTTTGCTGCTTCTTTTACACTTGGTTCTTTACCTTTTCTTAATTTTAAGAGCATTAATTGTCCTTTGATTATTTTTGTGAATAATTGAATGTCACTAACTAAACCTGCTGTGGTCATAGCCATGTAATTGCTAACTTGTACAACTTTCTGTACTGCTTTGTTTGCAATTAGTGTTCCTGCTGTAGCTCTGTTGTCTGCTGCTAGGATTATACAATCTTTGCAAATGATTCCTACTGTAGTAGTACCTTTTCTTGCTTCCATTTTTTTAACACCTCGAATATTTTCTTTAGAACTATTCTATAATTATTTGTTAAATTTATGTTGTTTATAAGCTTTTTGGTAGGGTCAGTATTGGCTTTGACTACTATTTTATCTTTGTAACTCTGCTTGTGACGAATTTGTCTTTCTTTAGCTCTTTTATTAGGTGTTCTGGCTCTTTGTATTGTCTTTCAAGTATTACATATGAAGAAGTTTTTGTTGTTTTTGCATTTTTCCATTTCTTTTGAAAGTGTTTTAACCTGTCTTTGTGTGTTGTTGGTGGGCCTAGGTGTTTTACTGTTTTTGAAAGTTTTTTTGGTTCAATTGCATAGTAAAGTAAAGCTTGGTTGTCCCAGTGCCAGCCATGATCCTTCACTTCAAATTCATGTTTATTAAATTGTTTTAAGAAGTATTTGTGTACCTTTAGTAGTTTTGCTCCAACTACATCTCTTTTACCTTCTAATGGATTGATGTCTATTGTTAGTAGTTTTTTGTGCTTTTTCTTTATTTTTTCTATATTGAATGGTTGGATTTGGAAATATTTTATGTTTGGTTTTCTTGTGTATGCTTTTGCTAGCTTTTTGAATAGGTTGTATTTTTCTTTTGAAACTACTGCTGTAACATTTCTTGTGTCTTGAACTGGATCAACTATAACTATTGGTGAAAATGTTTTTGATTTGTTCATTAAAATTAGTGGATCTTCTTTGTAATGTTTTTCTGGGTCTAGAACTGTTTTTGTTTTCCATTTTGATACTGCTTTTAGTAGTTTGTTGAAACCTTTGTAATGGATTGTTAATATTTCTAGTGCGTATCCTGAAAAACCTTGTATGTATGATTCTGCACCATAGAGTTTGTTTGCTTTGCAGAAAGCTTTTGCAAGTCTAATCTGGTCTGTGTACTTTTCGTGTTTTTTTACCCATTTTACATGGAATGGTGAGATGTCTGTGATGTTTTGTGCGTGTTCTGGTTTTTTTATGTCTAGGATTGGAATTAGTTCAATTGTGTAATTGTTTTTTTTAATATGGTAGTAGTCTCTGGAACCATGCACTGTTTCAAATTCAAATTTTAGGTTTTCTTTTAGAATGTGTGAAATGTCTAGTTCTCTGTATGTTTTTGGATCAAATTTAATGTACATGTCAATTTCATTGTTGCCTTTTAAGAAAGTGTTTTTTGCTGATGATCCACCAAATGTGATTCTTGTTTTTGGAATTTTAATTTTGCTTTTTACTTCTCTTGCTATTTTTTTTATTTCTGCTTGTTCTTTTTTATCTGGTTTGATAAGTTTTAATGCTTGTTGCATGTGTTTGTTTAGTGTTTTGTTGTTTATATTTGTTTTGTAAAAGTTTTTAAATAACAATGCTTTGTAATTCGGTATGGCTTTAGATTATATTGCAAGTTTGTCTTGGTTATCATTGTTATTGTTACTTGGTGTACTAATTTCTATAATTGCTAAAAGGTTTAATTTGCCACAAATTTTGCTTCTTATATTAGTGGGTGTTGGGTTTGGTTTTTTTGGATGGTTTACTTTTGATGCTGAATTTTTAACTGGATTTGGTTTGTTTGCTTTGATTATGATTATTTTTGATGCAACTTCAAAGTTTAAGTTGAAAGAGGTGGCTGAGTTTTATCCAGTGGCTTTGAAATTGACGGGGTTGTTTATTGTTATTAATGGATTTATTTTGAGTTTGGCTACACAAGTTGTACTTGTTGGTTTTTCAATTGAAGGTATTTTGTTTTCTATTCTTTTTGGTTTTATGATGGCTGGAACTTCGCCTTCAACAATGTTGTCTATGCTTGAGGGGAAAAGAGAGAAAGTTGCAAAGATCTTGGAGTTTGAATCTATTTTAAACACACCTTTTATTATTATTATTCCTTTGATGATTTTGTATTATTTGTCTGGGGATTTGGTTACTAGTGATCTTGCATTGTATTTGTTTAGAGGTGTTATGGCTGGGATTGGAACTGGTTTGGTTCTTGGGTTTGTTGCTTTCAGGTTGATGAAAAAAGAGTACATGGAAAACATTTCTCCTTTGGTTGTTGTTGCTATGGCACTGGTGTCATTTACTTTAGCTGAATATATTGGTGGTAATGGTGTGCTTTCTGTTACTACATTAGGTATTGTGTATAGTGTTTCTGTAGTTAAAGAAAAAGAAACAATGGGTAAGTTTGTTGATCTTTTTACTAGCTTTTTGACAATTGTAATTTTTATTTTGCTTGGAATGGTTATTGCTGTTCCTTCATCTTGGCTATTTTTAGCTAAATCTTTAGGGTTGTTTATGGTTTATTTGGCTGTGCGGTATCTTGTTATTTGTTTGGCTTTGAAACAGGAAAAGTTGGTTTTCAAAGAAAAATTGTTTATGACTTTGAGTGTGTCAAAAGGTATTGGTGAGGCTGTTATTGCATTAGTTATTATTGCAACTATGGGAGACCTTGGTGATGTTACTTATCTTGGTGAAATTATTAAAATGGTTTTCTTGTTTATCTTCTACAGTATTGTGCTTTCTTCATTTGTAGTAAGGTTTACTGACTTCTTCTTAAATGATAAAAATCGGAGTAGCGGGAATAGGAAACGGGATTGATACAATCCCTGAACTTGTTAAGAGAGATATTGTTGCTGGTGAGGTTGCTTTTGTTAGACAAGTTTATATGAATAATCAGAAAGCTAAAGAGATTGGTGCTGTTGCAAAAAAGTTAAAGTTTGGTTTGTCTGTGCATGCACCTTATTATATTAATTTAAATTCTGTGGATAAGAAAATTGTTAATGCTTCTATGTTTAGGATTGCTCAGAGTTGTGAGAGAGGGCATTATTTGGGTGCAAAAAATATTGTTTTTCATCCTGGTTATCTTGGTAAGATGTCGCGTGAGGAAACTTATGAAAATATTCGGTTGAGGTTGTTAAAGTTGAAAGATAAAGTTAGTAGGTGGAAAGTTGTTCTTTGTCCTGAAACTGCTGGCAAAATTAATGTGTTTGGTTCTTTGGATGAAATTTTGGGTTTGGTTAAAGATGTGAAGTGTGGCTTTTGTTTGGATTTTGCGCATATGAAGGCTAGATCTTTGGGTGAAATTGAGTTTTCTGAAGTTGTTAAAAAAGTTCGTAAGTTTAAGCATATACACTGTCATTATTCTGGTATTGAATGGACTGATAAAGGTGAGAAAAGGCATGTTTTAACTAATCCTAAAGAGGCTAAAGAGTTGTTGAGTGTGTTGAAGAAGTATAAAGTTAACTGTACTATTATTAATGAAAGTCCTAACCCTGTTAATGATGTTTTGATGATGAATGGTATTTTGCATAAGGCTTTTAAATAGTGGTTTTTTTTGTGTTGAGTATGGTAACTTATTGTTTTGAATATGTTGATGGTAGAGTTCCTGCTGAAATGGAAATGTATGAAAGATATACTGCTGATGATTTTGATAGTTATTATTATAGAACCGAAGATGGATTTAATATAGCAATCAGACCTGATGCTGATTTGCATGATGTCTTTAAAGTAAATTTGAGAGCTATGGTAGATAGTTTTGGTTTTGAATCAGTTAGAGGATTGAGATTGTTGGGTGTTTATGAAAGAGGTAAAATGGGTGAACATGAATATCGTAAGGGAAATTTAGTAAGGGCTTCTGAATCTGTAAGAAGTACTCTTAAACATATTTTTAGAAATATTTAAAAAAAAGAAAAAAATTAAAAATTTCCTGTTAAGATTTTTCCTAATCTTGTAAAGAAACCTTCATCCTCTGCAAAGTCTTCTTGTGAAGGTGCTCTTATAAGCATGCTTTCTGTAGATTCTGCATCTCCTTCAGCTTGTGTTATGCTAGATAATTCATCTTCACTAAAGAAAGGACTGATACAATTGCTGTCAGGTCTAATGAAATTCCCTTCTATTTCTTCACAAGTTTTTTGTAATTCAGGTAGATAACAATCTGTGCTACTTGTTGATGGAGTTTGTTGTCTGTTATCACATTTGTAAGAAGTTGTCTCATCAACTTTGCATGCTCCTGCAAAATCAATTCTTCCATCACCATCATTGTCTTTTCCATCAGAACATCCTACACCATAAGTTACATAGTATCCAGTTTCACTGTCATCTTTGAAACTTGTACAACAATCATCTGGCAAGTAGTATTTCCCTGCTTCTGCAGTTCCACATTCTTGTGCTATTAAGTCAATTACTTTATCTCCATCAATATCACAGCCTCCTTTGAAATCTATCTTTCCATCTCCATCATCATCTTTTCTATTTTCACATTCCCATGGACTTAATTGTGGTGGTTCTTCAGTTGGATCATCTTCTTCATAACAAACACCTTTTCCAAAGTAATTGCTATGTGCTTCTCCCCATTGAAGACAATATTCTTGTTGTTTCCCATCAAAATCTGGACAATTATGTAAATCCATTTCTCCATCTTCTCCAACACATTCACAACAATCAAATTCTTCTTTTTGAGGTTTGTCTTCTGTTGGTTCTCCACACATATCATTAAAGTAACTTTCTGATTCTCCTAAATGTTCTCTACATTCAAGTGATTCAATAGGATTTTCACAAGTTGCTAAATCAAAACCAGTTTCTTCTGACCAACAATTACAACAGTCTACTACACAAGTCTCTTCTTTTTCAACTAATTGACTTTCACATGTGAATGCTGTATCAGTATAACCACCATTTTCCCTACACCCTCCACAGTATTCAAGATAAACTCCTGAATTTAATTGTTCATCACTTCTTAATTCATATGTAGTACTAAATCCTTCTCCTTTTGTTCCTGTTAGTGTTGATGTAAAACATAGACAACAATCACATTGTTCTACTTCTCCTGTTGCTACTGTTGGCATACCCATTCCTACATCCTTGCCTCCATCTGTATTACCTAAAGGATTATTTAGTGCTACTTCTGCATCTCCAAAATTTCTTCCTCCTGTATTATCTCCTGATTCTTCACTAATTGGATCTACTTGTGCAATCTCTGCATTTTCCATATCACCTATTGATCTTTCTCCTATTTGAACTGCTGCTGGGGCACCTGTAATCCAATCAAACATTCCTGCCTCTGCAATTGATGCAGACATTAGTGTTAGTATCACAATACCAACCATTATTAACCATATTTTTTTTCTCATTTTATTTTTTCCTCCAATTCATTAGTATGAACATTATTCTGTATTGTCCTCCCAACTTGTACAGTCTGGGTCCTGTTTGTAATCTGTTAATCCATCACCATCATTATCACTATTATCACCACACTCTGGTTTTATCTCTAAACATTCTTCTTCTGTTTCTTGTGGTTCTTCAGGTGGTCTTTCTTCTTTGTTATACTCATCATTATCTTCCCAAGATAAACAACCTAAGTCATAAGGGTAATCAACTAAACCATCTTCATCATCATCTAAACCATTGCCACATACTGGTTTTATTTCTTCACATTCTTCTTCTGTTTCTTGTGGTTCTTCTGGTGGTCTCTCTTCTTTGTTATACTCATCATTATCTTCCCAAGATAAACAACCAGGATCATTAGGGTAATCTACTAAACCATCTTCATCATTATCTTTACCATCACCACAAACAGGTTTAATTTCTTCACACTCTTCCTCTTCTTCTTCAGGTGGTCTTTCTTCTTTGTTATACTCATCATTGTCTTCCCAGGATAAACAACCTGGATCATAAGGGTAATCTACTAAACCATCACCATCATTATCTTTGCCATCACCACATACTGGTTTTATTTCTTCACACTCTTCCTCTTCTTCAATTACATTAAACTCATCATTATCTTCCCAAGATAAACAACCAGGATCATAAGGATAATCTACTAAACCATCACCATCATTATCTTTGCCATCACCACATACTGGTTTTATTTCTTCACACTCTTCCTCTTCTTCAATTTGATTAAACTCATCATTATCTTCCCAAGATAAACAACCAGGATCATTAGGATAATCTACTAAATCATCATTATCATTATCTTTTCCATCACCACAAACAGGTTTTATCTCTTCACACTCTTCCTCTTCTTCAATTTGATTAAACTCATCATTATCTTCCCAAGATAAACAACCAGGATCATAAGGATAATCAATTAAACCATCACCATCATTATCTAATCCATCACCACATACAGGTTTAATTTCTTCACAATCTTCAGTTGGTTCTATAATTGGTTCTTTACAGTCTTGTGGACAAATATTAAAATTTTCTTTTTTATCACAAACACCATCACCACATTCTCCAGTAATGTCTGGAACTGTTACTTCACAATCTGTTGGACAATCTTCATTAGAATCACAAATACCATCACCACAAACACTTACATAACAATCTGTTGGACAGTCTTCATCAGAATCACAAACACCATCACCACAAACACTCACATAACAATCTTCTGGACAATCTTCATCACTATCACAAACTCCATCACCACAAATTGGATCTGTTGTAGTGGTTGTTGTTGTTCCTCCTCCACCACTTGAGCTTGAACCTCCACTACTGGAAGTGCTATCTGATTCTGTTGCATAGTAAGTTTTTTCTACACACTCATTATCTTCACACTCTTCATCATATTCACAATCATCATCAGTGTAACATTCTTTTTCTGTTTCTGTTGTTGGAGCTTCAAAAATTTCTTCTATACAGTTTTCATCAATGTAACCATCACAGTTGTTATCAATCCCATCATCACAGACTTCTGATGTTGCAGGGTTGATAGAAGGGTCTTCATCATCGCAGTCCATGTCAATACAATATCCATCTAAGTCAAAATCTGTACAAGCTTCAGGGGCTGTATAAGGTTCAGAACTTAAATAAAAACCTGCCATGACTAGGCATAAAAGTATAACCAATGCAATAACTGCAACCATTGCATATTTGAATGTTTTGTTAACAAACCTTGAGAAAGCATGTTTTACCACTTCTGTACTAACTTTTCCTGATTTTACATCAGGTGCATTAACTACTGAAGTTTTTATTTTTTCAATATTATAACCTTTGTCTAAGGAATTTTTAATAAAAGTAATTAGGTAATCTTCTTGTAAAAGTTTTAGAACTTCTTGTTTAGGGTGGCCTTTTTTAATTAACTCTGTAGCTATTTGATCATACGATGTTCCGTGTTCATGTTGTTTTATTACTTCATCAACTAAGTCATTGTAAAGTTTCTGATCCAAAATACCAACCCCTTTTAATTAAATATCTAATATTTATACTTATTTAAAGCTTTCTTATCTTAGAAACAAAGAATCCTTCTGTGTCATTATCTTGTGGCCAGACTTTTAGTGCTTTTTTAACATCGCTGTCAAAACTTTGACCTTCAAAGTCAGTGTTAACTGAACCCCTCTTAATATCTAAAGAAAAATTTTCAATCTTTGCATTATCATATTTATTTATCAAAAAATCTAGTACTGCTTCATCTTCATCAGGTTCTAATGTGCAAGTTGAGTAAATCATTGTTCCATTTTCTTCTAGACAGTTGAATGCTGTTTCAATTAATTGTCTTTGGATTCCTGCGAACTTTTTTATTGTGTTTGGGTTCCACATTCCTATTGTTTGGTATGATTTTCTGATTGTTCCTATGCCTGAGCATGGTGCATCTAGAAGTATTTTGTCGAACTTTTGTTTGAACCATCTGCCTTCCATCCTTGTGCTTACTGTGTTTGCTACTCCACATCTTTGCAAGTTTGCAGTTAGTGGTTTCATTCTTAGCATTTTGTTGTCGTTGGCTACAATTATTCCTTTGTTTTCCATCATTGCTGCCATTTGTGAAGTTTTTGATCCTGGTGATGCACACATGTCTAGAACTATGTCTTCTTTTTTTGGTTTTAGTACAACTGGTGGTATCATTGATGCTGCACCTTGAAGGTAGATGTAACCTAGCTGGTGTTCTAGTGTGTTACCAATTGCTTTTCCTTGAATGAAGAAACCTTCTTTGCACCATTTGACTGGTTTTAGGTCCTTGAATCTTGATTTTATTGTTTTAATATCTGTTTTTATTGTGTTAACTCTGATACTTTTTCTCATTGGTTGTAAAGAAGCTTCGGTGAACTTGTCTATGTTAGTTAAATTTTCATATCTTTCTAGAAATTTTTCTTTCCAGTCTGCCATGTGATTATTAAATATTGTTTTGTTAATAAGGGTTATGGTCAAATTGTAGGGGGTTTGTTTGTGTTGACTGCTATGGAAAAACTTTTTAAAGGAAGAATATTCTTTTAGTGCTATGCGCTGGTAGTTTAGTGGTTATAATTCTGCCTTGCCAAGGCAGAGACCCGAGTTCGAGTCTCGGCCGGCGCATATTTTTTTACATAATGTTTATAAATTTCCAAAATAAGATATAATTATGCCTCCATTAACACCTTTGATAAAAACTGATTTTGAGAATATCTTGAAAAACTATCCTTTAGGAGAATATAAATCTCATAAACACATAGATTGGGCTTTAGGAAACACAGTATATCTTCTTAAAACAACAAAATTAAAGTATATACTCAAAGTTTGTGAACAGTCTGGTGAGGATTTATTAAAATTCCAAATTGATGTTCTAAATTATTTAAACAAAAAAGGTATACCTGTTGCTCCAGTCCTAAAAACAAAAACAAAAAGAAATCTTATTCATTATAATGGTAAACCTGTTTTAATACAAAAATTTGTTTCTGGTAAACATCCAAAAAAAATTGATGAAGAATTAATGAAAGAAATAACTAACTTATTTGGTCTCATGCATAAGTATTTACTAAGATTAAAATTAAAAGGAAAACACACTTGTTTAAACCATTTCAAACCAAGTTTGGATAAGGTTGGTACAATTCCAAAAATTAATTTTAGAAGAGAAGAAAAAGATTTGATTAAACAACTTAAAAAATTGAATCAGAAATACTTGAGAAGATGTATAATTCACAGTGATTTGAGAGATGTTAATCTTCTTGTTGAAAATAATAAAGTGCAGGCTATAATAGACTGGGACGATGCACATGAAGACTATCTTGCTTATGATATTGGAGTTTTTCTTTTAGATCCCTCAGTAAAAAATGGAAGAGTTGATAAAAAAATTCTTAAAAGTTTTTTCAAGGGATATCAGAAACATGTTAAACTTACAGATGAAGAGAAAAAAGCTGTATATTATTTTATTAAAGCAAGGTCATTATCAACTATAGCTTGGTGTTCAAGACAGATAAGGGTTCATAAAGAGCATACAGCTCGTTTGAAAAATATTAGATTAAAAATGATTAAAAGGTATCAAGTTTTAAATGATTTTGGTGTGGATAATTTCTTGGAACTTTTTTAATAGTTTAATTTATAAATAATAAAATATTTTATAATGATATGGAAAATAAAAAAATTAAAGGATATATTATGGCTGGTGTTGGATTTTTAATGATTCTAGTTAATGCTTTAAGTTACCTTTTGAATTGGGAAGGAGAGTTTGTTCCAATTTTTATTATTGGTTTAGTTTTTGTTGCTGTTGGTATGAGTTGGGTTAGGTATAAATCAAATTGAAGTTATAATAAGGTTTAAATAATATTTTCTCTTATTTTATTTTATGAAAACAAAAAATATGTTGGGATTATTAGTACTTGTTATCTTAATTGGGATTACTGGATGTAATATGGAAACTTCTTGTGCTCAATCAGATCCAGACATTTGTCAAGGACTTGCTGATGGAGATTCTGTTCCATCTTGTGATTCTTGTAACACATGTGCATGTAATCAAGGTTTTGCAGCTTGTACAGAAATTGGTTGTGAAGGATAATATTTTTTTATTTTTTTATAGGGTCAGTATTTGCTTTGACTGCTTTATTTACATTGGTTTTACTGTTTTAAACTGCAAGCTCTCTTACTTCTTTTTTAACTCATCTAGAATCTGACAAGTTTTACAAGTATCATTACTTGCTGGTTCTCCACAAGTTTTGCAAAGTTCAATCTTTACTGCTTTTTTTGGTTTTACTTTTTCTGCAATAAACTCGTGAAATTTTAGCAAATTATATTTTACATCTGGATGTTTTTCTTCAAACAGGTTTAGAATGTTAATGAACTCTCTTCTGTATGCATTGACTGAACATGGACAGATTTCATAGTTAACTGGGAATTTTAGGATCTTTGAGTATCTTTTAACTTCTTCTTCTGATAGTAAATATAATGGTTTTACTCTTTGTACGAAATCTTTAGATTTTGTTATGCCTGAGATTGGACCTTGTCTACCTAATCTTTTTGTATCATTTCTAAAAGCATTCATTAGAAATGTTTGTGCTTCGTCGTCTAGGTTGTGTCCTGTTGCTAGGAAATCAAATTTTAATTTTTTTGAGTATTTGTTTAGCAAGTATCTTTTTAGTATTCCACAGAGTTTACATGAAGCATAGTCATGGCCTTTTGATTTTAGGATGGATTGCATGTAGCACAAAGAAGTACCAAATTCTTCTCTGAAAGAGATAACATGTAGTTTAATTTTGTATTTTTTACATACTTTTTTTATGTTTTCTAGGTTTGTTTTAGTGTAATTTCCAATGTTTGCATCTATTGTGATTGCTTCTAGATCATAACCTAGTTTTTTTAGGATGTATAAGCATACTGTTGAATCTTTTCCACCTGAGACAGCGACTGCTATCTTGTCCTTTTTTGTGAACAATTTGTACTTTCTTATTGTTTTTCTTACTTTTTTTTCAAAGTATTCAACAAACTTTGTGTTAGCCATGCTTAGAAAGGATTATTTTTTGTTTATAAGAGTTTTTATCTATTTGTCAAGCTCTTTTTGGAGTTCAATTATTGCTTTCTTAATCTTTTTTCCTTTAATTGTTAATTTATTATTCTTGTTTAAAATATCCTTTTCTCTAAACCTCTTTAGAATCCAAGTTGAAGTTCTTTCTTTCTCTCTAGTTAAAAATAATGCTGTTGGAGTATAACAAAGCCTTTCAATTAGAATTTTTCTTCTTTTGGGATAGTATTTGAAAAGTTTATCCTTCAAAAAAAGTATATTCTCAATGATACTTAACCCTCCAATATTTGCATATACTTTCCCTGTTTTTTCTTCTTTATGTATTTTATAATTTAGATTGCTTACTTTAAGAAAGGTTTCTAAAATTACTATTTCTTTATCATTACTTGAAATTTGTATGTGTCCCCTCTTTCTTGCATTTAAACACCCATCTCCTTCCAATACTCCTGCAATAAAAAGAAGAGCATTATTTTTGTCTTGCTTTTTTACTATCTCTGATTGCAAGAGTTTAATAAGCCTAATATAATATATCTTTGTAAGTTCTTTATTTTCTAGGAGTATCAATGTCCCATTTGGATTTCTATTATTTGAACTTTTATGATCAGAATAATTGTATTTTATTTTTCTTATCTTGACATTACATTTATTTTTCCAAGGTTTTAAAATTTCTTCTGCTTCTACCTTTCTATCTTTATGAATCGTCACACTTAAATTATATTTTATGTTGGTATTTTTGAGCAAATTATTGTGTTGATATTTATAAAAATTAGCTTGTTCAAATGTTGATGCACATATTGCCCAGGAATTTCCTTTTTTTGTTCCATCTGCAAAATAACACCCCAAATAATAAGATATATCTCCCAAATTTATTTTTGAATTTATAATAATGGGGACTCTATTCCCTTTGTAGACAACAATTTTATTATTTTTTATTTCAGTAAAATGTGTTTCCTGTAATATCCTTAAAAAATCTAATCCTTTTTTTGATTTTAATTTATTCTTCTTTAATTTTACAATGTTCTTTATTAACCCTTTAGTTTCATAAAATTCTTTTGGCAATATTGCAAAAAATTCCTTATTCTTTCCTCTTTTTCTCACATTAAATTTAGTTAATACCTTATATAATTTATCTCTAATCTCAAAGGAAACCTTTGTAATATCATGCTTTTCAATCTTTATCTTTTTACCTTCTCGATGGTTCAAATAAAATCTTCCATCTTTTAGAACTTTGAAAGGTATTCCCTTTATTTTTTGTATTGATATGCTGTAAACTTCATCTAATTTAAGTTCTTTCATAATCTTTTTTGGGATATAAAAACCTAAGGCTCCTGTTTTAATTATTTGTCCATTGAAACTTTTATTTAATATCCCTTTTTCAATTTCAACTTTTATAAAATCATTTAAACAAAAAAACTTTCTTCTTTTTTTAGGCAAACTCATAAAAGCTGTTCCTTTTTTATTTATCCAATTTATTTTTGAAGAAAATTTCATATATTGTTTGTGTTTTTATTATTTATAATCTTTCCTACAGTTACACTTAAATACCTTTTTTTGAGGTAAATCATTCTACTGTGCAACTTTTGGCGAGGTTTTTTGGTTGATCCACATTTTTACCATTCATATCAGCAATATGATAAGCTATTAATTGCATTGGAATAACATTTACTATTGGAGTGAATTCCCATTTTACTTGTGGAACAACAATTATATCATCTGCTAGCCTTTGTATTTCTTCGTTAATTTCATCGCAAATACAAATGATCTTTCCTTTTCTGGATTTTACTTCTTCCATATTAGAAATAACTTTGGGGAAAATGGAATCTTTAGTAACAATGAACACTGAAGGTACTTCTGAGTCAATTAAAGCAATGGGACCATGCTTCATTTCACCTGCAGGGTAACCCTCTGCTGGAATATAAGAAATTTCTTTTAGCTTTAGTGCACCTTCCATTGCAACAGGGTAATTTATGTCTCTTGCCATGAATAGGAAATATTTGGCATTTCTGTACTTTTCTGCAATTGGTTTTATGTTTTGATTTTCTAAAAGAGATTTTATTTGATCTGGTAGTTTTTTTATCTCTTCAATTACTTTCATTTTGTAATAAGGATCTTTGTTTATGTAAAGGTTTAACATGTTAAGTGCAATTATTTGTGAAGTGAATGCTTTTGTTGATGCAACTCCAATTTCTGGACCTGCGTGTAAGTAAATCCCTTGACCACATTCTTTTGCAATTGAAGAACCAGTAACATTAACCATACCTGCTGTTGAACAACCTATTTTTTTTGCTAATCTAATTGCTTCTAATGTGTCTGCTGTTTCTCCTGATTGTGAGATTGCAACTACTAAGTCAGTTGGATATAACATTGGTTGTCTGTATCTAAATTCTGATGCATGCTCTACTAAAACTGGTAAATGTGTTGTTTTTTCTATTATGTATTTTCCTACTAATGCTGCATAGTAACTTGTACCACATGCAACTAAAACAATTCTTTGGAAATTTTCTTTTTTTATTGAAACCATTTCAATATCTTTTATTTTTCCTCTGAAACAGTTTTTTATTGTTTCATTTTGTTCATTTATTTCTTTTAACATGAAATGCTTGTAACCTTGCTTTTGAATAGATTCTATTCCATATGATATTTTCTCTACTTCTTTTTCTAGGTTATAACCATTAAAATCTTTAATTTGGTATGAGTCTGGATTAATTATAACCATTTGTTTTTCATCTAAATAAACTACATTTTTTGTATGGTCTAAAAATGGTGATGGATCTGATGCTACAAAAGTTTCATTTTCTCCAATACCTAATACTAAAGGTGAACCTTTTCTTGCGCAAATCATTTGGTTGTGGTTTTTGTGTAATGCTACTATTCCAAATGCTCCATCAATCTTTGTAAGCATTTTTCTGAATGCATCTTCAAAATCTCCATCATAGAAAAAATCTATTAAATGTGCTATTACTTCTGAATCTGTTTGTGATTGAAATTTGTAATTGTATTTGTGCTCTAATTCTTTTCTTAAACTTGCATGGTTTTCTATTATTCCATTGTGTACTATTGCAATTCCTTCTGAAGTGTGTGGATGTGCGTTTATGTGGTTTGGTTCACCATGTGTTGCCCATCTTGTGTGACCTATTACTATATTGCTATTTTCACCATTAATTAGTGCTTTTAGTTGTTCAATTTTACCTTTTGCCTTTATGGTTTTAAGATTATTTTCTTGTTTTAGGGCTATTCCAGCTGAATCATATCCTCTGTATTCTAGTCTTTTAAGACCTTTTAGAACGATTGGCACCCCATTTTTTTGGCCTAAATAGGCTATAATTCCACACATGATATTTTGAGATAATTTGTTGTTTTTAAGGTTTGTTAAGCCTTGGTTGTTCTTTCTTACAAGTGGTGACAAAATAGAAAGTTTTATAAGTGAGAAAAGAGGGCCAATATTAAGAAAATGAGTGATCTTACTACCCAACAAAAAGCTGATGGTGTTGAAGAATGACTAATATTAAAATAAACTCAGAAAGAAAAGGTTCAAATCCAGGTGGTTACTGTTTAGTTGAATCTTCTCCCAAAGGACACTTTGATGCTTATTTAAAATTTTGTTCTCAATCACGACTATCTCCCAGTCACCCATTCAAACCTATACATCAACCTGTTTATGAAGCTGTTGCATTATCCCTTGCTGAAAGATTCGGATTACATGTCCCAAGGTTTTTTGTGCTTGTAAATGGAGAAGATGTTAGTTTTGACCAAACTGAAATCCAAAGAAGTAAACAAATGAGTGAAAGAATGCCTTTTTATTTAGTTTCAAAAGTGGTAAAATTAAAAACTGACTATGAATCTCCATTGCTTAAGGATATGATGGTTAATGATAAATTTTATAGAGATCTTTTAATGGTTGGTGATGTTTCTGGAAGAAGACAAAATTTTGGAATGGTTGAATTTCCACACCCTCATGTTTTGTATATTGACTTAGGTTGTAGTTTTGTTGATGCACATGAGAACTTTATTTCCCAAAGAAAGGATGTTTCAAAATTAACTAGAGATAAAAAAGGATTAGAAAAAAGAGGTCTTAGGAAATCTATTAAAAATGCTGCAAGATACTTGAATACTAGAGCCTTAATCACTGCACATGATGTTCCTTATCAAAAAGATATCCTGGAATTTCCAGAAATATTAGCTTCTATTAGATCTATGAATATTCCAACTCTTAATGCTGGAAAAATTCCTTTAGATTCTATTTTATGTAATTCTGAAATTACTGAAATTGAAAACCTTTTAACTCTAAATTTTCAAAGAACAATTAGAGCTTACAAAAGAAAAGGTACTGATTTAGAAAAAAAGGTTTTAAAAGTTTAAATCCCGAACATAAATAAGTATTCATCAGCTGTAACAAAATAAACATACTTGTCATAATCTGTTGTAACTTCTACAGTAAAGTTTGTGTTCAAAGGTGTCACAATTGGATTTGCTCTAACTTGTTCAACAAAACCATATATATCATATAAATCAGAATCTATTTGTGCTGTTGGAGGTTGTGCTTCTTGGTCTATTATTTCCAAGTCCCAGTTAGTGCTAATTTCAACTCTTGTTCTTTGTATTTCTGTGTCAACTGATTCTAGCTCTGAAACATCTTGACCATAATTACAATTCCTTTCTAAGTTATTTAACAAATAAGTAGAAATTTCATTTTCCATAGTATCAAGTGTAAATTCATCATAAGAAATTCTGTTACCTTCTATTTCAATATAATTATTTAAATTAATATATCCACCTTGTAAACCTAATGTAATTAATGCTATTTGTGCATTCTCTTCTAAACAATCTTCCATTGTTTCTTCAAACTTTGAAACATCTTCAAAAGTTTCCCAAGTTTCAACTACATTTGTACTAAAAGCATCTGATAATTGGTCTGATGCAAAGAATACAAAGAAAAATATTATTAACATAACTATACCTAATATAATAAAAATAGTTGTCACACCTTTTTTGTTCATTATTTTACAGAAGTGGTTTATATTTTTAAGAGTTACTCTTCGCCAAGAATTCTTTTTTCAAGCCATAAAGCATCTCTTCTGACAGCTGAATCAACATCTTGATGTTCAAGACAAAGACTTTTTGCACCCAAACCTCTTTCCAATGGTGATTCACTTCCTCCACCTATTAAAAAGATTTGAGGTCTTTCTACTAACTGGTATGAGTTTCTTACAACCAAGTCACTTAAAGCTGTTTGGTTTAAGTCATCTCCAATGTTTAGATATACCCATAATGCTGTTTCATCATTTGCTTCTATATGGCCTACTACATTTCTTAGTTTTGTAAAATATCGCATTGCATTCCATTCATAGATTTGTCTTCTTTGATGATCTGTGTTTCTATCTGGTGATTCAACTAATGTGATAACTGGACCTGCATGGTCATGAATTCTGTCTAGAAATTCTTGTCCTGAATTTACTTGATTATAAAATGATTCTAGAACTGTATGTAATTCTTCTCTTGTGGGTTCTCCCATTAATGTATAACTAGATGTAACTGGAGTTATTGCTTTACTTGCACATCCTACTGCTCCTAATACTGTTGCAGCTCCCATGCAATGCAAAAGATTTCTTCTTGTTAAATTACCATCATACATCCACTGAGAAATTAATTTTAAGTTTTTAAGTATTGTGTAGGGTGATTATATGCTTTGACTACTTTGTTAGTAATTTAGCTAGTGCATTTAGATAGACTTCAGATACTAAGGGCTTTCCAAACCTTACTAATCTGCCACTGTACTCTGGATCTGCCTCTGCACTTCCAGAAAGAATCATTACTGGTGTTGTGTATCCTGCTTCTTGCATTTTGTCTATTAACTCTATCCCACCCATTCCAGGCATATCTATATCTGTTACAACTATGTCAATTCCACCTTGTGCAAGAATATCTAATGCTTGTTGACCTTCTTCTGCTTCTACTACTTTATAGTCTCTTGCTGTAAGCATTCTTCTAGAAGCTGACCTTAAACCACTATCATCATCTACAACTAATATTTTTGACATAACTAAGAAAATTAAAGTACTATTTAACTACTTTTCGGAGTTGTAATCTATGAATGCTTTGTCAATCTTTTCTTTTGGCCAGCCTTGCTTTTCTAAAGCTTGTCTTACAGTTGGTTCTTTTTGGCCATAGTGAAGGTTATATTTTACAAAGTCTTTTAATTCAACTCTTTCTTTGCTCCATTCAGGCTTCACAGGTTTAGCTTCCACTGTTTGAGTTGGTTTACTTTGTACAGGTTCAACCTTTTTCTTCTTGTGATAATAGATAGTTAAACCTAAGTAAACGCCATATGCTAAAACAAAGAATATTAAACTTATTAAAAATATTTCAGAAATAAATGCGTTTGTTACCAATAGGATGTATACAACTAAAATTCCTGTAATTATTAGATTTGCTATCATTTTATAACCTCTTTATTGTTAGTCTTGAATTTGCGCCACCAATGCCTAGTGTTGCTTCAATTTTCAAGCCTTGGAAAATCACATCCAATATTGGATTGTCATTATTTACTGTTCTGTGTGATTCTTTTGCAAGCCTTTGTATTAGCTTGTTAATATTTTCATTGTTTTTGTACTTTAAATTAGTTTTTATTTTTCCAATGTTTGAAAATTCTATTTGAATTGGTTTTTTGGGACCATTTATTGTGATTGTTCTTACATTTTCGTCAAAGATTAAAGGGTCTATAACTCCAGTGCCATAAATATCCCTTTGTAAATAATATTTAATTTTTTGTAGACTGTGTTCATTATAGTCTTGGTTTGCTTTTGCATATGCTTTTTTTGCATTTGTCTCAATCAAAATATTGTTCTCAAGTAAATTAGGATTTTCTTTTGCCTTTTGTTTGAATTTTTTTAATCCTTCAAAAACTCTTTCTGCAACTAAAGGTTGGATTGCATTGTAGATGTAAATACCTTTTTCATTTTTTTCAACTAAAATTCCTATAGGGTTTCTGTAAATGTTTAGAACATATTCTCTCTTTTCCATTGCTTTTGGTGGAACTGGAATTGGTGCTTGCATTTCAATAGTTCTTAATCTTTGTTCTTCTGCTTTTTTTCTTCTATACTCTTCAATTTGTTTTTGTTTTTGAAAATCTGCAATTTTTTTTCTTTGAATTTCTAATCTTCTTTCTTCTGCAATAACATCAAAACAAGATTCTAAAAATGTTGCTAAGTGTGTTGCATCTTTGCTCGGATAGGGTTTTTTATTTGTTAGTGTAAGAATCTCTTCTATGGTTAGTTCATTTTTCCTTTGTTCATTGTCTAACACAAATTTTATAGCCATTTTAAAAGTTTTTAGGCTGGGGTTTAGATTTTACATAATCTTCCAGCAGAGTTAATGCCTTAGCAAGGTTTTTGTTTTGTTCTAACAGATCATTGATTTTGTTTATCATTGGATCTTCATATTTTCCTGCTTTGATATGGTCTCCTGCTTTTTTGAAGATAGTTACTAGTTCAGAAACATTGCTGTTAAGATCCTTTGTTGTGATAACAAGGTCTGCTATTTTGTGCTGTAGCATTAAGTTTGATTCTAGGATTGCGTTAAGACCAACTGTAGAAGTTTTCTTTTTAGCTCTTTTTTTCTTTGTTACTCTCTTTTTTTTCTTTACTGGCATAGAAAAATACAAAGGATTTAGGTTTATAAATGTTTTTGTTTTAGTATGATGTTTGGTAAATTTTATTCTTCCTGAGGGAAATCATAAGGAGCTGATAAATCTGCATTTCCATCCACATCAAATAAACTATCTTCTAATTCTCTGTTAGCCAATAAATCTCCTGCTCTTGGAGATTTGATTCTTAATTCTTCTAAAGTTTTACAACCCATTCCTTCTACATGTTCAACTAAATCAACATCTCCTATGTAGGCTTCAGTATCTACATCCCACCTTTTTGCTGCAAGGTATAAACCTTTATGTCTATGTTCAAGGTAAAGAATTTCTTCAATTGAAAGACTATCCATAATTTCTTCTACATCGTTGTCTTCTATTCCACAAACAAAATAGCTTGTTCCACCATTATCTGTTGAAAAAACTTCTACTCCTAAAATTTGGTTTCCCATTGAATATACATCTGTTATTTGATCTGGTTTTATTTTTATATCTTCACTCATTTTTACATCATTCCTGGCATACCTTGCGGTGGCATCTGTGGTTGTTCACCTGAACCTGAACCTGCAATAACATCATCAATCCTTAAGATTAATTCAGTTACTTCAGAAGCTGATTTGATTGCTTGTGTTTTGATTTTCAAAGGTTCGATAATTCCTAACTCCCAAGCATTGATAACTTTGCCTGAAAAAACATCTAAGCCTGCCCATTTTTCTGTTTCATGCCTTGATTTTAAATCTGTTAACATGTCAATTGGATCTAGTCCTGCATTCTCTGCTAATGTTCTAGGTACAACTTCAATTGCATCTGCAAAAGAGTTTACTGCTAACTGTTCCCTGCCTGATAAAGTGTTTGCAAAACCTCTTAATCTTTTAGCAAGTTCAATTTCGCATGCACCTGCACCTGCAACAACTTTTCCTACTTTGATTGCTGCAATAACATCGCCAAGTGCATCTTTTACTGCTCTTTCAATTTCGTCAATAACATGTTCTGTTCCACCTCTGATAAACATTGTAACTGCTTTTGGATTCATACATTCTCTAACATAAACCATTTCTTCATCGCCAACTTTAACTTCTTCAACTGTGCCTGCATTTCCTAAATCTTCCATTGCTAATTCTGTAACTTTTGTTACAATCTTTGCACCTGTTGCACGAGCTAGTTTTTCCATGTCAGATTTTTTTACTCTTCTTGCTGCAAAAATACCTTTCTTTGCTAAGAAAAATTGTGCAATGTCATCAATTCCTTTTTGGCAAAAAACTACATTTGCACCTGAAGAAACTATCTTGTCAACCATTCCTTGTAAAATCCTTTCTTCTTGGTCAATAAATGATTGTAATTGTGAAGGTTCTGTGATTTGAATCTTTGCATCTGTTTCTGGTGTTCTAACTTCTAATGCACCATCAAGTAATGCAACTTTACAGTTTGCAACTTTTTGTGGCATACTAGAGTTAACTCTTTCTTTATCCAAAATTAAACCTTTGATCAATTCTGTATTTTCAGTGCCACCACCAACTTTTTTTTCTAGTTTAATATCATTTAAACTGATTCCATTATTTGAAACTTGTGAAATTGCTTGAACTATTAAATTTGCAAGATGTTCTTTTGATGCTTCTGCACCTTTTCCTGTCATTGCTGTTTCTGCTATTTTTTTCAAAATATCTTTGTCTTGGAATGCAACTGGTTCTGAGATTTGTTGTAATATTTTGTGTGATTCTTCTGAAGCCATTCTATAACCTTTAGAAATAACTGTTGGATGAATGTTTTGGTCTAAAAGAGCTTCTGCATTTTTCAATAACTCACCTGTTAGGATAACTGCAGTTGTTGTACCATCTCCAACTTGGTCTTCTTGAGTTTTTGCAACCTCAACTATCATTTTTGCTGCTGGATGTTCAATTTGCATCTCTTCAAGAATTGTTACACCATCATTTGTAACTGTGACATCACCTAATGAGTCTACTACCATCTTGTCCATACCTTTTGGACCTAAAGTTGTTCTTACTGTTTCTGCTACTAACTTTGCAGCTAAAATATTGTTTCTTTGTGCATCTTTGCCCATAAATCTTTTAGTGTCTTCTGGTAATATAAATATTGGTTGTTGATTGCTCATCTTAATGCCTCCTGTTGCATGATTTGCGGTTGTTCTTTTTCTAATAATTCATAATGAAAATCTATCTTCCCACCTTGAATTAATTTGTTTACAACTTCTTCAGAAATTTTTATTCTAAAATAAGCTCCTAAATTATTCTGAGTTGCGTCTAATTCTGCTTCTATTGTACCTTCTATTCCAAAAAGAGCTTTGTTTACCTTAATTGATATTTCAGCTTTATCTAACTCTTGCTCTAAAAATGCTTTATTAACTTCATGGGGTAAACCAGTTGAAGGAATACTAACATTTGCAAAATATACCCAGCTGTCCATTTGCCCATTACTATCAAAGCCTTTTGAGTCAATTTGTGGTATTGTGTACATGTGACTTTTAGCAAAAACTATGTCTATATAAATCTTTTGAATGTCGTCAATACTGATCATTTTCCTTCATAATAACTACAACCTAGTGGTGAGCAAAGTTTTTATAGGAATGATGATACCAAATTGAAAACTTAAGTGCGAGATTACTAAAATGACTGAAGATGATTTAATTGTAACAGAAAATGATGACTTTGTTGATCAAGAGGATAATGACGACTATAAGGATTCAGATTTTGAAGAAGATGTAAGTGATAATAACGAAGAAGACGATTAACCTTTTATTTTTTTTATTTTTGTTTTTTCTGAAATAATTGCTGAATTGCCTGATTTATCTGTAATTACTATTTTTAATGGTGCTTCGCCATATTCAACTTTTCTAATCTTTTTTAGTAAATTCTTTGCTTTTTTCCTAATATCTTTATCGTCAGCATTGTCTCTCTGTTCTTCTACTATTTTTTTGAACCTGTTAATCAAACCTTCAACATTAGAAATATAACCATTTGAGTTTGCACCTGGATCTACTGACATTCTTAACTGAGGAATTTTTATTGAAGCTTCTGAACTCTTTACAACTCTTACCTTTAAATCTTCTTCATTCTCGACTGTAAAAGTTAGTTCACAAGGATTTTTTCTTTCCTCTGCTTCAATATCTGATTTGTGAAAATCGCAATTAGAACAATCCATTGAGAATACAAAAACTTTGCCAAAGTAAGGCATGTCCATCTCATCCTCCATCATTGTCATTGTTTTTTTATGACAAAATGGGCAAAGTTGGTTATCTATCTTATCTACCATTATAAAAAAGAAGAATAAAAGGTTTAAAAAATTTACTCTAATCCCTTTGATTTCATATTTCGGTCAACTATAGCAAAACTTGGTGTTGCAACAACCCAATCTTCTCCAAAACCTGCGATATCTCCTTCGATAGCATCACATGTTTTTTTAAGTTTGTTTACAACTCTCTTAAGCTCGATTAAATCCTTATCTTTCAAAGGCCTGATATTAACCAATGTTACTGTGTAACCTTCACGTAAAGCATCAAGAACTGGCTTAACATCACTAAATTCTCTTATTGTGAATGGTTTAACTAGAACTTTGGGTTTTTTAATTGTTGATTCGGTATCGATTTCTAAGTAATCTTCCCCAAATTCATCAGGATAATCGTTTTCTTCTTCTGCTGGACCTAGAATCTTGTCTTTAAGTCTTGAAAATGCATTCATGTTAAACCCTCCTTGTTTAGTTTTAATATTCTGCTCTATTATTTATAAATATTTCTATACTATATAGACTCTAATTGACTTACAACATTCCAAATTTGTGTTCTTACATATGATGGCATGTTTGGATCTGATGATATATCGTCAAGTTCTTGCAAAGCTTTGTTTGCTTTAATTGAGTCTTCTTTGTCTTCTTGTTGTAGAGCTGAGATTGCATCACCTATTTTTGATCTAACATTTTTAGGAATTCCATTGTCCTCATTTATTTCTATTAGTTCATTAATAAGTTCATTCATCTTTTTTTGCCTCAAACTCTTTTAGTACTTCTGCTTGTATTGTCTCTGCTTTTTCTTTTATACTATCTTCTTGTTTTTTAATATTCTTTAATCTTAATTCAACAAGCTCTTTTTGTGATTGTAAATCTTGTTTAAGTTTATCTTTATCAGATGTAACCATGATATTTCCAACAATTTTGTAAACAGTTCCACTTGCTGTTTCTAATTCTTTTGTTGCATTTTCTGCTTCTAGAAGTTGTGATTGTAATTGTTGTTTTTGTGCTGCAAAATTTTGTAGATTTTGTTCAAAAAGTTGTAACTGGCCTATTTTTTCTTGTGTCTCTTGTGGAATTTCCATTTAAATTGCCTCGACGCTTGTTTTTACTGTTCTTGGTTTGTCCAAGATTTTGCTACCACAGTAAGGGCACCTTACTTTTTTTCTTGTAAGATCAGATTTAATTTCTTTACTACAGTTAAAACATTTATATGATACCATTTTATTCTCCAACTATATAGGCTTTGCCAGTAAACTTTGAATTGCACTTTGTACAGTTCCAAATACCAGCAGCAACACGTTTTGCAGTTGATCTTTTACAATAAGGACATTTTTGCTTTCCTCTTTGTACTTTTTCAACTGAAACAATTTTAGATCTTAATCTTCTACCATATCTTACACCAAATCTGCCTGAAGACCCTACTTTTTTTGTGTTTGCCATTTTTTCTGTGTTTTGAAGGAATTTGACTCTTTTTAAAGATTTTGTTTTCTTAAGCCAATATTATATGGGGCCACCCGGATTTGAACCGGGGTCACCAGGTCCCAAACCTGGAATCTTAACCAAGCTGGACAATGGCCCCATATGTATAACTCATGAGAAATTCAGAATTTATAAAGTTATTGATAAAGAAAATTATTTGGTTGCAGCGGGGGCTTCTACTGCCTTTTCTGCTTTTGCAACTTTTTGTGCATCTTTCTCTGCTTTTGCTTTCTTTGCTGTTGCGATCTTTTCTAGTTCGCCTGCAAACTTTTTTCTTACAGTTTCAAGTTGCTCTTTTAGAATTGCAGTTTTTTCTTCAGAATGTTCAGTTGTTCCTGCTTCAATTTCTTTATCATATTTACCAGCATCAATTTCAGGATTAATTTCAACTGCTATTTTTCCTTCAACCAAAATACCACCTGCGTTTGCAGAACCAACTACTGTTTTTACTGCTGATTTAAGATTATTAACTAACAAAGAATCTTGTTTCATCTTTGCAACTTTAATTGCTTGTTCAATTGACATGTTTGCAACTTTATCTTTGTTTGGAATACCTGAAGCACTTTTTAGGTTTAATTCCTTTTTGATAAGCTGTGACATTGGAGGTGTACCTATTTCTATATCAAACTTTTTTGTTTCAGTGTCTACAATAACTGTAACAGGTACTTTCATTCCTTTGAATGCACTAGTTTTTTTGTTAATTTCAGCTACAACTTCGCCTATGTTAACTTTCAATGGACCTAAAGCTGGTCCTAATGGTGGAGCTGCGCTTGCTTTCCCACCTTCAACTAATGCATCAATTTTTTCCTTTGCCATTTTTTTATTCTTTTATTATGTTGTATTTAAAGATTTCTAATCTTCCATTTCGTCATCTTCTGATTCTCTTCTAATAACTTTAACAGAATCCATCTTTAATGTGATTGGAATTGGTACTGCTGTTTCTAGTAATTCAACAATAACTTCTTCTTTTTGTTGGTCAATTCTTGTAATTTTTGCTTTTTCTCTCTTGAAAGGACCTGAAATAATTTCAACAATATCATATTTCTGAATGTTCATCTGAACTTTAACTTGTTCTAACATAGGTTCAATTTCAGAATATTCAATTGGTTTTGATAATAAACCTTTTGCATAGGGAATACCATAGTAAGCTTCTTCAGCAGATTCTCTATCTTTTGCTTCAATAAAAATATAACCTCTCATACCATGTGGTCTGATTATTGTGTAAACTTCAATTTTCTTTTTTTCTACATTTGAAGATAAAAAGTCTACAACTTGGTCTTCTCTGTTTGCTGTGGTTCTTAGTGCAAATATTTGATTTTCCATTTTAAATTCCTATTAAGGTTGCTCCGATTGTGATTATGAAACCAAGAATTCCTATAACTACCATACCAATTGCACAAATTTTTACAATTGTTTGGAATTCTTCTTTGCTCGGCTTTTTTGTTATTTTTAAAACTCTTTTACATTCCTTTAAAAAAGTTTTGAATTTAACCCAGTATTGTTTAAGGTCCATAATGGTTTAATCAGAAAAATTAGAGGTTTATAAAGGTTTTTGTTTGGATGCTTGTGATTTATTATACATTGAAGCCTTTTTATACTGTTATTAAAGAAACTTTTAAAAGGGAGTTTGATATGTAAATTGGTATAATATTTTTTATGGGGAGGTAAAAATATGAAAAGAGGTATATTATTAGTAATTATGTTTACAGTTTTAGCATGTGGATGCGTTAGTGCTGTTGACGGACTTAATGTTTCACTGTCTGATCAAGGATCAGGTGTGAAAAATTCTACAGGAAGTGTTTTAGCTTCTGGAGATTTGTATGTTAGTATCTGGGATAATCTTACTGGTGGAAATCTTATTTATAATGAAAGTTTTTCTAGTGCGATTATAAATGGTTCATGGAGTGTTATGCTTGGTGAGAATGGTTCTAACAATTTAACTTTACAATTTGGAAATAAATATTACAAGGATTATGTTATTGCTGGTGAAGATGCAGACTTTACTGATTATACTGGTGCTACAGTTGAAAGACAGTTTTTCTTTTCACCTTTAGGAGAAATTGCTGATGCAGACATTTCTGATAGAACTAATCTTACTTTAAGTCAGAAAATTACTTTTGCTTTAGCTGAAACTATTGATAACATTGTTAATGGTTGGATCACTGTTACTGGAGGTTTAATTGTTAGTAATGGTTTGAATGTTACTGAGGCTGTAACTATTGGTTCTAACTTGAGTATTGGTGGTTTAGAAAATCCAAACATAACTGTATACAA
>JABHYY010000035.1 GCA_018653605.1 archaeon
AACTTAAAATAAAATATTAAACCAAAGATTAACAAAAGCACAATCACCATAAAACCAAGTATTTCCATCTGCCCTTTTTTCATTGCAACACCTCCACCACTAACCTTCCAACAGTATACTCTTCAGTCAGAGGGTAATACAATGAAACAGGAGTTGAAATTAAAATTCCAGGCAAGGCATCAGGGTCGGAATCATAAAAACTATACAAGTTACAATTAGGATAAGTTCCTTGACTACACTCAACCTCTTCTTCATTTTTTATAGGGTAAACATCCTCAAAATAAACCCTTTGCTTACAAATAGTACTAAAGTAACTACCATACTCTCTTGCAGGATCAAACACAACCAACTTAGTAGTATCAATACAATCTTGAGTTTTACCATTAACACTACATTCAACCTCAGGCATCGAAGTTATCGACGACAAAAGCACAGTATTAGAAACAATACAAAGATCCGCACCAGTCTCTTCTAAAGAACTCATTGAAAACTTAAAGAAAAATGCCAAACCAATAATTAACACAACCATAAAAACTACAATAATCATAATAGTTTCAATCATCCCAATTTGACCTTTAGTAAACCTCAGGACACTCACCCCCAAGATTTTTATTTAACTCATCTAAATTCTCAACTTTAGAATAAAACACGCTTGCCGACTCAACAGAACTTAAACTAGCCTTGAAATTATTTAATGCAGTTTTTATTCCTGAATATTCACACTCAGGCAACCTTGCTGACAACAACTTAGACTTTTCATAATAAACACCAGAAACAACTGACAACTTACTCAAAACAATATCAAAGTTATAACTATAAGCCTCTGCATTCTCTGCCATGATAGCACCAATAAGCATAGGATATCCTAAGTAAACAACATCTTCATCTTCATAACTAACAGTACCATAAGAATAATCTTCTAAAGAAGAACTAACTTCTAAAATATCATAATTTGCAAACTTACTACTAATTTCTGACTCATGTGAATTGGAAGTTAAAAAAACAAACCTAATTTTTGAATACTGGTTTTGAACCAAACTTAAATCATCCAAATTTAATTCATCTTCAGCAACAGCAATAGGATCTAACATTCCAGGAACACTAATGTCATCATAAACATCTTCATCATCATAAACAAAAACATAAAGTATAGAATTATCATCTAAATAAAATAAATTCATTATAGCAAAAGGAATCGACAACTGTTTTGTTGCAACATCTAAAACCTCACCTTCTAAAAACATTTCAGAATACAAAGCTTTGTCAGTAGTTTTCGTTTGCCCACCCGACATTATTCTAGCTTCAGAAATTGTCAAATCAAAATCCATATTATAATCTAAAGTTTTTTCAGCAGACTGCGAAACAGAAAAAGCAGTCAAATCATCGTCGAGAACAGTGACCAACTCAGCACTTCCAACATCACCAGCAAAACCCATATAATAATATGCAAACCCAATAAAGAAAAGTAAAAACATAGATCCCACTATAAAACCAAAAATATACTTAAACATGGAAGACATCTGTCCTTTCTTCATCATTCGTAGTATGTTACTGAAACATAATCATCTTGTTTAGTAACCAATGCATTATTACCATTTGATATACACTCAGGGTTTGAACCTTCAGGATAAAAGTCTTCAATCATAAACCTTGACCTTTCAAACTTACCAAGAGGATAAATGTACACATTATAACTTGATTCCAACATCAAAGATAAATCATCTTGCAACTCTTGTGGACAACTACCACCATCTAACAAACAATCACCAGTTCCAGGCGAGTTGTAAAAACAAATATACTCTGCTGCTGCAGGAAAATCTAAAACATAAACTTTTGCAGAACCCTTATCATAATTCCCATATGCGTCAACATTATTATCCAAATCATCAATCTTATCTAGTAACTCAACATAATCAGCTTGACCAATCAAATCCATGATAGTATAAATACCCCAAGCTAAAATCATAGCACCAACAATCAGTGCAAAAATTAAAACCAAAGGCATACCAAGTAACTGACCTCTTTTCATAGCTTTATCTAGAGCATTATTCTTTATAAAAGTTTAGGGAGAGTGTAAGCTTTGACAGTGTTGTCAGAACAAATACTGACCCTTCTAAAAAAATTAAAAGCGTTCACTAAAATCAAAATTCTTACGCCACTCAGTATCAGGTTGTTCAACAAGTTCTTCATAATCAAGCATTCCAGGAACATCATCTAAAACATAACTACTACTAGAAAGTCTCCCCTCTTCTCCATTATCAACTTCAGCAGTATTAATATGTCCTTTTCCATCAATTACTTCAAATTCAGTGATTCTATATTCATATAGACCCTTAACAAATGTTTTCCCAACTAAATCTCCAGGTTTATCTAAATAGTCTCTCATTATTGCCATAAATAAAACTAAATTTATAATATTTTTAAAGACATACTAAGCCCAGAAAGTAGTATCAACTATATAATCACCATAGTTACCATATTGGTCAACACAGTTAATATAATACAAGAACCTATCCAAACTAGCTTCATGATAAGTTGAATTAGTTCCAGTCATTGAAGCACCCTCTCCATAAACAAAGTCTTCACCTGCATACTCACAAGTACTCTCTTCATCCATCTCAAGATACAACACAGAATAAACAGTATCTATATACAAAGTAGTAATCAAAGGACCATCAGTATCAACCTCTAAAGTAAAAGAAGTAGAATTGTAAGCTAAGTTCCCAGCCTGATCCATACAACCAAAGTAATAATCATAACTACCTTCAACCAAAGCCAAACTCTGACTGTGTTCACTACCATTAGTATCAGCAAACTCAATCATTCTAGAATACTCAACATCTTCAGGAGAGAATCCACAAGTTGCACTATCATCATTAGCACCACCTTCGGTTTCAATAGTCAAAACAACATCATCATCATACAAAGCATCAGAAGGACTAACTGAAACAATCTCTAAAATATCTTCAGTAGCTTTCAAAGTTAACTTGTAACTATCCTCATTAAAATTTCCAGAGTTATCCATACATCTAAAATAATAATAATTAATACTATCATCACTTAATCCAGTAAGGGTAGTTGAACAAGGATAAGTTCCATAATAATATGACGACTGTGCATAACCACTTGTTGTACAGTCCATATCATAATTCATAAATTCATAACCAGTATCGTTCATGTTCCACCTACACTGAGCAGGCTCATTAATGTAAATTGTAAAACTAGTTTCACTAATATTAAAAGGCATGTAAGATCCATCAGCCAAAGAAGTGTAAATAACTGAAGGAGGTGTTAAGTCTGGTGTAGTATCAACTTCAAACCTTACAAAATAATCATCCGCATTATTATTCCCTCTTGAATCTGAACATTTAATATACAATGTGTAAACACCTTCAGTCAATGCAACAACCTCTTCCTCAGTAATCTCATCACCTAAAGACAATAACACAGTATGATTATAATCATAAATACTTGCACCAAAGTAAGAGTTCATATCATCATAAGCAGTACCAGGTGTAGTAGAATATTTACACTGTGCAGGTTCATCAGTAACAATACCTAAGTTAACAGGAGTAAACGCAGGAACAAGCTCATTCAACTCATAACCTTTATTACCTTCATCAGTAACTTCTCTAATTGTAAAGTCACCAGAGAAAACATCAGTCATTGGTGTAACAATAGGTGAATTAACATCATTTACATTAGTTGAAACACAAGTTTCATTATCAGTACCTTCATTAACAATTTCACAACTTGCCCCAAGGCTTCTACACCTATATTCAGAACAAGGCATATCATCATCATTACAAACTTCACAATTATCTCCACCTTTTGGAGGTTGCCAGCTGTTACAATCAACACTGTATGACCAAGTAGTTTCATTTTCAAAAGCATATTGTACAAATAAATCAGTTGCAATAACTAAAGTTGCAACATTTAATAATTTTGAAGCTCTTCCTAAACCTTTAGCTTGCTGTGCACTCTGTTGGTATTGCGAAGCATAATCTCCCAAACCAGCTGCTGCTGTTTCAATCATATCTGCAGTCCCAACTTTTTTATTTAAATTACCAGTTGTAAACAATCCTAAAGCACCTCTACTAAAAAAGCAACCAAGACCTTGACCAAAGTTTATATTACCCAAACTTTGTATTGAGCTCAAACCAGCTTGTCCTTGTTGAAGAACATCACCAGCATACATAGGATTTTCAGGAGCTTCAATAGGTTGTTCAGTGTCGTCAGGAACATCAGGAGGGTCCTCAGGTTCAGGTTCTTCTTTCTTAGCATCAGCAGTACCCATTTTCTGAGCAGCCTCAGCATCAGCCTCAGCTTCACAACCAAAAGCACCAAGCACACCACCAGCAACAAAAGTTCCAACACCTAACAAAAACTCAGGATTTCTATACCAATCCTGGCTATTAAAAAACTTATCATCAAAATTCTTTTCATAATTTTGCGAATAATAATTGTCAATCAAATCATCCTCATCCAACTCATCATAATCCAAGAAAAATTCATCATCAAACATTGTACTTTCAAAACCATCATAACCAGGTTCATCAACAATGTTATAAAATGCACCACAATCACCTAAACTTCTACAATAAGTATTCTGTTCAACCAACCACTCTCTACTTCTACAACCATAAGGTGCTTCAGCAATCAATTCATACTTGTCTACTTTCTGTTCTTTAGACAACTTAGTCCACAAACCACTCCAACCACCCATCCTATAAGTTACAGAACACTCAGTTGATGCAGCACTACAA
>JABHYY010000036.1 GCA_018653605.1 archaeon
GATGCTTGTCGTGCAAGGATTGTTTCAGTTTCATTTAAAGATATTTCAAATCCTAAAATTGGTTTAACAATGAGACAACACAGGTTGGGTAATGTTAAATGGATTATTGAAGATTTAAAGAAAGAAAAAAAGAAGGATAAATAAAAATGAAAAAAGCATGTAAAAAATGTCGATTATTTGTAGATGGTGGAGAGTGTCCATTATGTAAAAGTACTAATTTGTCTGAATCTTGGAAGGGTAGGTTGGTTGTTACTGATGCTAATAAATCAGAAATAGGAAAAGAGTTAGATATAAAAGCTAAAGGAGAATATGCAATTAAGGTAAGATGAAGGTTGAACTATTAAAAGAAAAGGAAACACCTCTATTGAAGAGGAAAAGAGCAAACTTTATGGTAGATTTTGCTGGTGCAACTCCAAGTGGTGTTCTATTAAGAGAATTTTTAGGTAAACAATTAAAAGTTGATAAAAACCTAATTGCAATTCGTCATATTTATCAGAGGTATGGTTTGCCTCGAGCAAAAGTTATTGTTCATGTTTACAAAGATTTTGAAACTTTGAAAAAATTAGAACAGTTGAGTAAAAAAGCTTTGGAAGAGTATGTTCCTAAGGAAGCTCCTAAGGCTGAAGAGAAACCTGCTGAAGTTAAAAAAGAAGAAGCTCCTAAAGCTGAAGTTAAAGTTGAAGAGAAACCTGTTGAAGTGAAAAAAGAAGAGAAGGGTGAAGCTAAAGCTGAGACTCCAAAGAAAACTGAAGAAAAACCTGTAGAGGCTAAAAAAGATGGCAAAGAAGAAAGTAAAAAATAAAAATCCTAGTAAGAAATTTGAAAAGTATACTGTTAAAGATGGTGCTGTAGAGAGGAAAGCAGTTTGTCCAAAATGTGGACCTGGTGTTTTTTTAGCTTTACATAAAGATAGAAAAACTTGCGGTAAATGTGGTTATTCTATTGTTAATAAATAGAATTCATATTATTTTTTAGGTTCATTTTCTTGTATAAAATTTTTAATTGAATGATTTATACCTATTGTTAAAGGTTTTAAACATGTTTGTAATCTTTCTGTTTCTTGTTCTGCTTCAAGAAGTGCTGCTTGTGTTCCTAGCCTTTCTTGTATTCCTTGTAGATTTTGTGATGTTGAGTAACCTGTTGCTAAATTAAATAATCCTATTAATCCTACTCCAATTGTTAAGTATGCTAATCCTTCAAGAATTCTTTGCCTTGGATTACAATTTTCCCAATCTTCTTTAACAACACTACGAACATTATCATATGCATTATTTGTAATCTCAAAAAGTGGTTTTAATGGCATAGTTTATTATAGGGCTTTTATAGAATATAAATGTTATTGTTATTATTAAACCCTGGGAAGACACCACAAGTGGTATCTTCCTGGGGAAAAAGAGGTGATACTTATTTAGTAGACCGAACTAGTATATAAACTTTTCGGTTGTCTTAACTGTTGAGTGGTTGCAAAAAGAAGTAATACAAAGGTTTTTATATGTTTTTTGATTGTGATATCTAAATGGTGAATATTAAGCTTGAATCCTTGCCTAAATCTAATGATTTTGTTGAGGTTGTTGAATGTAAAGGTGTTGGTCATCCAGATACTCTTTGTGATACTCTTTGCGAGAAAGCTTCTCAGGCTTTAAATAAGTACTATTTGAAGAATTTTGGCAAAACCCTACATCATAATTTGGATAAAGCTCTAATTGTGGCTGGAAAGGCTAATGTGGAGTTTGGTGGGGGATTGATTGAAGAGCCAGTTAAAGTAATAATTGCTGGAAGGGCTGTTACAAAGGTTGGAAATATGGCTGTTCCTGTTCCAAAAATCGTAAAGGAGGCTGTAGGGAGCTATTTAAGGCAATTTAAGGAGTTTAAATCCTATGAAATTGAGGTAGAAATCAAAGGTGGAGCTGCAAATTTAGAAAAAATGGGTGGATTTGCTAATGATAGCTCTGTTGGAGCTGCACATTTCCCTTTTACTATTCTGGAAGATAAGGTGTTGAAGGTTTCAAATCATCTTAATTCTGATAGGTTTAGAAGGAGATTTTTGGGTGTTGGACCTGATACAAAGGTTTTGGGTATTAGGATGGGTGATAAGATTAAATTAATTGTTGCGATTGCTTTTGTTTCTAAATATATTAGAAGTATGGAAGATTATATGAAAGTGAAACAGAAGATTAAGAAAAATCTTTGGGAAAGGTTTAATGTTATGGTTGAATTAAATGCTGTTGATAAGCATGAAAGTATTAATGATATTTATTTGACTGTTAGTGGCTTTTCTTGTGAAAATGGTGATGATGGACAGTGTGGTAGGGGAAATAGATTGAATGGTTTGATTACACCTCAACAAGTTATGTCAATTGAAGCTGCTGCTGGAAAATGGGATTATCATCCAGGTAAAACTTATCAAGTTTGGGCTGAAGATCTTGCTCGTTCTCTTGTTAAAAAAGCTGGTTTGAAAAGAGTGAATGTTATACTTGTTTCTAAAATAGGAAATAAATTATCTGAACCTGAAATTGTTTATGTTCAAAGTGAAGGTAAAGTTGATATGGAAAAAGTGGAAAATATTATTGATGGTTGTTTCACTGTTGCATAATTTTTATAAGTTTATGGTTTATCAATTATTTTATGAGAAGAGCTTTAGGTCTTAGTCTTTGTATACTTGCTTTAGGCTGTGCTTCTACTAAGGCTCTTGTTCGATCTGTTCCTGGTGGTGGTTATCTTTGTGATACTACTGGTTTAAGTTATGCTTTTTGTGAAGGAAGTCCAGATTTTACTGTTGTAGATGGTTATGCTGTTCTTAGAAGTGATCTTGAGTTGTTTGGTGCAATTGTTGGTTTGGAAAATGGGACTGTTGTTCCTGTTAGAGAAGGTGATGGTATGCAACTTGTTGGACCTATTGGTTATAGTTCTGGTGATGCTGATGATATTTTAAAGAGAGCTGATAAAAATAGAGATTTTGCAGTAAATACTGAAGAGTTGAATCAAATTTTATATAGAGTTTTGAAAAGATTATATCCTGATGTTTTGCAATAAACTTTTTAAGTCTTTAATTATATTTTTTACTTATGATTAAACCATTTTTTGCTGGAAGATTTTATGAAACTGAGTTTGAGAGTTTGAAAAAGCAGATTGAAAGTTGTTATGAAGGTACTTTGGGTCCTGGAAGTTTGCCTATGAAAAGAGGAGAACAGGTGTTGAAAGGGATTTTAGTTCCACATGCAGGATATGTTTTTTCTGGTTCTTGTGCTGCATGGGCTTACAAGCTAATTGCTGAGGCTAAGTTTGCAAAAACTTATGTTATTCTTTGTGTTGATCATTACAAAAGATGTAAGGGTGTTAGTACTGTAATGGATGATTTTGAAACTGTTTTTGGTGTTGCCCAAGTTGATAAGGTGATGGTTCAAAAATTGGTTGATAAGGGATTAGTTAATGTTGTTGATGATGTGAAAGAACATTCTTTAGAAGTTCAATTACCTTTTTTGCAACATGCTTGTATGGATAATTTACAAAATTTGAAAATTTTACCTTTGATTGTTAATGATGTTTCTAGGATTAAGGATATTGCAAAGGAATTTGGTGATGATGTTTGTGTTATTATCTCCTCTGATTTGACTCATTTTGGAGAGGATTTTAATTATGTCCCTTTTAGGTATAATATTAAGAAAAGTGTTGCTGAGCAAGATAAAAATGCAATGAGATTTATTAGTGATTTAGATTCTGATGGTTTTCTTCGTTTTGTTGAAAGGGGAAAGATTACTATTTGTGGTAAGAAAGCAATTGCTCTGGGTATTGAAATGTTTAGGGTGTTGGATGTTGTTGATGTAGAATTGTTAAGTTACTATACTTCTTCTGAGGTTATGCATAATGATAGTAATTTTGTGAGTTATGCTGCCTTGAGATTCAAATAGAAAGCTTTATATAGGAGTGTTACTACTAAATGGTTATGACAACTTTAATTGGAATGGAAACAAAGGAAGGAGATGTAGTTTTAGCATCTGATTTAACTAGGACTCGAACTGATCTTAAAGATCAAGGTGATGTTATTGTTAAAGAGCATACTCAGTCAGGTGTTCAAAAATACTTTAAATCCGAAGATGATAGTTTAGTTATAGGTATGACTGGTGTTGCTGATCCTGCATACTTTGATCTTTTACATGCTATGATTGATGGAAAAATCAACTTTAAAGATGCTGTAAGAAAAGGTTTCTTTGATGAATTGAATAAAACTAATATGCAGAGATGGGGATATAGAGCTCCATCAAATGAGAATAATGCATTACTTGTAGGATTAAGAGATAGTGGTGAGACTGGTTTATTTTTGTGCTATCCCTTAGGTCATATTGAACGAGTTAACTGGAGAAGTATTGGTTCTGGTTCACAACATGCATCAGAATATGTTGCTTCACATGGAATGAACACACCTCCATATTTATCAACTAGTGATTCAATTGATATGGCAGTAAATTCGATTGATGCTGCAGCAAGAGACATTTATACTGGTGGATTAGACCTTGTAGTGATTAGGCCTGATGGTATTACTAATCCTGGTGAAAAAATCAGAGCTGATGTTCGAAGAGCTTCACAAAGATCTTTGAAACAAGTTATGAAGCAGTATGAATAATAATTTTTTATTTTTATAATTTTTATATCTTAAGAAAGACTTTTAAACAAATTCTATTCTTTTTTTAACTATGTGTGGAATAATTGGAGTGTTTGGAAAAGATTGTAAAGTAAAAGTTGAGAAAGGTTTAGATATTTTGAAAAATCGTGGTCGGGATGGAAGGGACATTTATAGTGGTGACGGCTTTACTTTAGGCCATTGTTTGCACTCAATTGTTGGGTTTGTAAAGCAGCCAATTGTTGGAAAAGGTGTTCTTGTTTCAAACTGTGAGATCTATAATTGGAAAGAATTAAATGAAAAATATTCTTTAAATTGTTCTAATGATTCTGAAGTTTTGTTTAAGCTTTTGGAAGAGAAAGATGTAATGGAGGTTTTAGAATTATTAGATGGAGTTTATGCTTTTGCTTATCATAGAGATGGGAAATTGTATTTAGCTAGAGATATTATTGGTGTGAAACCTTTGTGGTATTCTCTTAGTGATGGGTTTAGTTTTGCTTCTGAAAAAAAAGCTTTGATTGATGCTAAAGAGTTGAATCCTCGAGAGGTTTTGGTTTATTCTGGTGAAGTTGAGTTTGTTAAAAGAGAATTTTTTAAGATTGCTCCTGAGGTTGATGGTTCTAAAGTTGAAGAGTTGTTCTTGGAAGCTTTGAAAAAAAGAGTTCCAAAGAAAAAGTTTGGTCTACTTTTTTCTGGTGGGATTGATAGTACTTTGATTGCTTTTAGTTTGAAAAAGTTAGGTTATGATTTTACTTGTTATACTGCTGTTCTTGATGATCCAGGTTTTAAGGAACCTGAGGATCTTGTTTATTCTAAAAAAATTGCTAAAGAGTTAGGTTTGGATTTGAAGGTTGTTAAGATTAAGCTGGATGATGTTGAAAAATATTTAGAAAAAATTGTTCCTTTGATTGAAGATTCTAATGTTGTGAAGGTTGGTGTTGCATTGACTTTTTATAAAGCTTGTTCTGAAGCTTCTAAGGATGGATGTAAAGTTATTTTTTCTGGTTTAGGGTCTGAAGAAATCTTTGCTGGATATGAGAGACATAAAAATTCTCGTAATGTTAATGAAGAGTGTGTTTCTGGTTTGTTGAAAATGTATGAGAGAGATTTGTATAGAGATGATGTTATTACAATGTATCATCAGTTAGAGTTAAGGTTGCCCTTTTTGGATAGGGATTTAATCGAGTATAGTTTGAGAATTCCTGAGTCAATGAAATTAAAAGATGAAATGACTAAAGTTGTTTTGAGAGAGTGTGCAGTTAAGATGGGTTTGCCTGAAGAGTTTGCTTGGAGAAAGAAAAGAGCTGCACAGTATGGATCAAATTTTCATAAGGCTTTGAAAAAGTTATCTAAAAGGAATAGTTTTTCTACAATTTCTGAGTATGTTAAGAAGTTTTATCCTAAACAAAATGTTAAGTTGGGTGCTTTGGTTAGTTCTGGGAAAGATGGGTTATATGCAATGCATGTTATGATGAAACAGAATTATGATGTTGGTTGTATGATTACTTTGAAAAGTTCTAATGAGGATTCTTTTATGTTTCACACACCTGCTGTTGATCTTGTGAAGTTGCAATCTGAGTCAATTGGTATTCCTGTTCTTGAGTTTGATACTAAAGGTGTTAAAGAGGATGAGCTTGAGGATTTGAAAAAAGCTCTTGCTTTGGCTAAAGAGAAGTATAAGATTGAAGGTGTTGTTTGTGGTGCTTTGTTTTCTAATTATCAGAGAGAGAGAATTGACAAAGTTGCTGATTCTTTAGGTTTGAAAATGTTTGTTCCTTTGTGGCATATGGATCAGGAAACTGAGATGAGAGAGATTATTGAAGCTGGGTTTAAGTTTGTTTTATCTTCTGTTGCTGCGGAAGGGTTGGATGAAAGTTGGTTAGGTAGGGAGATTGGTTTGAAAGATGTTGATAAGTTAGCTGAGTTGAATGATAAGATTGGATTTAATGTTGCTGGTGAAGGTGGTGAGTTTGAGAGTTTAGTTTTGGATGGGCCTATTTTTTCTAAGAAATTAGTTTTGAAAGAGTTTGATGTTGAGATGGAAAGTTCTCGGTGTGGTGTTTTGGATGTTAAGAAGGTTGTACTTGAGTAAAACTTTTA
>JABHYY010000037.1 GCA_018653605.1 archaeon
TAGCCTAACCTGATTGTAATACCTTTTTTTTTCTCTTCTGAATGGGTATCAGTCCATTTTCCTGTTAATCTCTGTGTTAGAGTGGACTTTCCATGATCGACGTGACCAACCATCCCAATGTTTATCTCAGGCTGTTTTAACATAAAAGGATAGAATTTGTGTGTGTTTATAAAAGTTACTCTATGCTACTTCTTCTTTTAACAAGGAATTTCCCATAAAATGGTGTAGAACTTCATAAAAGAATTCTATAACACTTGGAAGCCTGGATTTTAAACTTTTCACTATCTCTTCTACTGCTTCATTTTGATAATCTTGTTCTAGTTTTTTCTTTGTAATTTTAAGAGCTCTGTTAGTTACAATTTTTGCATTCGTTTTAAAACTAATCTCAAAGCCTCTATTATGTCCTTCTTCAGTAATTTGTCCTATTATTTTCTTTAAAAAAGTATCTTGAAAAATAATCTTTAATTTCTTTGTTTTTGCAATTTGCTTAAGTCCTTCCAAGGAATCATATAGATCTGAATTACTTACATCCCAATAAAAGTCATAATATGAATTATTTTCATCCGAATATAATTCATTATCTGAATTATCTTTTAAATTAAAACTTATCTTTATAGTTGTAAATAATATATGATTTGTTTTCCAACCAATTACTTGGTTATAACTTTTATAATTAATTTTAGGTGGTACAGCAACACTAAAATTAAAATGGGCTTGATTTGTTCCCAAATCAAAAATATAATTAGAATCATAATTACTAACCCCAGAAGCTCTTAAACCATGTAACCTTCCTAAAGCATCTGCTAACTCTTCACAAAAATCTTTTATAATCTCTTCTCTATATCTGGGAAGTAGATGGAACTCTTGGGCCATTTGTATAATATAGATAGGATTATTTATAAGATTTACTCTTAGAAATTTTAGCGCAATCAAGCTTACAGAAATGATAACCTTGTTTTTGACTGCTTTATTTGATTTGTTTTCCCCTTACATGGACAATTTTATCTTCTTCTTCAACACTTAATTCTTCTAGGTTATTGATTACAATGTCATTTCCTGGTAATAGGTAATGTACATCAACTCCACTAATAATTACTTTGTGTTTCTTGTCAAATTCTAGAACTTCTTTTGGTCCTTGTGGGTTTAGGTGAGGTTCATTTTCCTCAAAAAAACTAATAAAGCAGGGTCTATGAGCAAAGTCTTCTGGGTCGGTTCTCTTCTTCCTAGCAATTAGAACACTTTTATAGTTGTACTTTTTCATATTTCCCTCCGGTTTGTGGTTTATTCAGCCTTAGGCTTTTCTTCCTCTTTTTTTGGGAATAACTCTTCTAATTTTTTACTTCCATACTTCACTACTTTAAGATTTACTTGTACAATATTTGCAGAGATTGTATTTTTACAGACTGTTTTTCTTTGTCTTACACCAGCTCTTTTGGTTTTAACTCCAACTCCACCTAAGAAAAGGCCTCTCTTTCTTCCAGTGCCTTCTATCTCTTTCCTCATTGGGAATCCAGCTGAGTCACTTCCACCTGTTATTTGAAGTTCATAGCCTTCTAAGCCTAGAAAATCACCTGTTACTGTCTCTCCTACCTTTTTGTCTACTAGAGTGCTATCTTCTAGAGCTTTTTGATAAGTCTTTCCAGTTTTACTGTCATTTATTACGAACTTGGTCTCTGCCATAGAGTATTGGGAAATTCTGGTATTTATAAAAGTTTTGTAGGGTTATTGTTTGTTAGGACTGCTGTGTTAGAACTATTGAATGATTCTACTATTTGTAACATCAATAATAGGATATGCAAAATCTGATCTTTTAACTGGGATTCTTGCTGCAATTGGAGTTTCTCCTCTCTTTATATATTGCCATGAACCTGTTGGATCATTTGTAAATCCTTGTCTTTGATTTAAAACATAAACAAACCCCTTTTCTCCTATTGTCTCATCATTAATCCCATGAATTTTAACCACTAATGGGTTCCTTCCATCAATAAAATAAGGATATTTTAATCCAGGGAAAGGTAATTCATTTGATATAACTGCTTTTAATAAAGCAATTGCACCTGAATCTGTGGAAAAAACTCTACCTTCTTCATTGGGTTTTAAATGGTTATTAAATTCTGTTCTTGAACCATGTAATAAGCTTTGATAATGTTCATTTAGATGATCTAATAAATCTTCAACAGAATATCCAGTAGATCTAAGCTGGGATATATCTTCTTCTGAAACTATAGAAATTCCACTCTCTCTATCTAATCTATTATCTCTAATGAATTCATTTAATTCATCCATAGAAAATATTTTATTAAACT
This sequence comes from archaeon, assembly GCA_018653605.1. Lineage (GTDB taxonomy): Archaea > Nanobdellota > Nanobdellia > SCGC-AAA011-G17 > GW2011-AR17 > JABHYY01. The sequence continues at coordinate 2,307 of JABHYY010000037.1, forward strand.
GATATATAAAACTTGTTTAAACGCCCCAAAGAGGGTTTTCTTTCCTTTTAATCTCTGCTAACTCCTTTAGCAAACTAATCTGCTCAGGATCTAACAATTTTTTTAATTTTTTCAGAATTTTAAATTCATTCTCACTAAGGTCAACTATTAGAATATCTTCTTCTTGAATTTGCCTACCACCTGTAACACCTGGCAATGAAATAGCAACCTGTTTATCTTTTTCTGCTTCTTTAACTGATTTTTTGTCAAGCTCAACTGTTTTCACATGGCCAACTTTTGAGCCATCAGTTTTAATCAATTCAGTATCTGGAGTCAATGTACCTGAAAGCACTTCCACACCAACTACACAAGGGTTGCTCTGTCTAAACATACAGCCTCTAAGAACTTTAACTTTTGCTGGCTTTGCAATATCTTTCAAAGCTCTTGCTTCAATCTCTTTCTCTTTCTCTTCTCTAAACTTTTCTAGGTCTTCAATTAACTGATAAATAACTTGATTTTTTAAAACTTTAATTCCTGGTGCTTCACCTTCAGTGTTAAAGCACATGATAACTCTATTAAGTTCATCTTTGTTTGATTCTGCATCTGCAATATCTTTTTTTGTAATGTTTCCAACTGATGCTTTCTTAATTGGAATTTCTCTTTCTTGTAACATTCCAACAACTGCTTCTAAAGAACCTAATGAGTCAGCTTTAATTACAATCCCTTCACCTTCTGTTTCAATTACAACTTCTTCAACTTCTTCCATAATTTTTTCTTTTGCATTTTCAACATTATCATTTGCAACATAAAGAGGCATACCTGATACAACTTCTTTTATTCCTGTTGCAACTACCTTTACACCAGTTGCACCAACCACTTCTTTTACTGCTTTGTATTTGCCTTTTTCATCTGGTAAGAATAATCCTCTAACTTTTGTTTGGACTGGTTCGTATAAACCTCCAACAACAATTGTGTCATTAACTTTTAATTTTCCTTCATAAATTATTACATCTAAAGATACACCTATACCTTTTTCTTCTTTAACTTCTAAAATTGTTCCTTTTCCTGGAGCTTCTACATCAATTTCAAGTTCATCTCCCAGGAATTTTTGTGCAAGTCCAATAAGTACTGCTAAAAGTTCTGGAATTCCTTGGCCAAACTTTCCTGAGCATGGAACCATTGCAATTTGTTTTGTGTGATCATCAATCCTGTCAAACCTTTCTGCTTGAAATCCAAACTTGAAAAGTTCTCCAACAATTTCGTACAGTTTGTTTTGAATGTTTTGTTGGACACCATCTGCTTGTTTTTCAATCATTTGCAAAATTGATTTTCCACCATTGTCTTGCCATCCAGGTACTTTATCAATTTTGTTTAATGAGATTAAGAAAGGTGTTTTGTATTTTTTTAGAACTTCAATACATTCTTTTGTTTGTGGTTTAATGCCTTCATTGATATCAATTACTAAGATTGCAATGTCTGCTAGGTTTCCACCTCTTTTTCTCATGTTTGAGAATGCAGCATGACCTGGTGTATCAAGAAAAATTAAGCCTGGAAGAGTGATCTTTTGATTTTTTAGTAGATGTCCTGCAACCTTTTGTATTGTTTTGAATGAAATTGCTGAAGAAGAGATCATTTGTGTGATTGCACCTGCTTCTGAATCAACAACAGCAGTCCTTCTAATGGTGTCTAATGTCCTAGTTTTTCCAGAATCGATGTTTCCCATCACTACTACTAAAGGTTGTCTTATCATCTTGCATCACAAGTTATGGGAATCAGATTGTGTTTTTAAAGGTTACTACACCTACCAAAAAGTATTTAAAACAGAATATCCTTTGAAAAGTATATATTCTACTTAGTAGAAAAGGAGGTGAATGAGTATGGCAAAAAAGAAAAGTAAAGGAATGGTCGGGCATTGGGCATTCTTAATAGGTGTTCTTCTGGCAGTAGTTTTTATGTTTGTACCTTCAATGTCATGGTTCCCATGGTTACTAGTTGCATTGGGTCTGATAATTGGATTGTTAAACATCGCTGATAAAGAAGTAAACGCTTTCTTGATGGCTGGAACAGTATTGGTTATTGTTAGTTACTTTGGTGGAAACGTTCTTGGAACAATTTCATACCTGGGTACATTGATGAATAACTTGTTAATGTTGTTTGTTCCTGCAACCATTGTAGTAGCATTGAA
>JABHYY010000038.1 GCA_018653605.1 archaeon
ACCCTACAACCAGCGAAAAACAAAAAACAAACACAAAATCCCAGGAACAACATAAGGTACAGGATCGTTCATACCAACTATCAAAAGAAAAGCAAGCAAAACAAGCCCAGCAAAACCAACCATCCAAAGATCTTTAGGTTCTTTCCTAACAAAGTATGTATATATATTATATAGCAAGTAACCAATCATACCAAACAAAGCTAGAAAAGTTAAAATAAAAAACACTCCATCTTCAAAACCAAAGATTGCAAAAAACAAATTGTGTAAAACTGTTGAAACCATCATAACTACAAATAGTAACAATATTAGCTTTAGTTGTCTACTCATATGAATTTTAAAGTAGAAGGATGTTATAATCTTTTTGGTGGGCTTGCTAATAGAGAATTGAATGCCGTCAAAGCCAATACTGACCCCACAAAGAAAACTTTATAAAAAGACCATTTATCCCAAAATGTATGGAATTAGTACCAAGAAGGTTTAGAAGAAACATTCCCATAACTTCAGATGATGGAGTGGTAGAAACTGTTGATACAACAGACATACTAGCGTTAAGTAAATTGATTTATGGTAGGATGGGTCCTCCTGAATTTGAGGAAGAATTTAGTGCTGGTGCATTAATTGTAGATTTAGTTCTTGCATACCATTTACAATCAATTGCTGACCCAAGAGGTAAATTAAAAGTTAAAAAAGTAGTTGTTCCTGAAGTAACAATGTTTGAAGGAATTGGACCTGTATCAGAAATGAATAAAAAAAGATATGAATCTGATTTACAATTTGTCCAAAACTATCTTAAACCACATCCTAACTTAGAAGGTGCGATTGGGGATATTATTGTAAGCATGTTTCTTAACCATGAAGAAGCTTCAAATTATGTAGGTAGACCTTTGTTTATGGAAGAAAAAGCTTATGTGAAAACTCAGTTTGAAGCTTGGATACATGGAATGAAAGTTTTAGAAGTTAGACCAAACAAATTTTCTGAATATACTGTTGGTGAGTTTCCACATGTAGATACCATTAATTTAGAAGCATCAAATTTTCTTTCACAAATGGAGAGACTGATCATAAACCCTTCTGGAGAGTATGACTTAGTTGTTTTTATGGGACATGATAGTGTAAATAGAATGTGTTTTGATATGGAATTTATGAAGGCTGTTGCAGAGAAAGCTTTTGAAGAAGCTTATGGCTCTGATCTAGATAAAGACTTAGCTTTCTTAGAAGAAAATAATGAAAAGGCAGATACAAAGAGACTTACTGATATTCTTGGTAAAAAATTAAGAAGAATTAGAGATAGTGGAAGTTTGTTAGAAGAGTGTAGAAATTATGTTGCAACACATGAAGGTGAAAATTCTCCTGATTTAGATTTTATAAGTGAGGTTATTCCACTTTTAGGAATGTTGTGTAGATATGAGAGCATTTCTGATGAAACAAGAACTTTATATTTGAGAAGAGATAGTTTAGTAAATAGAGTTGCAGCAAATGTTAAACCAGATGGTGTTCTTATTCTTGGAGATAATTTGTATGACAATAGAAAACCTCTAAGAGGATTTGAAGAGAGTTTTAGTTATGTTCTAAATGAAGAGTTGCCATATAATGAAAGAGATTCTATTCGAGGGTTTCAAAGAACAGGTGAAGAGCCTGAAGAAAAGCCAGTTCAAAAACCATTTGCTCCACTTGTTGGTTCTACTACAATTCAAGTTACATGGGAATGAAGTTATGAAGAAGCACCTCTTACACGAACTTCTAATAACACTTGATTAGGATCAAATCCTTCAGGAACATCTCCTATAACTCTATCTTCTTCATCAAATTGAAAGTTTGCATTAAAATCTCTAATTTTCGCTCTATCACCATTTTCAAATTCTATTCTTACTGTATTACCATAAGGAATTTCATAAGTTAAATTCATGCTTGGATATTGAAACCTTGTTACTGTTACTGATTCTATTCCTGGAACATTTATAGGACCACTGTAAACCCTGTTATCTGAGGCTAATACAACTGAATGAGTTACAGCCATGAATGCACATAATGAGAAAAGTCCTCCTAGGTTTCTTATTTCTTTAGGAATAGAATCTTTAATTTTCTTATACATAGAATGAAAAATTAGATTAGAGTTTTTAAAGTTTGTGTGCTTGCTATGAGTGTTAAGAATGCCGTCGAAACCTTTATATAACCCTACTTTAGCCAAAAAAGTATGAAATGGCCAATATCAAGGAAAAGATTAGCACTAGAAATTTCAGTGGCACTACTTGTACTAGCATCACCATTTTATATTGGTAGTAAATTAATACTACCTCATATTGCTTCTTCTCAAGATCTTTGTTTTCAGAATCCTGATATTCAGGAAGCTATGGAAACAAATGATTATTTGCATTTTTATATTGGTGATGATGAAGATGTTGCATTAAAATATTTGAAACTAGCGCATGCAATAACTACTAAATTTCTTACTGTAGAGGATGATGGTGATACTGGGATATCTTATGAAATGCTTGAAACCAGAGTTGGGAATTGTGATGAAACTTCAAGACTTTCTTATTCAAATTTTCTTTATTTAGCTGATAGTTTAGGTAAACCTGAGCTTAAGGATTATGTTAGGTTGGCTAATGGAGATGCTCATACTGAAGAAGTTTCTGGAGGTCATATGTGGTTAGAGGTTTATCAAGATGGTTCTTGGTTACCTTATGAAACTACAATGAATGATTTGCCTGAAGATCAAAAAATTAATCCCGGATCAATTGATGAGTTGGTTGTAACAGATGATGTTTTGGCTTTAGATGGATGGGAATATGTTAAAACTAATTCAAACCAAATTACTTCTGAAGGTGTGTTTGTAAGGGATGTTCATCTTTGGGGTGTTTTGAGAGCTAAAGGTAATTATGTTTTTTTGGATGTATTGTAGTCAAAGCTTATCCTGACCCTACACAAAAATATTTAAAGTTCTTTATTATTTCATTTCTAGGGAGGTTATTATTATGCATAAATATGTTAAAAAACTTTTATTTGGTTTGTTAATCTGGGGAATTCCTTTTATTGTAGGTAGTTTAATTTGGGATGTTGAAGCTGGTATTCCAATTGTTAGTGTAGCATGGTTTAATGCTTTGATGATATTCACTTGGGCTATTGGTTTTTCAATTGCAGCATACTTTGTCTTTAGAGATGTTAAGAAAAAAGGTGCTATAAAAGAATGTTTGTCTACTGGAATTTTTTGGTATGTTGAAATGGTTGTATTAGATGTGATTTTTCTAGTGTGGGTGTTCAGCATGGCATGGGCAGATTATCTTCCAATGTTGTTGACATATCTACATGTGGTTTTTATTAGTACTGCTATTGGATATTTAAAACAAAAGTAATTTTTTTCTTTTTTTATTTGAATTTTTGTTCTAATGTTTTTGCTACTCTCTTCCAAGTCCTATCTTCAATATAAATTTTTATTGGTGTTCCTGGTTGTGTTGTGAAAGTTGTTCCATCTTCCTGCATGTGGTCTATAACCATTTGTGCAACAGAATCAACTAAAAATGTTATGCCTTTCCCTCTTGAAGGGTGTAAAACTTTTGAGTTAAAATCTGCAACTCCTGGTGCCATGTGATATTCTACTTCACCTCTGCCGAATAATGTTGTAATAGGTCCTAAAGCGACATAAGGAAATTCTGTTTCTCTTCCAGCTATTGCTTCAATTGCTCTAAAACCTCTTTGGTTTAGATATTGTTCTTGTTCTGCTGTTAGTGCCATAAGGTTGTGTTTTAAGTTGGTGTATATAAGGCTTGCTAATTATGGTAAGAATGCTGTCGCTAATCTATCTGCAATTGGTTGCCAATGTTCATCTTCAACAAAAACTCTAAATGGTGTTCCAGGCTTTGTTGTAAAATGTTTTCCCTCTTCTACTATCCCATTCGCAACTATTCCTGCAACTCTTGCTACTAAATAATCTTGATCTTGAAGACTAGGATGACATTGATAGGCTGTGGTATCCATTGCACCTTGACTTATGTGGTATTCAATTTCTCCTCTTGCCATTGTTCTAGAAATAGGACCTAATAACACATAAGGAAATTCTTGATCTTGTTCTGGTCTTCCTGCTATTGCTTCAAAACCTCTTTGTTTTAGATATTGTTCTTGATCTCTTGTTAGTGCCATAATGTTGTGTTTTAAGTTGGGGTTTATAAATTTTATGTGCTTGCTATGAAAGAGGTGAATACTATGCACAAATTTTATAAACATATTAAAAATTCCTCCTTCTATGCAAGAGATAAGAGATCTTCATGAACAGTACTGGGAAACTGTTAAACAAGTTCTACCTAATGATTTAGATTTACCTTATTTACAAATTTCTACTGTGGCTGAAGCTTATGCTGATTTTCATAAAAGTATTACTGGAGAAGATGTAAAATTTGATAGTATAGAGCCTGAAGTTCCTACATCAATGTCTTTGTTAGATTCAGGAGCATTATATGATTTTGTTATCAACAGAGGAGGAATTTTAATACCAACTGCTTGTCTTGATGATGAAGTTGAGGTTACAAAGTGTGGTTTGGTACATGAACAAGTTCATGAAGTTTTAAGTGGTCAAGCTTTAGTTTATGCTTCAGATCAGATTTTCAAACAATATGGTGAGGCTGGAAATATGCTTATTCAATTTGTAGAACATGTTGCTCATGGATATGCTCTTAAAATTTTAGAAAGGGAAGGAATTTCTGCTGAACAGTATCTAAGAGCACCAGTTGAATTTTATAACCCTAGATCAAGAGCATTCTTTGGAATTACTGAACATCCACTTACTCCTGATGCTGAAGTAGAGCATATGGTTGAACAGTATGGAGATTATATGAAGGAAATTGCTGATCTTGATCCTATTAATAGGTTTACAAATTGTTTAGAAAATTTTTTAGAAATGTTTGTAAAAGAGAGAGCTACAAGGGACAATGCTAGAAAGGTTGTAATATCTCTTATGAATTCTAATCCTTTGGTTAAAAGAAGAGTTGATGATGGTGGTTGGAAAGTTGTAAAACCTTTGCAGTTTCCTGATCGGTAGTCAAAGCTTGCTATTTGTGTTAAGAATGCTGTGCATAACATTTATATACCACCCTATAAACTCCAAACTTATGGTGTCTGAATTAATTAAAACAAAAGATGAATTAACAAAAATTGCAGATGGATTGGCTCATGATATTGCTAGATCTAATGATGATATAGTTTCTAGATTTTCACAAGAATTTTATAATGTTGTTTTTTTTTGGGATGGTAAAAAAGCAGTAAATATAGGAACCAATTGTGATGTTAATAGAGAAAATATGACAAATGGAACTTACTCACAAACTTCAATTCGTGATTTATCACCACAAAATATTCCAGAAGTTACAGTTGCAAGAGATTTAGAAGATCATAGATTTCAACTAGCAAGAAAAGATATTCCTCTACCTACTGATGAAAATATTATTTTTGAAGATATTCCTAGTGATTTTACTATTCATGATGATGAATTTAGGAATTTTACAAGAAACCATCCAGGTGTTCAAATTGCAAGGAGGTTTTCTGTTGCACAAAAAGTTGTAGTTAATTCACATGGAGGTATTGCAATACAGTCTATTCCTTATATGCAGATTAACTTTTCTTATGGTCTTGATCCAATTCCCACATCAAGAGATATAACTGTTGTTTGTAATACTGAAAGTGATATTCAGAATCTTACAAGATTAATTAAATTTATTTCAGACCCTACACCTGAAGGAAGAATACAAAGAGCAAGTTCATTTAGTGAAGCGTTCCATGAATTATATAAGATTTCTACTTTAAAGTATGGAGGTTTAGAAGAAGCAGGAATACCTATATCTGAATTGTATGATGTTGTAATTTTAACTGGAACTCCTGTACATGAAATTTTTGGACATCATTTTGAAGAACCTATGAGATTCCTTAAATTTGGAGAATCAGGAACATTCAAATCAGGACAAAGTATTCAAAATAGAGAATTAATGTTATCAGATGATCCAAGACAAGTGGTTGAAGGTTTTAGAGTTTTAGGATTTACTCATTTTGATGCTTATGGTAGAGTGAGAGAGAGAAGGACTCATATTAAGGATGGAAAAGTCCATGGGTTTTTAGGATCTGAATATGTTGATTATGAAAAATTACCACAATATCTAAATTTAGAAAGAAGTCCCTTTGTTGGAAATGCTACACAGGAATTTGATGGATTTATGCCTCAACCTAGAATGAGTTGTACTGTTCTTGATGGTAAGGTTGAAGAAGTTGATTTAGAAGGTAAACTAGTTATTGTTCCTCATAAAGGACATACAAATTCTGTTGAGAAATCATATACGGTTGAAGCATCAGAATGTTATGTTATAAGAGATGGAGAACCAAAAAGAGTTATTCCTCTTCAAGTTACTGGTGGAATAAATCAAGCATTAGCAAATATAGTTTTATTAGAAAGTTTGAGTTATCAAACAGGAACGTGTGGAAAGCCTGACCCTATTTATAATAAACCTGGTTCTTCAGCACTTGTTTCTCAGTTTACAAGAAATCAAATATGGCAAGATCAACAAGTTTACCCATCACCTATTTCAAAAGTGCATTTGAAAGTTTTGTGAATTTTATGGGCTTGCTAATTATGGTTAGAATGCTGTCAAAACTTATACTGACCCTATGCAAACCACATAAAAATCCAAGTTAACCAATTTTCAGAAGCTTCAACACCAACAAAACCACCAGTAATTTTATCTCCATCTTTGTAATCTATTACTTTTGTCCAGATGTTTGGATAGTCTCTTTCTTCAGGTGGAATTATTTCTATGTTACCATAAATTAAAACTCCATTGTCTATTGTGTAGAAATTGTAAACTGTAAACTCGCTTGGGTATTCGTGTTCTATGATTTGTGAGTAGGTTGTTTCAGCTTCAATTATTTTGTGGTAGCCATTGTAAATGTAAGCTTGGATTTCTTCTTGTGGGTTTGAGTTTTCAAAATTTAGGATGTTGTTAGTTTCATCAAAAGTGAATTTGTTGTTAGTGTCAAATGAGTTGATTATGATTTCTTGGTTTGAAAAGAATTCTGTTTTTCCTGTGATTGTGTATATTCCTGTTGTTGTGTCAATGTTAATTTGGCATGATGTGTCTTGTTTGCATGCCCAGACTGGATCTTCTTCTTTGTTAATGAAAGTGTAGTCGCCTATTGTGTAATTGTTCTCTGGTTGGATTTGTACTTTTGTGAAACCATTTGTGTCAAAATTTAAGCTTGATGGTTCTTTTGTTTGGTCAGTGTTTGTTAGTTGTTCGTTGAAATAGTAAACTGTTCCATCTTCAAATTCTACTTCTGTTGTGTTGTAGTAAATGTAAGTTGGTGAGTCGCCTTCTGGTATGAAAATTACAGTTCCATCTTGTGTTATGTTTCCACCTGTGGTTGAAATGTAAGTGTAGCCTAGTTCGCCAAAGCCATTTGTTTGAGCAACTTCTGCTTGGTCTTCATTGTTTAGGGTTACTGTGAATAGGCTTGAATCAAACATGCTTTGGAAGTTTAGTGGGTTTGCATTTGTGAACGAAACTAGTGTTCCTTGTATAAAGTTTCCTGCTGAGAAAAGTGAGTTTTGTAAGGAGAAGTCTGCTATTGGTCCTTGGTTTGTTACAATTGTTTGTTCTGGTTGAGTTGAAGCAACTTGTGTATCACCTTGGGTGTTTGTAATGTCAACACCTTCATCTGTTTCTACTGCTCCTTCTATTTCTGTTGGAGTTTCTACTTCTGTTGTTTCTGTTTCTTCATACTCGCCTCCTCCTAATTCTAACCCTCCAGTATCCTCATATGAACCTCCACCTAACTCTAAACCCCCAGATCCTTCAGCATAAACTAGACTGGAAAATAAGAATAATATTATAATAAAAATAAATATCTTTTTTTGCATACTTTTCTTAGGACTTATAAATTTAAAAAGTTAACGACATCTCTTTTGGTGGGATTGTGCTTGTTCTATAAAATATTCTGCAGCCATTTCAACCTGATCTTCTCTTAAGGGTGCAGATCCATCTATCTCAGCAACTTGTTCACCATCACAATAAAATAAAATTGAAGGCCTATCTCTTATTTCATATAATTCTTGTAAGTGTTTAGTTACAGCATCTCTGCTACCTAATCTATCACCTAGAGGAGTGGTGTCATATCTAAGAAATTTTGCAAAATCAGGTCTTAATCCTTCAACCATCCCTAAAAAAGCCCTAATTCCTCGATTTATATTTCCTAAACCTTCATCTGTAGGTCTAGAAGTGTAAATCAAAATAATTGAATATCCATCTGCTGTTTGATCTTCAAAATTATCATCATTAATTTCAGGAAGATCATCAATAGTTTCATATCTAGCACCAGGAACATGTTCTATACCAGGAGCATCATTTCCACTAGCACTACCAGCAGGAATCAAACCTGCAGCTGTCCCAGCTAAAATTACTCCCAATGTTCTAATGACCCTTCTTCTATCTAAATTTACCATTTTTATACTATATTATATATATTTCCTCACTTATATCTTTTTTGTTCCTGTTTTTTAGTGTCATTTTAGTCATTATGATGAGCCAATTTGCTTTCAACCAATTCTAAAGTTTCTTGTTCTGGAAACATTGGTTCCAAGCCTAATTCTCTTGATGCTCTAAAATATTCTTGATAAAAACTTAATAAACTATGATTGCCAACTTCACCCAAGAAAGAATGATATTCTTCAGGTGACAAAGGTCTTATCCCTACATTAGCACAAGCAATAACTCTCATTAAATCATCCCCTTGTTTGTAAGGTGAAAAATTTATGCCCTCTATAAATTCTGTATTAAAAACTTGATCAATCATGAATACATAGGGATTTGTCCATTCAAATATATCATACTCCTCTACAGCTAGTCTTTTAAAACGCTCAAATAAACTTTTATGAACTTTTAATCTTTCATCTAAATCTTCTCTGTCTTCATTTTCAACAAACAAATCTCCACAGTAAGTTGCAAAACCTTCAGTTCTACATTTAAGGAGATATCTTACAGTATAATCATCTAAATTTGAAAATTCATCTAAAATTGAATAATGTCCAACTATAAAATCATGATCTAAATGATGTCTCATTTCATGATCAACAGTTGTTTGAACTTTTTCTTTTCCAGTTTGACCAGAAGTTGGTCTTCTACTATGGAAGACAAGAGGATATAAAGTTCTAGCTAAATTCTGTTCATAAACCTTAAAAACAGCTTTCTTGCCACTTACAGATTCTTCGGCTAGATATGATGCTGCTGAGTTCATAGAACTAGCATCTTTAACAGAAGCAACTCTTAATTCAATATCAGATCTAACATTATGTTTCCTTACTGATCTTTCAGTCATTTTTAATAATG
>JABHYY010000039.1 GCA_018653605.1 archaeon
AGTAAAAGTTAACATAATTTATCTTTTTAAGAAAGAGTTTATAAATTTTGTGCATATCTCTCGCTAAGAACTTCTCTAACAACTCTTTTTTTCATTTTCCAAACAGGGCTTAAAGAATAACAAATTTTTTGTAAACCAGTTCTTGGGTTTATCCTAGAAAAATACCTCTCTAAAGTTTTTGAATCAACATCATCTATTTTTTTACGAAAACTTGCTTCAGTATGAAACTTTCTTTTTGGGACATAATCACTAACATCTAACTCTCTTACAAGAGCTTCAGCCAAAGCTTCTTCATACTTCATCTTTCCCATTTCACAACCATCACCTTTGCCATGAAAAATCCTATACAAATAAAGCTCAATACCACGATCACTCCTTTTAGTAAGCCTCTCACGAAAAACAGCCCTCTCAGCATCCATATCATATCTCATAGCAAGCCAAAATAAGAAAATATTTATAAATCTTGCCAAAAATAAGGTATTAAAAGCCCTACCAATTTGATACAATCTCTACCAAAACCTATATAAACCCCTAATTTAAAATATAGTACATGGGAAGAATCAAAACAACTATGATTAAGAGAGTAGGAAACAAACTATTCAATCAACATAAAGAGAAGTTCAAAAAAGACTTTGATAGCAACAAACTAGTTCTACCTGAAATGGCTGATATCCCATCAAAAAAATTAAGAAATATTCTTGCAGGGTATGTTACCAGATTAGCTAAAAGAGAGAGCTAAATCCTAAATCCTAATGAGGTGTTACAGTTTAAAAGAGTATAATAAAGCAATTTCTCTAGAGAAGCAAGGATTAGGTAGTTTAAGGATTTCAAAAAGATTAAATATTCCAAGAGGGACTATAGAGAATTGGATAAATAAGGGTGGGAAACCCTATTATTTCTCAGAAAAAAGAATAAATGCTTCAAATTCACAAAAAAACAAAGACAGATTAAAAGAATTAAGCAAAATATCACAACCTCTTGCAATGGAGAAGGCAAGAATTATCAATACAAAAAAACTTAAAAAATCAGCATTTGATTTAACAAAAGAATTAGCATATGTTTTAGGTGTTATTTATGGTGATGGTCATACTAGTAAAAAGTGTAGAAGAATAATTCTTTCAGCAGTAGATAAAGATTTTGTATTAGCTTTTAAGAGAAACCTAGATTTATGGACTGGATTTAATTCAAGAATTTATCGAAGAATTATTAAAACAGATGAGAAAGTTAGAAAAAGAAAACCTCAATGGGTTTGTTATATTGATACAATTGAAGGTGCTAAATTCCTAAAGGATTTTAATTTAAACATTATTAAAGTTTCTAAAGAAAATATAAAAGGTTCTTTTCTTAAAGGATTGTTTGATAGTGAAGCAACTGTGGCAAAAGATGGAATAGTTTTTTACAATTCAGATGAAGAAATAGTAAATTTAGTAGAAGATTTATTAGACTCTATAGGGATACAATCTAAAAAAAGAAAATACCAAGCAAAGAGTTTTAATGGAAAAATGATCCCTTATTACCACCTTGCGATCTATAAAAAAGCTTATATATCCATTTATAATAATTATATTAACTTTTCAGTGAAAAGGAAACAAGAGAGACTAAAAAGATTAGTAGAAAACAAAACTAACCCAGGAGGTTGTTAAAAATGGAAGAAAGACAACAAAAAGACCCCAACGACAATACTGTTTTCATAGGATCTAAACCGTTTAACTAATTTGGATTCTTCCACTTAGGACGAGTGAACTATGTTACAGGAGTCGTTATGCAATTTACAACACAAGGATCATCTGAAGTAATTATAAAAGCAAGAGGAAAGTTTATTGCAAAAGCAGTTGATATTGAAGAAGTGGCATCAAAAAGATTTTTAGATAATCAAATTGAAATCACAGATGTAAAACTTGACAGTGAAGAATTCAAAAACAAAGAAGGTAAACAAGTACGAGTTTCTACAATTGAAATTTATTTAAAGAAGAAATAATTCTTCTTCTTTCTTTAAAGTAAAACTTTATAAACTAATTAACTAACTAAATAATATATGTTAGAGGCGATACAACATCTTTCTGGAAACATCCTTTTCGACATTGGTTTAATTTTAGTAATGGCAATGCTTGTTGCATATGTTGCAAAATTAATAAAACAACCTCTAATCCCTGCATACATTATTGCAGGACTTATTCTTGGACCAATTGGTTTGGGAATTATTAAAGACACAGAGATAATCAAATCCATTTCAGAAATTGGTATAATTTTCTTACTTTTTATTGTAGGAATAGAGATGGACTTTAAAAAATTAAAGTCTTTAGGTCTAACAGCAATCATTACAGGTACATTACAAATTGGATTTACTTTCCTTGCAGGTTATTTTATTTTCAATAACTTTCTTCATTTTGATCAATTGAATTCAATATATGCTGGCCTTATTATTGCCTTTTCTTCCACAATGGTCGTACTGAAACTATTGTCTGACGAAGAAGAATTGTTGACATTGCACGGCAGACTTATTTTGGGTATACTTTTTGTGCAAGACATCTTTGTTATTTTAGCATTAACAATATTTGTTGGAGCAGATTCAATCACAATTATGAGCTTACTTCCTGTATTAGGAAAATTCATAGGGTTAATGCTTTTCGCTTACTTGCTAAACAGATTCTTAATATTCCCCATTTTCAAGTTTGCAGCAAAATCACAAGAATTACTTTTTTTACTTTCACTAGGTGTATGTTTTATATTTGTAATGATTGCACACTTGTTAGGTCTTTCAGTTGCAATTGGTGCTTTATTAGCAGGTATCACAATTGCAAACATACCATACAACTTAAACATTGTTAGTTCTGTAAGTCCTTTGAAAGATTTTTTTGCAGTAATTTTCTTTGTATCACTAGGATTACAAATGATCATGCCAGAAATAGGTAGCATCTTAACACCTTTCTTTATTCTGTTAGCTTTAACAATTTTATTAAAACCATTCATAATACTTTTAGTACTAAGTTTAATTGGTTATGACAAAAGAAACTCTTTTACCTCAGCAATATCCCTAGCACAAATAAGTGAATTTTCATTAATTCTTGTAATTACAGTAAAAGATATTTCACAAGAATTGTTTTCAGCAACAATTTTACTAGCAATATTTTCAATCGCACTTACTTCATACATAATAAAATACGAATTACAGATTTATCATATTTTGTCTAAGCCCTTAACAATTTTTGAATATCTTAGATTAAGTAAAAGATATGAACAAAAAGAAAAAAAGCATAACAAGAAAATAGTATTATTTGGCTATCATAGAATGGGCAAAACTTTTATGAAAGCACTTAAGAAATTAAAAAGATCAGTTCTTGTTATTGACTACAATCCAGATGCGATTGAAGAGCTTACAGAACAAAGAATTGCATGTAGATATGGTGACATGGCAAACTTAGAGGTATTAAAAAGTATAAATCTAAAAGATGCAAAAGTAGTAATTTCATCAGCACCAAAACAGCAGGATAATATTTATTTATTAAAATATTTGAAAAAAGTAAAATCTAAAGCAATAGTTTTTGTGACAGCAAATCAATTATATGAAGCATTAGATCTATATGACTATGGTGCAGATTATGTAATAGTTCCAAAGATTATGTCCGGTGAAAGTGTTTCTTTAATCCTACAAAAGTTTATGGAAAATAAAAAAGGTTTAACAAAAGTTAAAAAAGAGCATTTAAAACATTTATTAGAAATTTCTGACGAAGAAAGATTATAATCTAAGCAGTTCTAGGTACTTTTTGTAACCAATCTTCAGGTGCTTCAACTTTTCCAGTTTGTACTCCAGTTAACCAGTCATACATTTGTTGAGTTACAGGACCCACTCCACCATCTCCAACAACAAGCTCTTCTAAATCTCCTTCACCTTGATCAACCAAGTAAGTTCCAACAGGAGAAACAACAGCAGCAGTACCTAATCCACCAGCTTCAACAACCTCTCCAGACTTTATAACATTAAAAAAATCTTCAAGAGGAATAGTTGCTTGAACTACTTCTCTACCAAGAGCATTCTCTCCTTCTTCAATAAAAGATCTTGCAGTAATTGAGTCTAATATTGTATTAGTAAATTCAGGAATAATAATTGTTCCATCTTTTGTAACACAATAATGATTCATTGCACCAGCTTCTTCAACAAATTTTCCATCAACAGAAGAATATAAAACCTGTCCAACATCATTTGGATTAAATCCTGCTTTCTCAGCCTTTTTTTTAGCTTCAAGCACATGTCTTACAGTAAGCCCATAAATTCCACCTGCTTTAGACATTCCAAAGTTGTTTGGGGCAGCTCTTTTGAAATCATGTGAATGTAAAAGTGTGATTGGATTAAATCCTTGTGCATAATAAGCTCCTCCAGCAGATGCAAAAACCATAAATCTGAAATCAGTTCCAGAAGTAATACCCATTGCATCAGTCACACCAATAACAGCAGGTCTAATATACAAAGAAGCACCTTCTTGTCGTGGAGACCACAATCTATCTATATCTAACAAAGTATTAACTGCTTGTAATTGATCTTCAACAGGAATTGCTGGCATACATAATGCAGCAGAAGAACGATTTAATCTTTCTGCATTCTCTCTTAATCTAAAAGTATAAAGGTCACCATCAGGATGTTCAAAAGCTTTTGCACCTTCAAAAATTTCTACGCCATAATGAAACACTACAGCACCAGGCATTATTCCTTTCATTTCAGCATAAGGTTCAATTCTAGGATTTGTCCATGCAACTTGTCCAGAAGGGTTTACTTTACCATCTAAATAAAAAATATGATCTGTTCTTTCAGAAGCAAATGTTAAGGGATCATCAGAATCAAAAGGTTCAGTTCTTCTTTCCTTCTTGAGCTCAACATCAATCTTCATAAAAAAGCAAAACCGATCGTACTATATAAGGATTGTCAAGGACCAATATATATTAAGAATTCTTTTCATTTAAAAGAAAGGTCCCCTTCTATAAATGTTTGCGCAAAATAAAGGATGGCACCGGGGAGATTTGAACTCCCGATATCCAGCTCATGAGACTGGTGTTCTACCAGGCTAAACTACGGTGCCTTATGCAACAATTAAAAAACTACTCATTTAAAAGACTTTTTATCTTTTCATGAACCTCATCCATCTTTTCCTTGTCAAGCTTATGAACATCCCAATAACAAAACTTCACTTCATCACCTTCAAACCGGGGAATAACATGAAAATGTATATGAGGCACTACCTGTCCAGCAACTTTTCCATTGTTTTGAACAACATTCACTCCATGCCCAAACTTCATCAAAGCTTTTGAAACTCTCTTAACAGTACTAAGCAAAGCACCCAACTCTTCTTCAGGCACATCTGTAATCAATTCATAATGTTTCTTAGGAATAACTAAAGTGTGTCCACCTTGATGCACAGCAGGATTCACATCTAGAAAAGCAACAGTGTGCTCATCTTCATACACTCTATTGTGATCAATCTCACCTTTAGCAATTTTACAAAATATACAATCCATTTAGATAGCCCCCTTCAAAAGAGCAGCAACTCTTTCTCTACCAATAGTCAGAACAAAACTTGCCAACTGCGGGCCTTTCTCTTTCCCAATCAAAACACCATACATTAAACCAAAAAAATCTTTATTATCAATATCATGCTTTTTCATTAAAACATAAAACTCTTCATGCAACTCTTTATCAGTCCAATCTCTTTTTACTAATTGTTTAACCACATCCTCAATCAAAGCCTTAAATTTTACATCCACTTTAGAAACAGTTTCATTAATTGAAAATTTAAACTCTTCAGGAGCATACTTTCCAATCCAATTCTTTGCACAAACAGCTCTCTTTCGCAACTTCTCCCTATCATCATCATCTCTTAATTCATTTTGATAAAACTCAACAGTTTTTTCAATATCTAAATCATTAATCTGTAAATTGTTTGTTAAATGTCTAAAAGAAGGTTGATAAGGTAATTTCTTAGGGG
>JABHYY010000040.1 GCA_018653605.1 archaeon
AAATTTCCAACCAACCAACTAAATCCAATAGCAGTTAAACCATAATCAATAAAAAGTATAGAACCTGAAATAGTTATAAAAGCAACTAAAAAATTAATGGAAACTACCTTCTTAACCTTGTGCTCTAAATTTAAATGAGAAATATAGAGTTGATTTAAAGTGTACGGAATTGCTGAAAATGCTAAAATCAATAGTAAATTAAAACCAACTACATATTCTGGACTAAATAGATTTAATAGCATTTTACCAAAAAACAATAAAAATACTATCCCTAATCCAACCAAACCTAATGAAAATAGCAAAGCTTTCTTAAACTTTTTACTCCAACTCTTGTTTGAATATGATCCTTCAGTTAAAAAACTCTGACCTACAGATACAGGAATTACCATCAACATTGCAGATATTGTCCAAGCAACATAAAAATAAGCTGTGTAGGAGGGTTCTAAAAGACTAGTTATAATCAAAGGCAATAATAACGCAGGCATTGATGCAAAAATCTGTCCAAAATAATTAAATGAAGAAAATCTAAACATTCTTCTTAAACTTTTGAAGTCAAACTTAAGGTCTAATTTAAAGAAAAAGAAACTAAACAACAAAGCTATAAAACAAGCTAGATACCAAGAGATTAATATTCCTGATATACCAGTTAAAAAGAATAATAAAAATAACTTCAAAACACTATAAACTGTATTTTTCACCAAAACAATATTGGCTTTACGATAGGCAATTAAAACCGAGTTAACTAAACTAAACAATAACCATGATAATGAAAAGCTAATAAATCCTAATATGTAAACCCATGATCCAACTAAGAAATTTAATTCTTGTGAAAATAATCCTAAACCTATCAAAAAAATTCCAGCCAACACTATATTTACCAATGAAGCAAATAAAAATGCATTAAATATAACTTTACCTTTATTCTTAGCCAAAGGCAAATATCGCAAAAATCCAACATTAAAACCTAAAAAAGAGAATAAGGATATTAAACCAATCGCTGAAATTACAGTTGTTGCCAAACCCAAATCATGAGAAGTAAAATTTCTTGCAGCTAAAGTCCAAAAGAAAAATCCTAATAAACTCATTATTGCTGAATTCAAGATCAAATAAGATGAATTTCTAAAAAGATTATCACCATACAATTTCCTAATATACTTTCCAGCCATTAAAATCCAACCCCATCTAAGTAAATATGAAGTAATGCTGACAAAAGTGAAAGTGACATCATCATAAATAGGATCTTCCAACTAATAAAACACATCCTTTTTCTAAATAACCTATGAACTATAAATACTATAAAAAACATTGAAGGTACAACAAGGATCAAAGGAAAACCAAAATGGAATGCTGAATAAATCTCTCCACCATGAGATAATGCTTCATACAAACCATATATTGACCTATGTTCTACTAATGTAGAAATTATAAACATCAAATCAGGAAATATTGAACCAAATAGTGCTGGGAAAAAAACAAACCAAGCATAATTCAAAGGTGTCTTTAATTTTCTAGATAAGAAAGGATAGATTGCAGTTGCTATTAAAATACCAACAATAAAATGAATATAGGTATTAAAAAATATAAACTCATTATGAGTACTTAGCCCAGTTATAATTTCGCTTATTACCATTTGGTTTCCAATTCAAATTTTTTGCCCAAGTATATAAGATTTTGCTTCCATCTCCTATTGGGCTTAATGAACTTTGTCCTGCTCTTGCATCATAACTGATTGGAACTGCGTAAATTGAATAGTTCATTTTTGCCATTTTTGTTAACATTTCCATTTCAACTGAGAATCCTTCTGATTCTAAGTGCTTTGCTAATTTGTTAACAACAGGTCTTTTCCAAGCAAAGTAACCAGTACAAACATCTGTTACATTACCATGATAAAAGTTTCTTACTAAGAATGAAAATAACCAGTTTCCTGCTCTATTAAATCTAGTCATTGAACCTTTTCTAATTTTTCCATTTAATCTTGAACCAATTACAACATCACAAAAATTTGAATCTAATGGTTCAACTAATCTCACCATTTCTTGAGCTCTGTAAGTATCATCTCCATCAAGCATTACAATATACTTGGTGTCTTTTTTTAGGCTTTTGAAGCCTGTTTTAATAGCATTGCCTTTTCCTTGTTTTTCTTCAAAAACAACTCTAGCACCTGCTTTTTTTGCTACTTGTGTAGTTTTATCTTTAGAATTATTATCAACAACAAGAACATCAACTTTGTAACCTAATCTTTTTAATTCTTGTTTTGGGATTTTTTTAATTACTTTTGGTACGCCTTTTTCCTCATTGTAACATGGGATCATAACTGTTATAGTTTTCATTTTTTCACCTGAACATTCTTGTACATTCATCATTTATAAATCTTTCGGTTGTCCTTACTGAGCAGGAGTGAATATTTGTGAATAGTTTTCAGAAAAAGGCTTAATTCCTGGAAATTCTTGAGTCTTTTGATAGAAATTGTTATAAAGTATATTCTGGAGTATTACTGGAGTGACATGGCGTTTACGCGCAGAGCTTATAAGTCATAGAAAAATACTAAGAAAATAGGAGGGTGAAAACATGCCTAAACCAATAAAAACATACAAAGCAGGCAATTTAGAAGGTAATATTTGGATTAATGAAAAAGATCTAGATAATGGAATTGTTGAGTTTAAGACTGTAAGCCTGAGAAAAACATGGCGAGATAACAACAATGTTCTTCGTGAACAAAGGATGAGTTTGAGAAAGACAGATGTTGAAAAAATGCTTGTTATTTTAAGAAAATTGCAAGAAGATTTATTATTAGACCAATAAAAAAGGAGGAATTGAAAAATGGGTGAAATGAAAATAGAAGACCTACCTGGAGTAGGAGCTGCAACTGCTGAAAAGCTTAAGGATGCAGGGTATGAAAATTTAATGGCAATTGCTGTTGCTACACCTGGTGAGCTAGTTGAGGCTGCTGGGGTTGGAGAGGCTGTTGCAAGAAAGATAATTAATGCTGCAAGAAATAATATGGATATGGGTTTTGCTTCTGGTGATGAACTGTTAGCAAAAAGAGGGAAGGTTATTAGAATCTCTACAGGTTCAAATGCTTTTAATGAGTTAGTTGGTGGTGGTTTTGAGTCTGGTAGTATTACTGAATGCTTTGGTGCTTTTGGTTCAGGGAAATGTTGTCATAAAGATACAAAAGCATTGTATTTCAATAGTGCTAAACCACATCTTGAAAGTATGGAACAAATTTATGACAAATATAAAAATCAATTTGGTGAAAAACAAAGTGAAGAAGGATATGTTGTTGAAGTTCCACCAGTTGTTGTTATGGGCTTTAAAGACAATAAACTAAACAAAGTCAATGCTAAATTTTTGTATCGAGAAAAGGTTGCAAAGATGTATGAAATTATAACAAAGAGAGGAAGAAAATTAACTATTACAGGACCACATAAATTACTTTCTTATAACAAAGGATTAGAATGGAGACCTTCTGCAATCCTAAAAAAAGGAGATATTTTAGCATATCCTAAAAAAATAGAATGCAAAGATGAATGTAAATTCGATGTAGATGATGCTTATTTTTTAGGGTTATATGTTGCTGAAGGATGTAGGAATAACACCAGATTATGTACTGGCTCAGAAGTATTAAGAGATTGGATAAAGCCTTATATTAATGAAAAATTAGGATTCACTCCCACAGTATCTATAGATACAAGAAGAGAGGCTCCTGTTTTTACAATCCAATTGAGGGACAAATCTAAAGAAATTCTAGGAGACCTAGTAAATTGTAATGCTGCATCAAAGTTTGTTCCAAATGAGCTTTTATCTGCTTCAGAAGAGATTGTATCATCCTTCCTTGCAGGATATATTGATGGAGATGGACATATAGGAAATCCTTTTGAAGCCACTACTAAAAGTAAAGAACTTGCCGAAGGACTAAGCTATATGTTTACAAGAATTGGTATCTCTGTAACAATGAAAAATAAAATTGTTGATGGAGACAAGTTTTGGAGATTATCTGTTGCAAGTAATGATTGTGAAAAATTAAATATCTTGCCTTACAAGATAAAAGAAGCTAATTACAAACCAAGAAATAGTAGTTATGGCTATCCAAAAGTCATTGTAAAACATTTAAGAGAAGTCTATAAAGGCACTTTAGGAGGGAATAGAGGGAGATTAAAGAAGCTTTTAGGTAAGATTAATAATAAATCTCAGTTCTATGGTTACCTTACAGGATCGGTTAGCTCTGAGAATATGAATGAAAAAACTATGGTTCAGTTATATGAGTTTTTTGTTCAAGGTCAAAACAATGTTGTGGAAGCTATTAAACTTGCTGAGAGATTTGAAGAATTGGATAAAGGTTCTTTTGAAGAACTACATGAATTATTGCCTTTTGCATTTAATTCATTCAAAGAAGATCTAAATTTATCTTCATCTGCTTTTTCAAACTATATGCAAAGAGGACTTCCTCAAAAAGACCATAAAACAGTATCTAGGATTAAGGAAATTTTATTAGAAAAGCTATACAAAATTAATGAACAATTGGATAAAGAGATCGGAACTATAAAAAATGTAATCTATTTTAACTGGGACACTATTGAAGAAGTTAAAGAGGTTAATTACAATGATTTTGTATATGATTTTGTTGTTCCAGAAGGCCATTGTTTTGTTGGAGGAAATATGCCTACAATTTTGCATAATACTGCATTAGCACATCAGTTGGCTGTTAATGGACTTGACATTGATGAAAATGGTGATCCACAAAAATGTTCTGTTTGGATTGATACTGAAAATACTTTTAGACCTGAAAGAATAAAAGAAATTTGTGAGAATAGTGATTTAGATCATATGAAGATTTTGAAGAATATTAAAGTTGTTCGTGCTTTTAATTCTGATCATCAAATGATGTGTGCTGAAAAGGTTGAAGATTTAATTGTTAAAGATGGTTTTGAGATTAATATCGTTATTGTTGATTCTTTAATGGCACATTTTAGATCAGAGTTTATTGGTAGGGGGACTTTATCTGATAGACAGCAAAAGTTGAATAAGCATATGCATGTTCTTATGAAGATTGCTGATGTGCATAACCTTTGTGTGTATATAACTAATCAAGTTATGTCAAAACCAGATGTATTCTTTGGAGATCCTACTGCTGCAATTGGTGGGAACATAGTTGGGCATAATAGTGCTACTCGGTTGTATTTGCGTCGTGGGAAGAAAGGTACTCGGGTTGGGAAGTTAGTGGATAGTCCGCACTTGCCTGATGGAGAATGTTGCTTTATTATCTGTGACAAAGGTATTCGTGATGTTAAGTAGGGTCAGGGTTTAGCTCTGACTACTTTTTTCTTTTTTTTTATTAGGAAGACAAATAGCTCTAGAAAGACTTATAAATAAGTTCTTTTGACCAAAATAAATATGAAACTTGATACTGTGAAACAGGGAGTACTCAAAGATTATATAGAAAAGAGTGGCCGTACACGTAAGGATATTGCTAATGAATTAGAATTAAGTACAGAACATTTTAGTCGTTTAATAAATGGAAAATATCCTTTTACAGAAAATCGTGCAATACAACTCTATCAAGCACTTGGAGAACCTGAAGAACTTGCTTTTTTAGACACAACTATTGAAAGAGATCAAAAAAGTGAAGCATGGAAAAAAGTTTATCATACTTATGAACAAGAGTTGTTTACACATTTTGAACAAAGTCCAATGGGTAAAAAAGGAAGTATTTTAGAAGATCTTGAAAGCCTTATTGATAAATACAGAAAAGATTAATTTCTATTTTTTCAATTACAATTCATTAAAAGTTATATAATCTATATAATTTATATGGAT
>JABHYY010000041.1 GCA_018653605.1 archaeon
TATGGGTTTGGGTTAACTGTTCCTTTACTAATATTGTTAGGGTTTATTGTTTTCTTTGTTATGGAGAAGTTTATCCATTGGAGACATTGTCACACTCTAACTTCAAGCACACATAAGCATCCTGTTGGTTTGATGAATTTAGTAGGAGATGGGTTGCATAATTTTACTGATGGGGTTTTGATTGCTGCAAGTTTTATGGTAGATACGAGTTTGGGTGTTGCCACAACTGTTGCTGTTTTAATGCATGAGATTCCACAAGAAATTGGTGATTTTGGAATTCTTTTGCATGCTGGATATTCTAGGTTTAAAGCTATCTTGTTTAATTTGTTATCTGGACTTATAGCAATATTTGGTGTTATTGTAGTTTGGTTGGTTGGAACTAGTGTTGAAGGTTTTGCAATGTGGATTGTTCCTATCACTGCAGGTGGGTTTATTTACATTGCTGGATCTGATTTAGTTCCAGAGTTACATAAAGAATGTGCTCCAAGAAGATCTTTCTTACAGTTTGTTGCAATTGTTTTAGGTATTTTGATAATGGTGGGGTTGACTTATGTTTGATAAGGAAATTATTAAATATAATAGTTAAGAACTAACTATGAAAAACACTAAAAATTTTTATAATAAACTCTCTTTCTTGTTCTCTCATAGTAGGATACTTGACCCCTAAGGTTTTTATTAATTCTTCGATATATTTGTCTATAACTTGTTGACCCAATGGGCTTCCAAAAAATCTAACCTCTCTTAAAATTTCCTTGCATCCTTTTATCCTCTTACCAAACTTCAAATTTTTAATTACTTTTTCAGGAGGAGAATATACCCATGTTTTAAATTCTTCTCTACTTTGAGAACAATAAGAATCAAAAAATTTTAAAAAAAATCCCATTAATGAACCAAAACGATAATATTTTTGTTGAATTGAATCTGGATGAGCTGTAAATTCAACATCTTCGCAAACTATTTTAAAAAGATCAATAAATACTCTTTTGTCATTAAACCCCCATACCCAATATCTCTTTTCTGTTGAATCTACAGAGATATCCCTATTTCCATATTGAAACCCTTTAACAAATTCAGCCATTAATTTATCTTTATCCTTGATTTCATCTTGAATATTTTCATCAGGATTAGACCTATTTGCATTTGCAGCATTCACAAACAATGATTGTAATTTTCTTAAATTATTACTTCCCATCAAGATAAGGTGAATAACCATATTTTTAAATATTTCTATATTTATTCTGTTAAATCAAAAGAGATATATACTATTCTTTATTAAATTATAACAATGGATGAAGATTTTGAAGAAGAAAGGCCTTCTTTGCTAAAAAAGGCGTCAGTGCTAATAATGTCCCTATTCTTAATTTTTTTAATCATAAGTTTTACTTTTACTGGGTTTATTGGAGATATTGTTGCAAGTTTGATTGAAAGCGAAACTATTGAAGATGGTTTGGTTGAGTTAGAAGATTTTTCTGTTCAGTTTGATGGGGATAGTTATGATGTTCTGTTAGGTGTGTATAATGATAATCTTGAATATGAAACAAAAGTTTGTTTATTTGGCTATATTGAAGAGGGTGTTTATCATGTTGATGAGGTTTATTTACCTGTAATTTATTCACAAACATTTAATCAAGTTGTGTCTGAGGCTTGTCCAAGTGATACTTTGATTGCTTTGCATTCACATCCTTATAGACATTGTATTGCTTCTGAACAAGACTTGAGTAATCTTGAGATTGCTAAGTTGAATAATCTAGATGCGGTTATTGGAGTTATGTGTGAAGAAGAAAGGTTTAGTTTCTATAATTAAGAAAACTTTATAAAGTTCTGAGGTATGGATTAGGTTATGGCTTTAGATGCAGGAACAATAATGATTATGCCTACAGTGGTAATGACTGTAATTATTGGAGTAGGTAATATTTTTATGATGATTAGAGATGAAAGTGGTTCTGCAAGTTCTACTTTAGGTCATGGTGCTAGTGCTCTTATTGGTGTTGGTATTTTAACTTTTATTTCTATGAACTGGGCTTATTTCCTTGATTTGATTAATATGAGTAATAGTATCTTAGGGAATGAGATTGTTGTTAGGATTGCTATTGTTCTTGTTGCGGCACTTTATGTGCATATTCACTCTGGTGTGTTTAAAGGTGCAAGAGGACAGGGTATGCATGAAACTTGGATACATAGTTTGGTCTTAGGTCTTTTAATTGCAGGAGCACCATATATTTGGATGTTTGTAGGTCCTATGTTACCTGCTTGGATGCAGTAAATTCTATTTTATTGTAGTCGAAAGGATTAAAAAGAGAACATTATTTCTTTTTTTTAAGAAAATGGTCAGAGATGAATTAAATGATAGTATAGAAACAAATTTCGACGATTCAGATATTGTTTGTAGTCATTTAACTCTTTGTTTTAATTATAGATTTTGGGACCCTGTAGATTGTATTGGTGGAAATGTTTGTTTTGGTTCATATTATAAACATTGTTATGGATTAAGAAATGGCAATAGAAGCCAAACAACATTTCAAACCCCTTCCCAAATTAAAGTAAAGAGAAGTATGGGATTAATCTAAACTCTATTTTAGAAGTAACATTGCTGCTCCTTACTTTTGGATGTTAGTTGAATCTGTGTTACCTGCTTGGTTGCAATAAGAACCAAAATTCTATCCATTCTTTTAAGTTTTCTAAAGTTTCTTTATTTGGAGTTTGACCAATGTAAAATGTATGGTCTTGTCCTTGCAAATCTTCAAAACATTCACAAACAGTTCTAAGGTAATCTGTATCTGTTTCTCTAAACTTAATCCAACCAGTTTCTTCCCATCTTTTTTCTAAGTGTGCTAAACAAGTTTCAAAACCAGGATTAAGAACAATACAATAAGGTTCATCTACTTCTGGTCTATTTAATATGTTTAATTTCTCTCCAATCTCTTGGTCTTGTTCTCTTGTTAACCAACCTTGCCTAATATTCATTTCTCTGTAAATTTGTGAATCATATATGCACCTATCTCCAATTATTAATTTTTCTGGATGTTTTAGTGCTTGGATAAAGTATTCATAACTTTCAAATGCTCTTTGGGCATGTTTTAATGCTTGTCTGTGAAAAAAATCAGTTTCAATAACTTCTTCAGCACCTCCCCAATAAAATTGTGGACTTTTTGTTATTGTTTCTGGTGAAATTGCATAAGGTATTTCTTGAATAAGCCTTCTTATGAAAGTAGACTTTCCAGAAGCTTGCGGACCTGATACAAAAACTAGGTTGTTTAATTTCATTTTAGATAGTCAA
The DNA here is from genome assembly GCA_018653605.1 of archaeon. Lineage (GTDB taxonomy): Archaea > Nanobdellota > Nanobdellia > SCGC-AAA011-G17 > GW2011-AR17 > JABHYY01. The sequence goes on from JABHYY010000041.1 coordinate 3,278, forward strand.
ATTTCTTTTCTCTTGTGAATTGTGCATTTACAATTTTAGCATACCCACTTTCAACACCAATTGAAGCATTTTTTATTATTTGTGATAAAGCTAATAATTCTGAAACCATTTGCCTTTCAGATCTAAACTCTAAACCTTGATAGGAAGGATGAATACAACTACTATATTCTATTTCAATTTGAAATCTTTCAGAAGGTTTTTTATTTCTTGGTTCTATTTCACAATAGTCAAAAAGGACCATAAATAGTCTTCCTGTTTCTACAGATATAAATTCTGTTCTTGCTCTGTTTCTTTTAATTCTACCTAAATATCTAGAACCTTCTAAGATAACTCTCTCAATTTCGCTAAAAACATCTGTTTGTGGAACTTCTCTAAGAACTCTTTCTTCTCTTTTTAGAACATATTCTTCATCATCAAACCCAAATTTTGGAGTTTCTGTATCTTCTTTATATTTTAAACTACTTCTTCTTCCTCCTGCCATAATTACTAAAGATTCTCCTTCTTCAGTTCCATAAAACAAGTTGGTAGAATTTCTTTCTTCAGCATCTAGATTAGAAATAAATTCCCCTTCAATACATCGCTCAAGGATAGCCTCTAAAAAATTATTCAAATAATGTCTTTGTTTATTTAATAAGGATCCAGTTATATCTAATTTTACTTCATATTCAAGACCTGGAAATTCAATTACTGCTTCTTGATCAGAATGGGAAATTACATGATCTACAAAATGGTATCCAGAGTGTTGTTCTCTTTCTTCAGCATAAAGAGCAAGGAAGGTCTCTTTATCTAAAGTAGAATTGAAAACTTTATGTAATTTACCTAATTTTTCACATAACCTCTTACTTTCTTTAATTTCAGCCCTAGTACGTGGAACACCCATAAACACTAATAACAATAAAGTTTATATATACTTTAAGTACTCTTTAAGTACATGAATAAACAAGAGTTTTTTGAATCATTAGGATTTTCTAAATATGAAACAAAAGCAATTATTTCTTTAATCAAACTTAAGGTAGCTAATTCTAAAGAGATTAGTTTTGATTCTGGAGTTCCACAAAACAAATTATATGAAATACTAAGAAGTTTTGAAAAAAAGGGGCTACTCGCTAAGGTTCCCCTTGATGTAAAAACATATAGATTGATCAATTTGAAAACATATGTTGATAAAAGGCTTAAAGAGAAGGAAGATAATCTGAAAAGTCTAAAATCTGAATCAAAACATATAAATGAGCAAGGTGATGAAGGTCATTTTATATTTTCTCTGATTAGAGGACAAAAAACTATTATGAACAAACTTGCTGAAAATAATATTAAAACAGAAAAAGAAATTTTGGGTGTACAAAGAAGTTGGAAGGTGTGGGGAAAGGGGATTGAAGCAATGAAAGAGGCTGTCAAAAATGGAGTTAAGGTTAAGTTAATTGGTGAGATTAATGAATCAACAAAAGAGAGAGCTATGGAATGGAAAAAGATTGGTTGTGAGATTAGAGGATATAATAAGAAATATGGTGAGTTCCCTCTAAGGTTTGGAATTTTTGATAAAAAAGAGGCAAGAATTACTATAGGTAAGCCAGAAATAGAAGATAGGAAAAATTATATTACAATATGGACAAAATCCCAGCCATTGGTTAATGTATTACATGAACAGTTTATGGCTATGTGGAAGAATTCTAAGAAGTTTTAATTTTAAGGAATTAAAGGGTATGGTGATTAAATACCTCATTTTATAGTTAATTTAGAATGGTGCCTAACTAACTATGAAAAGACCATTTCATCTATGACTCCTTTTCATATCATCTTTGTCCTCATTTAGGTGTTTTTGCTTTGCTTAAAAGTTTTAAGAAAACCTTGCTTAAATATTTTAATCAATTAAATATTGCTTAACCTATATATAGGATCTGAAATATATTTGAAGACCTATAGATTTTATGTCCAATATATAGTGTATACAATATATATATTTATATACTATTCAATTATCTATATTGTATGTCTAACGAATCACCTCAAATCATCTCTCTGAAAGGTTTCCTTACCTTTCAAATATTACATGAATTAACTAAAGCCAAGCTGTGTGGGGATGAATTAGCAGATATCATTGGTTCCAAAAAGGGGTCAAAGTTAACTCCTGGAACCATATATCCTGCTTTAAAATTCTTAAGGAAAAAGAAGCTAGTAAAGCATAAAAAAATAGGGCGAAAAAAAATCTATACAATTACTGAAAAAGGAACAAAAGAGTGTGAAATTGTAAGAAAAAATTTCTTGAAAATATTCAAAACTGTGCTTAAAACATCTAAGAAATGATTAAATATTTTAACAACACAATTTTTAAGTTTTGATCAAAAGTTTTAGTCACTTCTTTTTTTCATTTTTCCAAACATCACCTGCTCTTTCAAAAGCCATTTTACCCTGATACTTGGAAGCCTTTACATAAATCTGGGTTGTTGCAATATCACTGTGACCTGCATAGGATTTTATCAAGAAAGAATCAACACCTTGATCAGCCATATGCTGTAATCTTGTGTGTCTAAGCATGTGAGGCCTTAAATCACGCGAAATTAGCTCTTTCCCTAGCTTTTTTAGGTTATACCATACAGTGATGGGCTTTATTTTGAAAATAAGCTCATTTGGGCTTGCAATTTGCTCTGATTTCAAATACTTTTTTAGAATTTTTGCTGTAGTTTTCTGAAAAAATACTGTTCTTGGTTTGTTTCCTTTACCTAAAAGGAACACTTCTCTCGTCGATAAATCTAGATCTTTTAACTTTAAATTTGTTAATTCTGAAACTCTTGCACCTGTATCGTACAACATTCTAATTATCAAATTGTCTCTTAAATTTTCTATGTTCTCAACAAGATAGAGCAGTTCTTTTTTGGATAAAACTGATTTAGCTAGCTTTTGTTGATCTGTTAGGGCTGTTGAGGTGGTTCTTTCAAAGCTTACAATCTCTTTGATGTCTCTTTCTTCATAGCCTAAAGATTTCAAGTATAACCAAAGTGCATATCTTGCTATGGGATAGCCCCTTTTACGCAGGTAAGCTGCATACTTAAGTTTTAATTCTTTAACATTTTCACCTGGGAAAGACTCTGGGATGTGCTTAGCTAAGGTAAAGACTCCATGAATGGTCCTTTTTCCTAGTTTTTTTCCAGATTTCTCTCTGCTAAAATCTTTTAAGTAATGCTCGAATAGTTTTAGTTGGTGTGTTTCCATGGTAAGTGATTAAATTATAGATTGTATATAATTTAAAGCTTTCGGTTTAGCTTTTTGGAGTTTTATCGACGATAAAGGGTGTTTTTATAGGTTTTATTGTGTTTGTATTTTTTTAAGTTTTTTGAAAAAAATTAATTTTTTGTTTTTAGAAAACCACCATGATAATACAAAAAATAAACCAATTCACCTTTGTAAAAAATTTCTTCTTTCCCTTCAAACATCTCTAATGTTCCATTGTTAACATCAACATATTTGAAGTCACCTTCTTCTAATTCGGAAGGGCCTCTGAATGGCCTTTTTTCTTCAACTAAATTAAGAGCTTTTTTTAAGAAAGTGTAGATCTCTTTTGCTGGGACTTGTTCCCCAAATATCTTCCCATAGTAATTCATTGCCCAGATTAATTGGTCTTCTTTCCATACAATTTCTTCACCTACAAAAGGATCAAATCCAAAATATCTATCCCTATATTTGAAAGTAGCTTCTTTGAAAATTAACTCTTTTGATCCATCTTCCAATACTTTTTCTCCACCTTCTCCAGTACTAGCATATGTTGCTTTTTTTGCTTTAATTAAGAACTCTTTTAATTCCATTTTATTCTTGTTTTTTCTTCTTTCTTAAAGTAGATTTTTTTATATTTTCTAGAAATATATCTTGATCTTTTTTAAGATGGACATAAGCACATTTCTTTATAACTTTCTTTGTAACATAATCTTTTTCTTCTAACTTTTTGATTAATTGTGCCATAGCAGAACGAGATTTTGAATACTCTTTATCAGGATAAACTTCTGCAGCTAATTGTCTTAAAGTTATCCAATCATTATTATCTCTATTAAGCAAAGCAAGTTTTTCACAGACATCATTTTCTGCTAAAGACAATTCTTTATGAGGCCCTATTTCAGGGATATTTTCAAGAAAATCTTCTTCAGAAAAGGATTCTTTTTGTTCCTTTTCTTGTGATTGTGATGTTAAAAAAGCCTCTAATTTCTCTAACCTGCCAAGCACATCTTGGAGATCTTTATCATGAGAATCATGCTTATCTTTAAAATGGTTTATCCATTTTCCAAGATGACTCATATCTTTTTTTATGTTAGAAAAAGAACCTTTAATTGCTTCATGAGAAACCTCATTATTACCTCTTTTTTTAAATAACCACCAAACCATATTTTATTTCAAGTAAGACTTATTTATTAACTTTTTGGATGGTTTAGCAATGGTTTAGTAGTTGTCAAGTTAACGTTTACTAACGTTAGCATGTACGTCAACTTGACGTCAAGTTGACAACTACTTGACAAAAACTATACCTAAAAAGAGCTAAGAATGAAGAATTTTAAAGAATAAAAAATAAAGAGATAATTATTGTTTAGTTATTGTTTAGTTATTGTTTAGAAATGGTTTAGTAGAGTTATAGACACTCATAGACACTAGCAAAAAAAACAAGAATATGTGCCTAAGTGCCCAATGTATATATAAGATATAACAAGTGTGTGCCTAATGAATTAAACACATAAAAAACAATAGAAATGAGAGTTAAAAGTCATCTGAAAGGTTTCTTTGTGAGGGATCTAACCTATAGAAAATATTCATAAGCTTCTTTTTGAGACTTAAATTCCTTATTTCTTCAGGTATTCTGAGGATCACAATTTTATTATTATATTTGCCTTTCTCGACGGGAAAACCCTTTTTTATTAGGGCACTGACATAAGTTCTAATGCATCCAGGAGTGATTTTAAGGGCATTAGCGACAGTATCATATGTAACTTGGCCTATGTCATCTTCTTGTTGGAAGATTGTCATGAATGTAATGAATTCTTGCTTTGATAGGAGGGAAAGAAGCCTCGGAAGGTCCTCTTGAAACCCCTTAAAATCATGTGAATAAGGAGTGAATGAATAACCAGCAAGTGAATAACCATCTAATGAACCCCCCTTTCTTCCACTGGAGTCTTCACTCTTTAGTGGTTTTTCAAGAATCTGGCCTAATTCTTCAGAATTTTGGAGATTCAAGTCATTTTTAGGCCTAAAATCATCTATTTTTTGCAAAAGTGAGAGTATTTTGCTATTTTGAGCCTCAATTTGCTTGTTTTGTACCTTAATTTGCTCATTTTGAGAAATAATAAACTCTCTATTTTGCTTAATTTCCCCCTCTAAAGCCTCTATATCCTCTCTAACATGCTGAAATGAGACTTTAATTGATTTTTTTAGATTAGAATCTAGCATTATTACCCCCAGAAAACTATGAAGTGAGAGTTAATATAAATAAATTATGTGTCCAGAGTGTGCATAATGATGTGTATATAAGTGTCCAGAGTGTGTCCAGAGTGTGTCCAGAGTGTGTCCAGAGTGTGTCCAGAGTGTGCCTAAGTGCCTAGAGTGTGTCCAGGATGTGCCTAAGAAGTGAATAAGTGAATAACTAAGTGTTTAAAATAAAGAAAAAATTATCCAGTGTATTCACTAACTGGACTTTTAGGTTTTTGTTTAGGAGGCTCTCCTGCTTTAAGAATGGGTAGTCTTATATGAGGTGGTAAACCTACTTCTTGAGTTAATAGAAGTGTTTTAATATTACATCTCATTAGAACATTATTCATTACTAATTGAGTTATTTCAGGATCGAATTTCTTATCCTTTTTCCAACCATTAAATACTTCATCTACCTTCTTAGCACTCTCAGCAAATAACAAATGTCCTTCAATAAGAACTTCTGCTTGTTGGGGATCATACTTTACAGAGAACTCGTAATTAAATCTTAATGCGGGTTCTTTTTTCCCTCCCACTGAAAGGTCTTGTTTTTTTACGTCTAAAATTTTCATTCCAGAGTCCACTTTTATAGGGGGCTCTAATTCTTTTTTCTTTTCAACTAAAAACTTGTCAAAGTTAAATCCTATTATTGGCATTTCATATCACCACTATAAAAGAAAATTAAAGTGTTTTTAAAGATTATGGTTTACATTTGCTCTACTGTTTCTATGCCTAATAACCACAAACAAGAGCCCATTATATTGATGTAGGAATCAACAAGAATATATCTTGCTTTTTGTAACTCATCATTCTCTGCTTTTATTACAGGACATAGTTCATAGAACCTATTAAATGAAGAAGCAAGATTGTAAGCATATACTGTAATTGCATGAGGGCTATAAGTCTTTGCTGCTTTCTCTAATACAGAAGATAATTCACTAAACTCCCTTACTAGCCCTTGCTCTGCAGGATGTATTAAAAGATTATAATTGATCTTAGAACTCTTTTTTAATTGTTTTTTTATCTTCTTAGCCCTTACTAAAGAGTATTGTAAATAAGGACCTGTCTCACCCTCAAAAGATATTGATTCTTTAGGGTTAAATGTAAAATCCTTATGTGCTGAATGTTTTAATAAGTAAAATTTTAATGCAGATAAAGAAATCTTTCTAGCTAATTCTTCTGTTTTTGTCTTGCTTAATTTGTTTCTTTTTTCTACTTCTTTCCTTGCAAGATTAAACAAATCATCCATAAGGTCGTCAGCATCTACAACAGTACCTTCTCTAGATTTCATTTTACCTTCTGGAAGAGATACCATACCATAACTTAAATGGTAACAGTCTTTTGCATATTTGTAGCCTAGTAGATCTAATATTTTGAAAAGGACTTTGAAGTGATAATTCTGTTCGTTCCCAACTACATAAACAGATTTGTTGAATTTGAATTCATTGTATTTTAAATTGGCAAGATAAAGGTCTTGAGTAATATATACAGAAGTTCCATCTGCCCTTAGAAGAATCTTTTCTCCTAACTCTCCTCCAAGGTCAATCAGAGTTGCACCTGTATCATCTTTCTTAAACAAACCTTTTTTTGTGTTCTCAAGTACTATCTCCTTTCCTTTAAAGTAAGTTTTACTCTCATAATATTCTTTATCAAATTTTATCCCAAAAGTTTTGTATGTTTCTTTGAACCCTTCAAAAGCCCACTTGTTCATCTTTTTCCAAAGCTTGATTGTTTCTTTGTCTCCTAGTTCCCATTTCCTTAACATCTCTCTTGCTTCATCTTCTAGCTTTGGTTCTTTTTTTGCTTTTTGTGCAAATAAAACATAATAATCCCCTATGAAATGGTCTGATTTCTTGTTTGGTTCTTTGCCTTTACCCCACTTTTGGTAGGCTAACATAGACTTACATATATGTATCCCTCTATCATTGTTTAGGTTTAATCTTTTAATTTTGGAACCTTGAGATTCTAAAATTCTTGAAACTGATTCTCCTAGTGCCATATTCCTTAAGTGGCCTAGATGTAAAGGTTTGTTTGTGTTTGGAGATGGGAATTCTACAAGAGTTGTTTTCTTATTGTTATTTTTGAAAGCGTATTTCTCTTTGGTTGTTTGCTTTAGAATTGCTTCACTTCTTTTTGTTTTGTTAACAAAGAAGTTTAAGTATGGACCTGTTGCTTTGATCTCTTTAATATTAGTATTGGGCTTGATTTTTTTTGCTAAATCTTGTGCTATTTGCTGGGGAGCCTTTTTGTAAGCTTTAGCTAATGTAAAACAAGGTAAGGCATAATCTCCCATTTCTGGATTAGATGGAACTTCTAATAAATCTTCTTTTATTTCTTTTTTTAATAATTTTAATATTTCTTTTCTGAAATCCATAGAAGTAATAAAGAATCTCTAATTATTAAGCTTTTTGTAGATCTTTATGAAAAGATCGTCTTCAATATTTAATCCTAATTGTAAAAGAGTGTTTGCTAACTCCTTTGCTCTATCTTTAAGCTCTGTTTTTTTGAACCTGAAGTTGTATGCTTTGTTTAATGTATAGTTGCATAGAAAGCCCTCATTTAACTCAAAATTGAAAGAAGGTACTAGGTAAGGATTTAGTCTGAACTTTATTGGTTGGAAATATCTTTTGTTCTTTTCTATCCCATGGTTCTTTAGCTCGTGTTCTATTAGATCTTGTATAATTGTTCTATAGGGAGTTAGTTTAAAGTATTTTATTGGTTTTTCAAAAGGTATACTGTCTGTTTTCTCTAGTCTAGTGCACTTTCCAAGGTATTTTGTAGCTCTTTGTCGGGTTGCTTTTTTCCTTTTATACCATTTGTTCTCAATGGCATATAAATAGCTGTTTCCCTTGATAATTTTTGTTCTTAGAAACATCCTTTCATGGTGCCTAACTTAATTTATAAGAATTTCGGTGTTTAGGGGTTTTTCCAGTCGTCGACAAATATTTCATGATAACCATCAGGGAGTTTTGTTATTATCCTCGATATGCCTGCGTTGATTATCATCCTTTTACAGAAGACACAGGGTTTTGATAAAGCAACTGTTTTGTTCTTAGTGTTCTCTCCATACATGTAAAGTGTTGAACCTATCATCTGTTCTCTTGGTGCGAAAATGATTGCGTTTGCTTCTGCATGAACTGATTTGCACAGTTCATACTTTTCACCTGAAGGAATGTTTAAGTTTTCTCTTTCACAGAAACCAATGTCTATGCAGTGAGGGATGCCTGAAGGGGTTGATGCCCAACCTGTGCTTATGATCTTATTATCATTTACTATGATTGTTCCAAACTTTCTTCTGATGCAAGTAGATTTTTGTGCTACTTCTCTTGCAATGTTTAGATAAAATTCATCTTTGTTTCCCATGTTTTAATATATGTATTGAAAGTATAAAAAGATTTATATGGTTTGAAAAAAAATCAAAGTTATGAAATTTCCTGTTGTTGATGCTTTTTTGATTGAAAGGGGTTCTGGAAAGATTGGTGTTTGTTGTAACACTCTTTCTCCTGACTCTGTTGAGGTTGAGAGTGATGATGTTGCTGTGATTGGTAGATTGGTTGTAAATAGAGATGGGGCTGAAAGAATGATTATTAACTCTCTTGTTCATCCTCAGATTGAATATTTAATTCTGTTTGGTGAAGAGAGTGCAAGTTTTTGTCCGAGCACTAATCTATTGTTAGCTATTATGGATGGTTATGAAGATGGTAGAATTAAAGGAGGGAGAGGATTGGCTGCACTCTATCCTAACATAAGTGTTGAATTGTTAGAAAAATTTAAAGAAAATGTTATTGTTTTACCTATGTTCTTGAATAAAGATACAAAAGATGTTGTTGGAAAGTATTTGGATTGGTTAAAAGGAAAGGTTGGTGATGAAATTTATAGTAAATTGGTTGAAATTAATTCTAAGAAAAAAATTTATTTTGATTCTTTGAATGAAATGGTTGGATTGATCGAAAAAGTTCCTGCTAAAAAAATTAAGGAATTTGCTTTAGATCCTAAAGAGTTTCAACATTTGCAACCACCTATTATAGTTTTGGAAGGGGATGATGAAATTCAAGATGTTAAATTTAAAGTTGTTAGAGTTGATGATGGGATCTTGTTGAATATATATATAGGTGAATGGGTTTATTCTTTGAAAGGGAATGATAGTTTTTTGATGGCTTATTCCTTAAATGAATTTTTGAATAAAAAAAAAGTTAAGTTAAATGTTGTTGATTGTTTGTTAATTGGTACTGAATTGTCTCGTATTGAAGTTGAGATTAGAAGTGGTATCAAAAGTGAAGGCTTTGTTCAATCTAATCTATCTGAAGGAGAGGTAATTCCATTGCTTAAGGAAACTGATTTGAAAGCTGATAAAGAGTATTATTATAAGGTTGGTTTGAAAGATGATAAGGTTTATGTACAAAGTTTAGCAAATGATAATTCTAAAGAGGCTTATGAGTATCGATGTGATAAATTGTGGCCTTTGGTTCAAAAGATTGCTGAAGATTCTAGGTTTGAAGATTATGAACAAAAAACTTTGCATTGTATTGATGTTGGGATTGAAATGGCTAGGGCTTGTATTGCTTTGAATAATGGAATGAACTATTTTCAAGACTTTAGGAATTTGTTTAAAGTGAATAAAGATAAACTGCCTTTATTGATTGTTAAAGGGAATAATTTCTTGGGTACACATCAAAAGATAATTACTGAATTGTATACAAAAGGGTTAACTATGACTCACCCAGATAATCATAAAGGTACAATGAGGTCTGGTTGTGTTCTTGCTGTGTATAGAAATTCTGATAAGGTGTTTGATGTAATGCCTGATGTGTATGCTTCTGATAATCAAAGTACTTCTGAAATGAGAAGGTTGTATAGGGAACAGTTGTTGTCTGCTGATTGTGCTGGAACTTATACTTATGGTGAAAGAACTAGAAAGTATTTTGGGAAGGATCAGTTAGTGGAAGCTGTTAGGGTTCTGAAGGAAAAGAAAGTGTTTGTTGTTCAAAGGTTTGATTTTAATGAGGATATGGGTGTAAAGGAAGTTGATGGGAATTTGAAGTTTACTAAAGACCCTTGTTTAACTCATGATATTTATTTTGTGTTGGGTGGGAAGTTACATAGTCTTCATATAGCAAGAGCACATAATATTGTTAATGCTTATCCTGAGAACCTTTTTGGGTTGCATGATTCTTATGATTCATTTGTAGCTAAGGAATTAGGTGTGGAGTTAGGTGATTTGTTTATGTTGTCTAATAGAGCAAATATTTTACTTTTGACTGAAGAGCAGAAGACTCGAAAGTTTATTGCTGAGGTTTCTAAAGAAATGAAAGATCTGGAAAGTCCTGTTGGCCCTAACAAAGAGTTTGGAAAAGGTATTAGTTATGGTGAGTTTGTTATGGAAGAGGTTTTTGAAGTTGAACATAGTGATTTGGAAAGGTTGGAGAATTATAATGGTGAAGATATTATTGCGAGAGCTATTAAGTATTTGAAATTGAAAGGTAATTGTCATAATAATCCTATATTAGGTACTTATGATCCTAGGAAAGGTTCTTGTGGAAGGTTATTATTTTTTCAAGCTAATGAAAGAGGAGGAAAGTTGTTTGCAAGTGCTGTATTCTTAGGAAAGGGAGAGAAGGATAAAGAATTATGTGATTATATTGCAACAAAGTACAAAAAAGAGTTGGGTGTTGAATTAGGTGATGTCTTTATGTTTCACATTGGAGTTGAAAATGATTAAAGTTATTGGATTTGATTTAGATCAGACTTTGTATCCAAAATCTTATCATATTGATGAAGCTATTCAGCTTTATATTTATGAAAAAATTTCTGAATTTAAAAAATGTAGTTTAGAAGAGGCTAAGGAATTGTTTTGTAGTTATTATCCTGAATTAAGTGGTAGTAAGGCTTTGATGAAGTTAGGTGTGCCCGATGCAAGGAATATTATACAAGAGGCTTTGGAGAGAGCTGATATTGACAAATATTTAGAACCTAATGAAGAATTGAAAAAATTGTTGCTGAAATTGAAAGATAAGTATATTGTTGATTTGATTACTGGTTCTAATAAAGGAATTGCTTTGAAAAAGTTAGCAAGGTTAGATATTCCTATTGAATTGTTTAATGTTGCGATCACTGGAGAGATTGCTAAATCAGATGGAACGGCTTATAGAGAATGGTTAAAAAATTATGGTTATGATGCTTCTGAGTTTCTTTATATTGGAGATAGAAAAAGTACTGATGTTGATGTTCCTAAAGAATTAGGAATAAATTCTTTTTTGGTTAATGTGACTAAATTTGATGAAAATCTTGAAATTAAGCAATTTAAATCTATACTTGATATAGGCGAAGTTCTACTATAGAAATGCTTTTAATATTTGAAGTCAGAATTGTTTTATATGGCTCCTAATATTACTTTTGAAAAAATTCTTCCAAAAGAAGACATTCTTAAGATGCTTAATAATATTGTTTTTAGAGGAGTTTATGATTCTGAAGGAAACCCTTTGAGGCCTTATGAAGGAGCTAAATTTTCAATGGTCAAGATCCTACCACCTGAAAGACCTACATCTTTTCCTAGAATTATGCATAATTTTCAGCAACATCCTTTGTTTACTGCACAGCCTACTATTTATGCTGATCAAACAGAGATTATGGATAATGTTGATAATTTTTTGAAAACAATTGATAAGAGGATTTTTAATATTGGTTTTGAAGGTGTACAATATTATTGGGAAGGTAGGGGAAGATTTCATATTATCCCTCCAATTATTGAAAAACATGTTTACCCTTTGAAAGATGGTTTTTTAGATTTTGAAAAAATGTCTAAGAGATTTGAAGGAGCATTTGTTAAAGATGCTAAAGGTGAGTTGCATCCTTTGTTTGAAAAAGTAATTAGAGATTTTTATATTGACCATGGAAGTAAGGTCAGTTACATGAATGTATTTCATCATAATGCAGAATTGATTAATTATGGCTTGAGGTTTAATGGAAATCATGAATTTTTTATTATTTGTGATGGTAGCCATAGAATAGATTTTGCTTTAGAACATTTAGATGAACCAACTAATGCTATTGTTGTTGAATCTGATAATCTTCTCCCATACTATGCTTTTCCTATGCCCTTTAGACCTGTAACAAGATTGACTAGTAAAAAAGCTGAAAGAATGTATCCAAGATTAGAAAGAGATAAAGTGCATCTTCTTAATTCTTTTATTAAAAAGGTGTTACATTATGATTGGGTTAAGGGAGGATTACATGTTAGCTCATTACGAAATAAAAAATTTCAACCTTGGTAAGTTAAAAGAAAGTTTGGATAGGTGTTGGTTGAATAAGGGTAAGTTTCATTCTAGTTCTGTTGCAATAACTTCAAATGGTGAATATTATTCTGGGTTAATGGAATCAAAAACTCATTTGTTGGATATAAGTTCTGAGCAAGGTGCTTTGGTTTGTGCTGTATCTTGTAAAGATCCTCATGTTAAGGAAATTGTAACTTTGGTTGCTGGAGAGTTTAGTTTGAATCCTATTATTGTTAAGGTGTTATGTGATCATGTTCGAAGAACTGGAACTTATATTAAATATAAAGTTTACAATTTGGAAGGTTCTGAGTTGTTGAATTTGGATGTGATGGATACTTATTATAGGCCTGAGATTAAGGTGTTAGAAAAAATTAGTTCCTGGGAAAAAAGAGAGTGTAAAAAGAAGTATGATGAGTCAAAAGATTTGAAAGAGCAATTAAAAGAGTGTGCTCTTTTGGGTATGGAGACTCATTTTTCTTCAAGTACAAAAACATGTTATGGGGGTTCTGTTTTATCTGGTGGTTGGATTTATTTTGGTGGAGTGTACAGTAGTTTTGATCATAGGATGAATTTGCATTCTGAGATGAGTGCTTTTTTTTGTGCTTTGGCTGATGGTTGTAAGGATGTTGAAGCTATTGGATTGGTTAGTACTAAATTTGTTTCAGAAGTTCCACAAATGTGTGGGTGTTGTAGGCAGTTTTTTTCTGAAATAAATAAAGAAGTTATGTTTTATGGATTTAGTATGGATGGTACAAAAGTGTTTGAGAAAAATTTGAAAGAGTATTTGCCTTCTGCTTGGGATTCTAATATTTAGTTCTTACCATTTAACTTTTTTAATAATCTTTCTTTGCCTTTCCAAACCAAAGCTTGTTTTAGAACTTGTGAAATGTTTGAAACAGGAATTATTTTAATTTTCTTTTGATCTTCTTTGGATAATACTAAATCTTGTTCATTTGATTTTGGGATTATAACTCTTTTAATACCTGCATCTATTGCTGCTTCTACCTTTGCTGTAACCCCTCCGATAGCAAGTACTTCTCCTCTAATAGATAATGATCCAGTCATTGCTGTATCTTGTCTTATTGGAACTTGTTTAAGTGCTGAAACTATTGATGTTGCTACTGCTATTGAAGCTGAATCTCCTTCAACACCACCATCTGCTGTTTGTAAAAATTGTACAAAAATATCATAATTTTCTTTTACATCTTCATTAAAATATTTTAGGATTATAACTGAAACATTTTTTACTGCTTCTTTTGCAATCTCTCCAAGCTTACCTGTTGCAACAAACTCTGTTTTTTTACCACCAAGTGTAACTTCTGATTCAATGGGTAATACAATTCCTGAAAAAGCTGCATCTGAACCAATTACTGCTAAACCATTTACTCTTCCAACTTGAACACCTTTTGTTTTAATTACTTCATATTTCTTTTTTGCTTCAATATACTTATCTGCAATTTGTTGTTCCAAAGTTCTTGAAAGTTTTTTTGCTTGGTTTACATGAATAGGTTTAACATATTTTTCATTTTCTTCTAAAGCTAGGTCACCTGCAGCCCTTACTAAACCACCAAGTTCTCTTAATCTAACTGTTAACTTTCCTGAGGTTGAAGCCATCTTCTTTGCTTCATTAATAATTACTTCAACAGCTTGTTTGGTAAAGTGAGGAATTTTTCCATCTTTGATAACTTCTTGTGCAACAAACATTGCAAGCTTTTCTTTATTTTCCTTTGTGTCATCCATTGTATCATTCATATAAACTTCATAACCATAACCTCTTATTCTTGATCTTAAAGCTGGATGCATGTGTTTGACTGTTTCATAGTTTCCTGCTGCAACTAAAACAAAATCACATGGAACTGGTTGTGATCTTGTCATTGCACCTGAAGATCTTTCTGATTGTCCTGTGATGGAATATTTTTTTTCTTGAATTGCTGAAAGTAATTCTTGTTGTGAATGTGGATTTAATGTTGAAATTTCATCTATGAATAAAACTCCACCTGATGCTCTATGAATCATTCCTGGAACAAGCCTTTCATGTGCAGGTGTTCCTAAACCTCCTGATTGTAAAGGATCATGAAGACAGTCACCTAATAATGCACCTGCATGTGCACCTGTTGCTTCTAAGAAAGGTGCTTTTTTCTTATTTGAATTATCAAGTAATAATTTTGGTGTTTGGGTTTTGTTCATTCCACCCATTTTTTTACTTAAGTTTAAGAAAATCATGAAACCTATTATGAATACAATACTAGTTATCATGGATGCTGCGTATACAATAGGTGAATCAAATGGAAATATCTCTTTTGCGTATAAATAGTATGGTAAAATTGATGCTATGATTACGAAAATGAAAAGTATTATGTTTTGGTTTCTGAATGTTCCCATAGATTGAAGTTTTGCTTGAGTTACTATTTGTTTACCTTTACCTTTTGAAACTGTTCTGATTAAAGGGACATTTTCATCTGTTTGATTATGGTAAGATAAGATGTCTTTTAATTTTTCATTTGGTAGAAGTTCGGCTAGTGCTTGGCCAATCATTGACTTTCCTGTACCTGGAGAACCTATTAATAATACATGCCTTCTTTGCTTTGATGCTTTTTTTATTATTTTTGTTGCATCTTCTTGACCTATAATTTGATTTACTATTTCTTTTGATACTTTTAGATCGGCTGTTGTCTTATATTGCATGATTTAGAGGAGAAGTAAGGTTTTCTTTATATAGTTTGTGATGGGTGTTTTGTTTGTTTGACGCCTATGTTAGCTATTATTTATACTTCAATTTTAAATATAATATTGATCCTGCTAAAATTAAACCAATTCCATTCATTATAGCTACTGGACCATTTTTAATTAATATTGCATAAGTTATCCATAATATTAATCCAGCAACATATATTATATATCTTGATAGAGACAAATCTTTTGTTGATTTGGTTTTCCAACTTTTTATTGTTTGAGGTAATAAAGAAATAACTACTAATGTTCCTGCTAAATAACCTAAAATATCAATAAAAAACATAAGAAAAAAATTAAACTATGTCGTCTTCTGAAACTACTACAAAGTCACCTACTGCGATAACTGCTGAAAAAGGTACACACCAGTTTCCATTCTTATCTTGTTCAATATCTAATTGATCTATGTAGCTTGTAGGATTCTTAAGAATAATCTGCATTAATTCACCTGTTCTTGTTTCAAAATTAATATTTCCAACCACACCAAATTTTTTACCTGATTTGGTTACAACTGTTTTATCCATAAGATGTTTTGAGTATTTTTTATCGTCTTCCATTTGAGTTCCTCCTAGTTAAGCTAATTGTATAAGTCATTTAAATAGTTTATTATTCTTCAATGTTCTTATCTACAAAATCTTCTGCCTCTTCTTTGGCATCTTCAAAGATTTCAATCTCATCCCAGGCTGGTAAATCTACATTATCCTTTAATGCATCTACTACAGCTGCTCCTGTTTGAGTAAAACTGTTTTCTGGTGCAAAAAATTCACCTAAATCTATGTATGCTGCTCCAACAAGCAACAATATAACTCCAATTACTAAATATAATAAAATCTGTGAAACACTTTTACCTATTCTATGCTTAAAAATCTCTAATAATACAATAATTACTACAAATGCTATTAATAATATAAGTACTTTCATATTTACTATATGTGTTGTAATGGTATAAATAGTTTACTGTGGTTTTTATTGACCCCCTCACACCTTGATTGCGTATGGAGATTTGGTTTTGGTTTTGGTTGTTGTGTTTGTATTAATTTTATTAGTTGTTTCTTATGGAAATAAGTTAAATTAAATAGGTTTTAGAGAGGGAAAAGAGGGTAAAATAATATAATATATTGCTTCATTATTATTATTATTATTATTATTCTAATTCTTTAATATATTTATAATAGAAGCTCTAATTCTCAAGAATTTTATTTTCTCTTTTTTATTTTATTTATATGTTTTTCTATATTATATTATATTATATTATATTAGTATTAATATAATATATATATTGTATTGTGTTATCATTATATAGTTCTATTGGAAACAAAGGGGTTGATTTAAAAAGGGATGAATTTGGTGATCCATTATTTATGTTGAAATGATTTCCATAGGAAATGATGGAGGGGGTGTTTATTTTTAATAATGAAAATGCTTAAATAGTTTATTTGTGTATTTGGAGATATGGTAAAAAAAGGAGTTGATAGTTTTTTTGATGATTTTCTGAAAAAGGAACCTTTGTTTAAAGATAAGTCTGTATTGCAAGCTAATTATAGTCCAGATAATATTCCTCATAGGGAAGAACATATTGAAAAGGTTGCTGGAATATTAGCTCCTGCTCTTAGAGTTGAAAAGCCATCTAATATGTTTATTTATGGGAAAACAGGTTCTGGCAAGACTTTAGTTGTTAAGCATGTAACTGAAAGTATGGAAAAGATTGCTGAAAAAAATGGTCTTGCTATAAAAATATTTTATTTGAATTGTAAAATGAAAAGAGTTGCTGATACTGAATATAGGTTGATTGCTGAAATGGCTAGAGCTTTAGGTGTTGAAATACCTGCAACTGGTTTGCCTACAGATGAAGTTTATAGAATTTTTGTTGATAATTTAGAGAAGAGAAAGATTTTGTTAGTTTTAATATTAGATGAGATTGATCAGTTGGTTTCAAAAGCAGGAGATCAAGTTTTGTATTCTTTAACTAGGTTTAATTCTGAATTAAAAAATAGTTTGATTTCAATTGTTGGAATAAGTAATGATTTAATGTTTACAAATTATTTAGATCCGAGAGTTAAAAGTTCTTTATCTGAAGAAGAGTTGGTTTTTCCTCCTTATAATGCAATTCAATTGCAAGCAATATTGAAAGAAAGAGCTAAAGATGCTTTTAGGGAAGGAGTTATTGTTGATGGGGTTTTAGAAAAGTGTGCTGCATATGCTGCAAGGGAACATGGTGATGCAAGAAGAGCTTTAGAATTATTAAGGGTTGCTGGTGAATTAACTGAAAGAAAAAATAGTAAACAAATTAGTATAGATATATTAGATGAAGCTGAAGAGAAGGTTGAAAGAGATAGAGTTCATGATATTATTTTAAGTCAACCTAAACAATCACAAATTACTTTGTTAGCAATATTTGAAGCTGTAAAACAAATTGGTAACAAACCTTTATTTACAGGGGATGTATATGAGTTGTATAAAGAATTATGTTTTAAAGTAAAGATTAAACCTCTTACACAAAGGCGTATTTCGGATCTTGTTGCTGAGCTTGATATGCTTGGAATAATTCATGCAAAAGTTATTAGTAAAGGAAGATATGGTCGAACAAGACAGTTTGGGTTGGGTGTACCTCCTTCAACAGTTCCGAAACTTGAAAAGTTGTTGAAAGAGGTTTTAAATGTCTGAAATTAAAAAATTAGTTGGTTTTTTGTTTGAAAAGAATTACATAGTTACACCTGAAGTTTTGAAAAGTGTTCCGAGTGATTTTAATTTTGATATTTTTTATGAAAATGTTGGTTCTACTATGAAAAGGCAAGATAAAGGGGTAGTTTTTGATAAAAGTTTGTTGTTTGTTGAGGAAGATGAAGTAAAAACTAATTTGAAAATTGTTTGGAATTATGATAAAGAACCTGGTAAAGTTGAAGTAAAAGATTTTGTAACTTATTATAAGAATAGATATAATCAATTAAAAAAAATTTTAATGCAAAGAGAAGGGTTACAAGGTTGTGTTTCAATTTCAAGGGCTTTAAGAAAAGGTTCTGATGAAGTTGTTTCAATAATTGGTTTTGTTTATAATGTTGGAATTACAAAGTCAGGTCATATTATGTTGGAGTTAGAAGATCCTACTGGAAAAATAAAAGTTTTGTTGAGTAATAAAAATAAAGAGCTAATGGAACTTGGTAAGGAGATTGTTCACGACGAGGTTATTGGTGTTAGTGGAGGAACAGGGAGTGATATTATTTTTGCAAGAGATGTTTATTTACCAGATATTGCTTTGAAAGAATATAAAAAATGTGCTGATGATGTTAATGTAGTTTTTGCAGCCGATATGCATATTGGTAGTACTTTATTTATTCCTGAAGATTTTGAAAGGTTTGTTAAGTGGTTGAATATGGAATATGGTGATGAAGAACAAAAAGAGATAGCAAAAAAAGTGAAGTATTTATTTTTTGCTGGAGATATTGTTGATGGTGTTGGAATTTATCCTGGGCATGAGAAGGAAACAAATATTACAGATATTGTTGAACAGTATAATGTTTGTTTTGATTATATTTCTAGAATTAGAAAAGATATTAAGATTGTTATTTGTGGTGGGAATCATGATGCTTTAAGATTGTCTGAACCTCAACCTGCTTTGAATAGAGAGTTTGCAGCAAAGTTGTATAGTTTGCCTAATGTACATATGGTAACAAATCCTTCTATAATAAATATTCATGCTGTTGATGGATTTGTTGGGTTTGATGTTTTATTATATCATGGAATGGGTTTTGATTATTATGTTAACAATGTTGATTATATAAGAAATAATGGTGGATATGATAGAGCTGATTTAATGATGGAATTTTTGTTAAAGAAAAGGCACCTTTGTCCGACGCACATTGCAGGTTTGTCAATGCCTGATATAGAGAGTGATCCTTTAGTTATTGAACAAGTTCCTGACTTTTTTGTATCAGGACATATGCATCATGATGTGTTGGTTGGTAATTATAAAAATGTTTGTTTAGTTGGGTGTGGTAGTTTTCAAAGCATGTCTTCTTTTCAAGAAAAAATGGGACATGAAAACATAATCCCTTCAAAAGTTCCAATTATTAATCTTAAAACAAGAAAAATAAAAGTTTTAGATTTTAGTGAAACAGACTGAAACAAGAAAATTATTATATAATTATTTATTATTTTATTTTAAGGTAAAGATTATAAAGTGCTTTTCATTATTTTATTTGATACTTATGTTAATTCATAAAAAAAGGGGGAAGTGTAAAAATGAATTCTAAAAATAAAATAATAGTCGTAGCTATGTTAATTGTGTGTATGTCAATCTTAATGGTAAATTCTGTTGCCGCATTAAATTGTTGGGATAAAGATGGAACAACTATGGATGAGTGTACAGATTATGATGTAAATGTTAATGGAGAAGCAGATGATTGTTGGTGGGATAGTTGGGGATCCTATTGTATGGAAAAAGGTTGTTGGGATCAATCATCTCAAGAATCTTGTAATGCTGAAAACGATACTGGGTGTATTTGGAAATCAGAATCAGATATGGGATGGAATACTGGATGGTGTACTGATTTAGCTGATTGTTGGAACCAATGGGATTATGATGGATGTACTGGTGTGAGTGGATGTGCTTGGAAAAATGCTTCTTGTCAAGGGCCTCCTGGTTGTGATGATGTTTTAAGTGAAACAAGTTGTTATGGTTCTTCTTTAGGATGTTGGTGGGATTATGGCTCTTATTGTTATTCTCCTGGATGTTGGGATTATGGAGGAAGTTCAGATTGTGGAAATGCTACTGGATGTAATTGGGTATCAGATGCTTATTGTACTGAATTAGGTGGAGGATCTTATTTTTTTAATAACCAAACATCTTGTGAAATAGCTGGATTTATTTGGGAAAGTTGGGGTAGTGGAGATGATGGATATTGTTATCAACCTAATTGTTATGATTATAGTGATACTTTAACTTGTAATAATGCATCAAGTGGAGATTGTGCTTGGAGTGTTTATGATTATTGTTATGAAAAGTCTTGTTGGAATTATTGGAATCAAACAGCTTGTACAGATAATGGTGATAGTGTAGTAGGTGGTTGTGATTGGACTAATTCTGGTTATTGTTCAGAACCAAGTTGTCCAAGTTTTGATGGGAATGCAACTGGTTGTAATGCAAGTGTAGGGTGTATTTGGGATGCTGATAATAGTCAATGTCAATATGAAGGGTGTTGGAATTATTATGATACAGGATCTTGTGCAAATGTTACTGGTTGTCAATGGAAAGAAACTTCTTGTATGGGAAGTTCTGGTTGTGAAAATTTAGAGACATATGATGCTTGTTATGATTCTTCTTTATCTTGTTGGTGGGATTATGGAGATTATTGTGAAGAAACAGATTGTTGGGATTTTGATGATAATCAAAGTTATTGTGAAACAGATAGTTTGACATATAATTTAGATTGTACTTGGGATTCTTATTGGGGAGAATGTTGGGAAAATTGGTGTGGTGAGTATTCAACTGAAAACTCATGTAATGATAGTGTTTCTGGTGATTGTTATTGGGATGCAAATGCAAATTATTGTTATGAAGAAAATTGTTGGGGTTATTCTGATGAAACAAATTGTGAAAATAGAGGATGTGCTTGGGATGGAGATTATGGGTATTGTGAACAAGCATCTGCTGCAAGTTGTTATGATTTAACTCAAAGCGAATGTACTAATGGAACTTATAGTACAAGTTGTAAGTGGGATTATGGTTGGGGTGGAACTGATGGATGGTGTTCTGATAGAGGGTGTTGGGATCTTTATGATTCAACAAGTTGTTCAAATGCTAGTCTTGATGTAAGTTGTGAATGGGTAACTGATTCCGGTGGTTGGTGTGAAGAAGAAGGTACAAATTGTTGGGATTATTATACAGAAGAAAATTGTGGTGCAAATAATTGTACTTGGGATGCTGCTTATAATAGTTGTTATGAAAAAGGTTGTTGGGACCATTGGACAAATTCAAGTTGTGCAGCTGATTCAAGTTGTCAATGGTCAACTGGTTCTGCTGACTGGGGATGGTGTGAAAAAGTTTCATGTTGGTCATGGGATAATACAAATGAATCTGGTTGTGAAAACAATAGCTATAGTTTAAGTTGTGAATGGGACAATAGTAGTAGTGGATGGTGTATGGGTCCATGGCAAAATAACTGTTGGGAATTAGATGCTTGGCAAGGTGGAAATGCTTCTGCTTGTAATGCTTTAAACACAACTGGAGAAAATTGTACTTGGCAAGCAATGAGTGGATGGTGTTATGAATCAAGCAAAACTTTTAGCGATTTTACATCAGAAGGTGAATGTTTGAGTAGTGGTTGGGGTAGTTGGAATGGAAGTGATTGTGTTGTTTCAGAACAAACTGATTTTCAAAACCCTGGTTGTTGGATATTTGATGGTAAACCAACTGAGTGTAATGGTATACAAGGATGTACTTATAATACAACAAGTACTGAATGTAGTGGCTTAGACATATTAGGAATACAGTGTGAAAATATTAGTAGTGTAATTGCAAATAATGTAACTAATACTACATTGTGTGAAGTTTTACCTATGTTGTCAACTTGTTGTAAGTATCAAGGTGGACAGTGTGCAACAAGTTATGATACAGCTTGTTGGGATCAAATGGCTGATCCTCCAGAAGGTGCAACATTTTGTTCTGATTTTAATGTAATAGATAGTAGGCCTTTGTGTGATCAGATTTCAGGTGAACCTTGGTATATGCCTTGTACATGGAATAATGTAAGTACTGAATGTGGATTTAAAGGTGATCTTACAGATGATTTAGATAATATTAAAACTAAGAAAGAGTGTGCGTTTGTAGGTGGAACTTGGAAAACTGAAAGTGTTTGTGATGATGCATCTAATTGTCCTTATGCTGAAACTTGGTGTGAAATAGAAACAGGTTCATCTTTGTATGGATGTGATATGTCTTGTTGGGCTTGTAATACATCTACTTCTTGTCGTTCATCTACTAAAGGTTATTGTATGTGGGTGCAAGATACAAGTTTAACTCAAGGAGGATACTGTGATATTCCAGAAACTATAGAAACTTTTGGAGATTGTGATACATCTTGTCCTTCATGTGAATACTATAGTGGTGGTACTTTTACACCAGAAGAAGCTTGTTTAGCAAGTAAGAATCAATGTAAGTGGGATAATTCAACTGAAAGTTGTATTGAGAAAAAAAGTAAAGGTTGTGGAGATGATTGTTTCTATTGTTATAATCTAGATGATTGTAATATGAATGGTGGTGGAGCTCAAGGAACTTGTAAGTGGGATAATAGTGATGGAATGTGTACTCCTGCTAATTTTGATAGTGAGATTTGTTTTGATGGAAGTGACAACGACAATGATGAATTAGTTGATTGTGAAGATCCAGAATGTACTTTTGATCCTTTCTGTGGAGGAGGAGAAATGGGAGAATGTTGGTTATACCAAGATAGTACTAGTTGTGGAATTCAAAGTGATTGTGAGTGGATACAAGATCCTTGGACAAGTGATTATAGATGTGGTATGAAAGGTGAATCTTGTTGGATGTATCAAACAAATGTTACTGGTTGTGGTTCAGATGTAAATTGTAAGTGGTATGAAAATACTTTTTGTGAAATAAATCACTCTTTATCTGAAACTTGTTTTCAAAAAACAACTGAGAGTGGTTGTGAGGCAGTAAGTTCTTGTAAGTGGCAAGCTGATCCATACAGTCCGCAAGATGGATGGTGTGACTTTGCAATGTTTGAATGTCATTGGAACTCTACATTAGGTGGAAGCAGAACTAATTGTGAATCTAATTCATTGTGTAGTTGGGTAACTGATCCTTGGTCCGGTAGTGGATGGTGTGATCCTAAATGCTTTGCAAAAGATAGTGATGGCGATGAGTTGTATACAACACAAAGTTCTTGTGAAGGTGCAGTAACAGGTGGACTTTGTGAATGGTCTTCTGGATGGTGTGAACCAAATGTTACTTCTACTGGTTCTGTAGATGGAAGAGATTGTCCTTCATACGATGGTAACATGACTTCTTGTGAAGAGCAGCCTGGTTGTGCTTGGTTTGAACAACACATGTCTGGAAGTGATCATGTTGATAGTGAAGAAGGTGGTTTCTTTGGATCACAATGTGATGTTAAACATGAGTTAGCTGTAGATTGTTGGATGTTGAGAAATCAAACAGAATGTAATTTTACCAATAGAACAAATGGATATAATAATACAGGTGATCAAGATGCATGTAGGTGGATTACTGAAGGTAGTTGGTCTTGGTGTGAACAAATAGGTTGGCATTGTGGTCCCACTTATTCACCATTTAATATGACTACTTATCAACCAGAAACTGATACAGCTGCATGTGCTGCAGATCCTTATTGTATGGTTGATACAGATGAATATATGGGTAATCAAGAAGTTTGTGTCTCAAATTGTTTTAATGTTAGTTTGGGTCAGTCTGATTGTGAAAGTGTAAATACGCAATTAGGAAGTCAGATGTGTGTGTGGTATGGTTTTGGTGGAGGTGGTGGAGAATCTACTGGTGGATGGTGTGATCCAAAAGGTTCAGAAGCAATATTTGAAAGTATGGAAAGTGGTGTACCTTACATGTTAGGAAGTGATGTATGTGGTGCTGGTTCCGATGATGCTGCATTGAATGATTGGATAGATCTTTGTGGTGCTGGTATAAAAGAAACCAATGATGACTATATGATGGGTATGGGTTTGTCGTCTATGACTTATGCCGGAGTTTGTAATGGTGAATCACTTTGGGATGGAAGTACTGGAAGTGGAAGAAAAGCTACTAAAGGTTATTGGTATTTAGATACTGATGGAACTACAGACAATAATTGTTATTCAGATGATGGTGCAGAGAATGGATTTGAGTTTAAGTTGGTTGCTGAATGGACTTGGTCTGATGAAGGCTTAAAAGAAATGTTAAGTGCAAAGAGATGTTCTAATAGTAGTTGGGTTGCAGCAAATATTAGATTGGATACACATGCTAAAAAAATGTGTCAAGAAATGCAAGGAATGATTGTTACTGTTAAGAAAGCTGACTTGAATAATTTCCCTAGTTTGTTTGATATAAGTCATCCAATGAGAATATATTCTGTATCTGCAGGTGAAAATAATACTGCAACTGCTCCAGCCGATAGTGTGGGTCCAAATTATTATAAATCTGGAACTGTAGATTTTAAGTTAGAACATTGTGATTCTATTGGTAAAGTTGACAAGGATGGCGATGGTTTTTATTCCTATGAAGATCCAGATTGTAAGCACATGTATATGGATGAAGAATTTGGTATGAAAGGAACTGAAGATTGTACAAACTTGATTGATGACGATAGAGATGGTGCAATAGATTGTACTGATATACAATGTAAAGATGAAGTTGTTTGTGGTTCAGCATTTGCAGTTAATGCAACTGATAAAGAAGCACCTGAAGTAATTGAAATTGATGCAGATGAAAATTCTAATACTGCACAAATTGTTGTTAAGACAGAAGAGAGAGCGAATGTTACTTTGAAGTTCTACAATAACGACAGTACTGGTTCAAGAATTAATTCAACAATTAGAGCTGAAGGAATGCAGAAAGGAAACTTTACTGATGAAAGAGAAAGGTTTGTGTTTAATAGTGTAATTAGTCTAAATAACTTTACAACTAATACAGATATGTTGAATTATACATTAGATAATGCAACCACCTATTATTATAGGGTTGAAGTTTGTGATGTGTCTGGTAATTGTGGAGAGTCTGGATTAAGAAACTTTACAACAAAAGCTGTAACAGAAAGATCTACTATTAAAGTTACTGATAGTGATTCAGGACAGACTTGGCAAATAGATAATGGAAGTGGAACATATGCTAATCCAGGTAGTGCTTGTTCTTCATCAAGTACTTCAACATTAGGTGAGCCTATTGATCCGGATCAAATTAGTGAAGTTGATTTGAGAATGCAGTTGACTAATGCAGATAGTTTAGCAATGGAAGTAAGACTTGAAGGTGTTGAAACTGGTTCAGATGTTATTGCTCCTTTAGATTTAGATATTGGAACTTTAACTGGTTCAGAGTCTGATGTAACTGAAGATTACTTTGCAATTGATGAAAGTGATTGGGGAGGTAATGATGGTATCTATAGTGTGGGTCATCCTGACACATTAGTGTTGAGTTATCCTGGTGATGATACTGAGTTGTGGGATTGTGCAGCTTTATCTGGAAGCACTCCAATAAATTGTACTAACATTACTGGTTATGCAATAAGAAGTTATAGTTCAGGTACTGACATTACTGAATGGACAATTTCAAATCCACCAATACATATTTGGTCTTACATTATAGATCAAACACCTGTTGCAGCTGCGGCTGAAGAAAGTTCTAGTTCTTCTGGTGGTGGCGGTAGTGGTGGCGCTGGTTCAACTACAAGTGATGAAGAAGAGGAAGAAGAAAGCACAGATCCTGTAAGTGAAGTTATTGATGGTGTTGTAGAAGATGTTGGAGATGTTGCTGGTGAAGCAGGACAAAGGGTAGCTGAGTTTGCAGAAGATGTAGGTGAAAGTTTTACTGACTTTGGTTGGTTATGGTTTGCACTTGCTTCAGTGATTGCAGTTGGAGTTGTGTTGTTTATAGTCTTTAGAAAAAAGGCTTAATTTTTTATTTTTTTATTTTTTATAGAGAACAAAGAGTTTTTATTTTTGTGAAACCAATTGAAACCAAATTCTTTTTATTTTTCAGAAAGTTTAGAAAACTTTATAAATCGCTTTGCTATAATTTAATGAATGTTAAAAGGGGTGAGGGGTAATCTGCATAGTATTCTTTTAGTTGGTTTAATAGTTATAGTTTTCGCAGGTTTATTTTATGGTGGAATAACTGGATTTTATACAAGTCCTTTTGGTGGTGGTCCAATACCTTTTAATAATTTTGATCAGTTTGATACTTCTGCAATTAACTTATCTCTTTATCAGTTGACTTTGGTTGTTGGTGATCCAGGAGTAAGTTCTACTCTTAATGTTTCTGTTAATAGTAATTTTCTTTTTAATGTAACTCATACTGGAACAACTGTAGGTAGTGGTGCAACAAAATTATATATTAATACAAATATTCAACAAGCAAATGTTTATACCTATATTAATATGACTGATACTAGTAGTACAGTTAGTGCAAGTGCCGAAGCTTCTTCTGGAATTGAATTATCAGATGATTCATTTACTCGTGGTGCTTGTTATTTAAATTTAGCAAACACTAGTCAGTTTAGATTGGTTGCTAGTAATATTACTGGTCCAGTACCTTATGCAAATGTTGGTGCAGGAGTTGGAAATTTATCTTTACAATATGATGTGCCTACTACAATGATTAATTGTACTTTTAGGTGGGCAGGGGGAGTACAGTCTATTTTAGTTCCTACAAATTTAAATGTAATAAATATTAAGCCTAAATTATTTGCTGATTTAGATAGACCTGCTGGCGGTCCCGGTCCAATTAATGGCTCTGGTCAGGTTGAATCTTATTTTGATTTTTGGAATGTTACTGCAGTTTTACCTGCAGCTCCACCTCCACCTCCAGCAACAATGGAACAACCTTTCTTTGAAACTTTTACAGGCCCTGGTGTTAATGTAAGTAGATTTACTATGCCTGCACAAATGAATGGATTTAATTTTAGTCAAAGTAATAATATGATTGTTATGAATGGTACTACTACAAATACTGAACTTTTTATGAGTTTATCTAATGCAAATGCTATATCTATTTCTACACAACTTACTCTAAGTAGTGTATTTAATTTAACTGGAAATATTGGGGTTGCTGGAACAGATTCTGTACTTTACAAATTAGGTTTGGCTGGAACTCCTACTTCTAGCTATTGTGCTATGGATCTTAAATTTGATGGGACTTATTACTTTTGTGCTGATGGAAATTGTACTGTGGTTCCTAAGGGTTGGGGAAATTTGACTTTTGATTATCAACCTATCGGTACTTTAGTTACTTGTACTTATACTAATAATATGACTGTTGTTGAAAGAACTACTGTTGGTGGTCATACAACTTCTACTATTACAAATACTTTGCATATTTCTAATGCAAGTGATTCTGGTTATGTTACAATTGATGATCTTAATTATACTGTTGCTGTTGCTCCTCCTGTTGTTGTTTTTGAAAATCCTTTTTTTGAAACTTTTACTCCTCCTGTTGTTAATGTAAGTAGGTTTACTGTGCCTACTCCTGTTCCTGGTTTTAATTTTAGTCAAAGTGCTGGTATGATAGTAATGAATGGTACTGCTGTTGGATTGAATCCAGTTACAATTTTGGATAATGTAAATGCTATCAGCATTGTTTCATCAACTATTTTAAGTAGTGTTTTTAATTTGACAGGTAGTGTTGCAAATGTTGGAACAGATGCAACTACTTATAGATTTGGTTTATTTAGTGGTTCTCCTAGCTTTTGTAATGTTGCTCTTAAGCAAAGTGGAAGTTATCAATTCTGTGCTAATAAGAATTGTACTGGAATTCCTAAGGGGTGGGGTAATTTAACTTTTACTTTTGATCCTGCAGGAGGTTTGGTAACTTGTACTTTTACTAACAATGTAACTGTTGTTTCTAGAACAATTACAGGGTCACATACTTCATCTACAATTAGAAATGGGTTAATAATTTCAAATGTTAGTGATTCTGGTTATCTTACTATTGATGATTTGAATTATAGTATTGTTGTTGCTGCTCCTCCTGTTTCTGAACAACCTTTTTATGACACCTTTACAGGTGTTTTGAATAATAGTAGGTGGACTGGAGCTAATCCTCTTGCTCCTGGTTTTAATTTTAGTTTAGGTAATAATATGATTGTAATGAATGGTACTGCTGTAGGGCTTGCTGCTTTTTCAGCTTTCAGCAGTAAAATAAATATAAATGTTGTGAATCCTATTGAAGTTAGAAGTGATTTTAATTTAACTGGGAATATTGCTAATGTTGGAACTGATAGTGTTCGTTATTTGTTAGTATTGACTAATGGTGCTGGCCCTTCAACTTTTTGTACAATTAATATTGATAATGTTAGTCAGTTAGTGTGTGCAAATTCAAACTGTACTGCTATTACTAGTACAACTGGTACTCTTTCAGCATACTATAATCATGGATCTAATTTAGCAAATTGTTCTTTTATTGATGGTGAAACTGTTGTTGGTAGAACTATTGCTGCTAATCATGGAACAATTACTATTTCAAATCAATTGTCTATCTCTAATATAAGTGATTCTGGTTATTTGACTGTTGATAATTTGAACTATAGTAGCAATGTTCCTAATCCTCCTAGTGCAGCTGCTGCTCCAGATACACTTGGAGAATTTACAGAAGCTTTTACTGGAAAAAATATTGATGGGAATTTTTTTAATGCTCCAAGTAATTCAAAAGGTTTAGTGATTACTCAAAATAATACTTTGATTATTACTGGTGCTACTGTGGGTAGTGATGCTTTTGCTTATCTTAATTCTCAAGATGTAACTGATGCTACTGATGATTATGTTTTTAGTGTTGTTACTAATTTAACTGGAACTGTTACTGGAGGAAAAAAAGTTCGTGCTGAACTTTATACACGACCAGATGAAGCTTCTCCTAGGGATGGATGTAGATTACAACTTAGTGATAATGTATATACTATTTGCCATAGAGATAGTGGTAATTGTAGTGTTGTACCTTCTGGTGTTGGGACAATGATTTATTCTTATGATAAATCTGTAGCTTTGCTTTCTTGTGCTTTTAATAGTACTAATTATACTGTTGTTAGTAATCTTTCAATTGCAGTTGAAGATGGTCCTGTTTATCTTGCTGGATATGTTCAAAGTACCGGTGATACTTTAAATTTAACTTTTGATGATTTAAGTTATCTTCCAGGTGAACAAGCAAGTCTTTTGACTGAATTTTATGAAACTTTTGATGGTGCTTCTCCAAATTTTGGTTTGTTTGATTCTGGTGATACTGTTGGATCTGGAATTAATGCTATTCAAAATAATGCTTTAATTGTTTCAGGAACTGCTTCTTCTACTAATTCAAATTTCCATTTACCTACAACTAATGCTGTTGATGTTTCAGATTCCTTTATTGTATCAGCTTATGTAAATGTTACTAGTGTTGTGCCTTCTGGTTTGATTGCAGCTGAATTATTTAATGAAGATGTAGCAGAAGATAATTATGGTTGTATGCTTCTTAGTACAGATGGAAGTAGTTATTCTGTATGTACTGATGGAGGAGCTTTAAATTGTAGTATTGTTAGTGCGAGTGAAGGAAATTTGACTTATTACCGTCATAAAACTTCAAATAAAGTTTATTGTTTATTTGATCCTGTTGGTGCTGGAAGTACTGTAGTTGTTTCTGAAACTTTAAATGTGCAAGTTGGTCCTATTTATATGAGAGGGTATGTACAAAATTCAGGAGCTAGTATTGTTGCAATTTATGATAATTTAAATTATACTACTGGTGAGATGACTCTTCCGGGTGGTAGTCCTCCTGAACCTGATGAAGGTTTTGGAATGTGTTCAAGTTTTAATGGTAATCAAGCTTCTTGTTTGAGCTCTTCAGATAATGTTGTTTGTGCTTGGTTAAATCCTGGTCAAGAATGGTGTTCTCCTACAAGTAGTGGTTGTTGTGACCAAGTTTCTTGTCAAGCTTATAATGGAGATATAACTGGATGTAATAATGTTGCTAGTGACTTGGGTTGTAGTTGGAATGATAATCAGTATAATCAAAATATGTGGTGTCCAATAAGTTCATCAAATCCTTACATGCCAAATGGTATGCCTGTTATTGGAACTAATATTGGTTGTTGTACATCAGAGATGTGTAGTGATGCTGCTGGAACTAATCAAACTTATTGTGATGGTAGTGAGACTAATTTTATGAATAGTATTTGTAGTTGGGAAACTCAAGCTACAAATCCTTATTGTCCTGATGCAACTGGTTGTTGTGGGTTGCCTGATTGTGGTGATGTAACAACTCAAACTGATTGTGAATATTTAATGTCAAAAGGACAGTCTTGCGATTGGAGTGGTTCTATTTGTTCAAGTGGTGGATATGATAGTTATGATGGTGCTGATAGTTGTGTTGATGGAGGAGGAACTTGGAATGGAACTGCTTGTGAAACTCCTGATTATACTGATGAAGCAAGTAATGCAAGGTGTTGGTTTGCTGATAATCAAGTAAGTGTATGTGGTAATATAACTGGTTGTGTATATTGTGTTGCTGGAAGTGGTTATGCTGGAATTGCAAATGAAACTAGTTTTTGTTTTAACAAACAAGCTAATTGGTGTGAAGGACATTCACCTGGTGCTTTTGCAGAGGGTGATCCTGAAGCTATGACTTGTTCTGATATTCAATTAGGTGTGACTTGTGATTGTGGTCCTGTGCCTGGTTGTCATTGGACAAATAGTAGTGCTACAACTGGAGCTTTTTGTTCTTCAGGTGTGCCTCAATGTGATTTAGATTATGATAGTTTAGAATTTCAACAGTGTGAAGATGCAACAACTTCAGGTGATTGTAACAATTTAGCTGCTGATTATTTCTTACCTTGTACTTGGAATACTGGTGAGAATGCATGTTTATTTGATTTTATGGCTGGAGGTTCTGGTGATCAAAAAGGAAGTATGGATTTTGAATTTACAGATATTATGGATGAAGAAAATTGTCAGTTTGCTGGAGGAAGTTGGAATAATGTTGTGATTGATTCTTATGGTAATACTGATAGTTGGTGTGACTTTGGATTTGGTGCTGGAATGGATACTTGTAATAATTCTTGTTGGGCATGTGAGATGCAAAGTGATGGAACTGGTTGGGGTAGTTCTACTTTAGCACAAAATGAATGTGAAACTTCAAATGCAGTTGTAAATGGTTGTGAATTTATTTCTTTTGGTGGAACTCAAGGAATGGGAGATAGGTGGGGATGGTGTGATTATCCTGGTGGTTCTGAGTTCTTTGGTGGAAGTTGTGAGACTATGTGTTATGATTGTTTTGGTGATGATATGTGTACAACTAGTGCAGCTGATTGTGGTTGGACAGAGGATCCTTATGGTGGGGGTTGGTGTGATCCTAGTTCATTAGCTAATTTACAAGATCCTACTTTGAATTGTCTTGCTGCAAAAACTGAAACTCAATGTGGAACTTTAGCAGATGAAACTGTTTGTCAATGGAATAGTACTTATGTAATAGATCCATTTAATGGTCAAAGTATGTCTGTTTGTATTGAAGATGGTGCAAGTCCTGAGATTTGTTTTATGCCTGGTGATGAAGATGAAAATGGTTTAGCAGATTGTCAAGATCCAGTTTGTAGTTCAGATCCAATGTGTGGATTTGGAATGGGCTTTGGTGGTGAAATGATGACTGATAGTTTTATGTTGCCACCTGGTATGGAACAAGATCTTTGTTTTGCTTATGATGATACAAATCAATCTACTTGTGAAGCTTATGTAATAAACCAAACACTTGTATTTAATGGTAGTACAAGAGGATTTGCTGGATTGCCTGCTCACTTGAATAATCAAGTGCTTTGTTATTATCATACAGCTCCATCTGGTGCTCAAGAAACCGAATGGTGTGATCCTGTATTCCATGAAATGATGATGGGTGATATGGATAATGCTCCACCTATTATGCTTGGAACTGATGCAACTGGTGATGCTTCATCTATAGATTGTTTGGACATTACTGAATTAGGTATTAAAAATGAAATGCAAAAAATGGTTATAGGTGTTCCTGTTGTAAATATTACTGACTTTGCTGGATGTGATAAAAAGATTCCTGGAAACTCTACACAGAATGGAACTTTCTATAGATATTTAGATACTGATGATAATGGAGCTACTGGTTGTACTGCGAATGGTGGTAGTGAAGGTGATATTGATTTAGATGGATATGATTATAAAATTGTAATGCAAGGTACTTGGAATGGAACTAGTAGTAACAATGTTTTAAGTGCATATGAATGTGCTGATTCAACAGCGAATACTTGGGCGCCTAAGAGTGCAGCTTTAACATTTAAAGATGACTTCTGTTTAATGGAAGGTGGTCCTGGTTCTCAAGGGATTAATGCAGTTATTTTAACTAAAAATGATTTTGGAATTGGTAGTGATAATTTAAGAATTTATATTACAACTGTGTTTGATGATGAAACAGATCCTATTGATACATTAGGTCCATTTTATTTTACTCCTGGATCTATTGATTTTATAGGTGAGGATTGTTTTGGATTTGTTGATAAGGATGGAGATGGTGATCTTCCAAGTGATGATGCTGATTGTTCATTTATTAATAATTTAGGATTTATGCCTTTTGAAGATTGTGGAGATGGTATTGATAACAATGCAGATGGTTTAACTGATTGTAATGATTATATGTGTACTTTTACACCAATGTGTAATGGGAATTTTGGATTTAGTGCAAGTGGAACTGATAATACTGCACCACAAGTAATTTATCATACAGTTGATGCTTTTGATATAGGTGCATTTGTTAAGTTTGATACAAATGAACCTGCAAATGGAAGTGTGTTGTTTTATTCAAATGATTCAACTTGTACAACCTTGAATAAGAGTTTACATGACACTGGTGACCCTATGTGTATTGGTGCATGGTGTGACTTTGATGATTATAAATTATGGCATGATTTACCAATTGATAATTTTGCTGGAGCACCGCCTGCTTGGAAATTAGGTTATGATTTGACTAATGGAACAACTTATTTCTATAGGTATAAAGTATGTGATCCTGATAGTAACTGTGCTACAAGTGCTTGTGTTAACTTTACAACTAAAGGAATTCAGCCTCAATATTATTTTGATATGGAACCACCTACAGGATTTTCTGTAAAAATGCCTTGGGATATTGAAGGAAGTGGTTTTGCAAAACAAGTTAATTTTAGTGTTGCAAAAAATATTGATATTAATATTACATGTGCTGATGCTGGTTATGAAATTAGATTAGTTGGTGCTGACATTAAAGGTGCACAAGATCTTGATGTAAGTAGTATTGTTTGTAGTGGATCAACTGGTTTGATTGGTATGACTTCAACTGTTTGGAATCAGTTATTGTTTGGATTGAGTGTTGATTATGTTGAAATTACTTGGGCTGTTGAAGAAGGTGCGACAACTGCACAACACTGTGATAATGATGGTTTGAATTGTGTTGATGTAAATGATTATTTAGATTGTGTTACTACTGATACTTCCTGGACATGTAAAATTCCTTTAACTTTAGGATTCTCTACTTACAAAGTTGTAACTCCTACAGGTGAGGTTGCGTCTGCTACTGTTTCTGCTGGAAGTGGTGGAGCTACTGCAGAAGGTCTTTCTAATGATGAAGAGGAAGAAGAGGAAGAGGCTGATAATATTGTTGAAGAAGTTGTTGATGATGTAGCTGAAGCTGTTGATGAAGGTGTACAAAGAGTTAGTGAGTTTGTTGGAGATATTGTTGGTGAGGAAGTTGTTCAGAATACTTGGGTTTGGGTTGTTGTAGGTGGGTTGCTTGGATTAGGTGTTATAACTTTTGTTGTTTTGAAAAAAACAGGTTGTTGTAAACCTAAGAAAAAAGCTAAGAAGAAAGTTAGTAAGAAAGTGTCTAAGAAGAGAAAGGTTAAAAAACATTAAATTCTTTATTATTTGTATGAGGTGGTACTTAATTATTTGTTTTATAGTAATATTAATGTTTAGTGTTAGTGCTCTTCCTGCACAGCCTTTTACTTTTGTTTGTGATGGTGAAATTTGTGATGAGGAAGATAGTGGGGATTATGAAATTCTTTTTAATACTGGTGGAAGAGGTGACTCCTATGCTGAAACAGAAGATGGTTATCCTGTAATGCTTGATAAGAAAAAGATTTATTTTGCTGAGCAGGGTTCTGATGGGAAGTTAAGACCTACAAGGCATAAGATGGGAACTGCTGATCCTGAAAAGTTGAAGTTAATTAAAATTGCTGAGATGGATAGAAAAAGATTGATGGAGATACCACCTGAGTTCCGTCCTGAAAGACCTTTGGATGATAGGCAAGAAGCTTTGAGGAAAAAGATTTTGCGTGAGAGAAGGTTGATGGAAGAGAACAGTGTTACTGGTGGGGTGGTTGCTGAGGAAGGAAGTTCTTTGAAAGTGTTAGTTGTGTTTATGGAATTTTCTGATCAAAAACATTCTGTTGATTTTGATTCTTTTGATAGTTATTTAGAAGGGTTGTCTGATTATTATTATTCTGAATCTAATGGAGATTTATTGTTAGATTTTTATCCTGTAAAGAATTGGTATTTGGCGCAAAATGAGATGGGTTATTATGGTGGTGATTATGAAAGTAAAGCGGATGATCTGGTTGATGAGGCTGTTAATATGATTGATTTGTCTGGTGGTTATGATGATGATGGAGATGGTGTTTTAGATGGGCCTTTATTAGTTATACATGCTGGTGCTGCTGATGAAACTGTTGGAGGTAATACTGATTTGATTTGGAGTTTTTATTCTTCTACTGGAGGTTTGGAATCAAATGGTGTTGAAGTGTTGGATTATGTTCTTTTGAGTGAAGAGTTTGTTCTTGGTACTGCTGCACATGAGTTTGGACATTTTTTGGGTTTGCCTGATTTGTATGATACTGATCCTGATGATGGTGAGTCAAAAGGTTGTGGTTTTTTTTGTTTGATGGGTTATGGTTGTTATCTTAGTGAGATTTCTGGGTTGAGTCCTTGGAGTCAATATTATTTAAGTTGGGATGGTGGGTTGCTTGAGGTTGATGGTTCTGGTACTTTTGAAATTGGTTATAGTGGTTCTTTGAAAGTTCCTATTGATGTTAATGAATATTTTTTAGTTGAGAATAGAGAAGAAAGTTCTTTTTTTGGTGAAAAAGTTGGTGGAGTTTTTATTTGGCACATTGATGAGGCTGTTATGGAAGAACAAGGTAGTTGGATGGGTTGTAAAGGTTCTAGATTGGATTGTAATGTTGTTAATGCAAATGAAGTTCATAAGTTAGTTGATTTTGAAGAGGCTGATAATTTTGGATTGGATGAGGATAGTGATGTGAGTGATTATGGTGGTGAGGATGATGTGTGGGGTAGTAGTGCTGTATTTTATTCTGGTTCAGCTCCAAGTACTTTTACTTATGCTGGCGTTGAAAGTGGAGTTTCAATTGAGGTTTTGAGTTCTATTGGAGAGTTGATGGAGGTAGGTGTTAGTTTTGGTGGTGAGGAGAGTGTTGCTGAAGGAGTAAGTGGTGTTTCAAGTCCTGAGGTTAGTGGTGAAGATTATTCTGATGATCGTGATGTTATGCAGTTTGCTGGTTCTATTGATGGTGAAGATGTAGATGATGTTCCTTTTGAAGAAGAAGAGGAAGTTAGTGGAGATAGGGATGGTACTACAACTTCTGAAGAAGGTGGTTCTAATTTGTTAATATGGATAATTATTGGGGTTATTATTTTAATTGTTATTTCTATTATTAGTATTTTGTTTTTGTCTAAAAGCTGATATGTATGTTTAACTATAGGAAAGTTTAATTAATGTTTTTTAGATTGTATTGATATGGCTGAATTTTCTGAGAGAATAGGGAAGTATTTGGAGACGATTAATGTAGAGGTTCTAAAGTGTTATGATATTGCTAATGAAGCCAAAAGCAAAGGA
Organism: archaeon; assembly: GCA_018653605.1. Taxonomy (GTDB): domain Archaea; phylum Nanobdellota; class Nanobdellia; order SCGC-AAA011-G17; family GW2011-AR17; genus JABHYY01. Next base: position 39,320 of record JABHYY010000041.1, read on the forward strand.
TTTGACCCAAATAAGAGGGTTATGATGCCTCTTGCTAAGAACATGGCAGAGAGAGTAGAGGGTTTGATTGGTTCTGTTGCTCCAGAGATTTTGGGTAAGGGTGTGCCTAAGAGGATTCAAGAGCTTGAGAAAGAGTATGGGATGCAGGATTGGAGAGTTGCTCTCAAAATTGCTGAAGAGGTTGCTCTTGAAAAATTTTGTAAGTTTGAAGATAAAATTCGTGCAATGGAGATTGGTATTAGGACAGGGTTTGCATATGTTACTGTTGGTGTTGTTGCTTCACCTTTAGAAGGTTTTATTGGATTAAAAGTTCGTGAAAGGATGGATGGACAGGGTGAGTATCTTGCTTTGATTTATGGTGGTCCGATTCGTAGTGCTGGTGGAACTGGTGCTAGTGTTTCTATTTTGATTGCTGATTATGTTAGAAAGATAATGGGGTATAAAGAGTATGATGCAACTGAGAAGGAAGTTAAAAGAGCTTATTCTGAATTGTGTGATTATCATGAGCGAGTTACTAACTTGCAGTATTTTCCTTCTGAAGAAGAGATAAAGTATTTGGTTGAACATTTGCCTATTCAGTTAGATGGTGATCCTTCTGAAAAATGGGATGTTTCAAATTATAAAGATCTTTCTCGTCGTGTTGCTAATAGAATTAGTAATGGGTTTTGTTTGATTACTGCTGAATGTTTGGGTTTGAAAGCTCCTAAAGTTTGGAAACAATTGGCTAAGTGGGGAAAGGACATGGATATGGAACAATGGAATTTTATGAAAGATTTTGTTGATTTACAAAAAGAGGTTAGGGCTCGTGGTGTTAAGGTTAGTAAAAAAGTTGAAGCAAAATTAAAGCCTGATACAAATTACATTAAAGATTTGGTTGCTGGTCGTCCTGTGTTTACTCATCCTATGAGAAATGGTGGGTTTAGGTTGCGTTATGGTCGTGGTCGGGTTTCTGGTTTTTCTGCTGATAGTGTTAATCCTGCAACAATGGTTGTTAGTGATGATTTTATTGCTGTTGGTACACAGTTTAAAGTTGAAAGGCCAGGTAAAGCAACTGTTGCAAATGTTTGTGATACTATTGATGGGCCAATTGTTAAATTGAAAAATGGTTCTGTTGTTTGTTTGAATACTTATGAAGATGCTCGGTTGGTTGCGAAAGAAGTTGATGAAATAATTTATCTTGGTGATTTGTTAGTGAACTATGGTGATTTTTTGGATAGAGCACATAAGTTGATCCCTTGTGGTTTTGTTGAAGAATGGTGGGCTATGCTTGTTGAGAAAAAAATAAGTGAAGGTAGTCAAAGTATTGATGGTGTTGAAGATGTGATTAAGTTCCCTCTGAAAAATAGATTAAGTTTAGATCAAGCTATTGAATATAGTGAGAAGTTAGGTGTTCCTTTGTATCCAAAGTATATTTATTTCTGGGATTCAATTTCTGTTGATGATTTTAAAAAATTGTATCTTGTTTTGAAGGATTCTTCTTTTGATGGAATGAAGATGGTTGTTGCTGATCTTTCTGTGAAAAGAAGTTTGGAGTTGATTGGTTGTGAACATAAGTTGGTTGGTGATGAACATTTAATTATTGATGATGCTAGAGCTTTGGTTTTCAATCTTGGTGGGTTTGAGAAAGAGTTGGTTGTAAAGGATGATGTTTTGGAGATGGTGAATTCTTTGTGTAAGTTTGAAGTTAAAGATAAGTGTGGAACTTTTGTTGGTGCTCGGATGGGTCGACCTGAAAAAGCTAAGATGAGAAAGATGAAAGGTAGTCCTCATGTTTTGTTTCCTGTTGGTGATGAGGGTGGAAGGTTGAGATGTTTCCAGAGTTCTTTAGAGGCTGGAAAAGTTTCTAGCAATTTTCCTTATTATATTTGTGAGTGTGGGAAGCAAACAATTTATCCTGTTTGTGAAAATTGTGGTAAGAGAGGGAAGCAAAAATTTTGGTGTAGAGGTTGTAAGGAGTTGAAGGATGAAGAAGAGTGTGAAAAACATGATAAGTGTTCTAAGTCTGTTTATCAACAGATTGATATTAAACATTATTTTTATAAGGCACTTGAGGTGATTGGTTCTCGTCAGTATCCTAGTTTGATTAAAGGTGTTCGTGGTATGAGTAGTGTTGGAAAGATTCCTGAACATTTGGTTCGTGGTATTTTAAGAGCAAAAAATTCTGTGCATGTGAATAAAGATGGAACTATTCGGTATGATATGATTGAATTGCCATTGACTCATTTTAAACCTAAGGAGATTGGAACTCCTATTGAAAAATTGAAAGAGTTAGGGTATTTGAAAGATGTTTATGGTGAAGATTTGGTTAATGATGAACAAATTTTGGAGTTGATTGCACAGGATGTTGTTTTGCCTGCACCTGTTGATGCTCCTGAACAAGGTGCTGATGAAGTTTTGTTTAGGGTTGGTGGGTTTATTGATGATTTGTTGGTTCATTTGTATAAAATGGATCCTTATTATAAGTTTGAAAAGAAAAGTGATTTGATTGGACATTTGATTGTTGCAATGAGTCCGCATACTTCTGCTGGTATTGTTTCTCGGATAATTGGTTTTTCTAAAGCTCAAGGTTTGTATGCTCATCCTTTGTTGCATAGTATTATGCGTAGAGATTGTGTGCATCCAAGTACTGAATTGGTTATTGGTGAAGACAAAAAATTAGTTAAAATTGGAGATTATGTTGAAGATTTGATAAAAAGGGGTGCAAAAACAAAAAGAATTGATCTGGTTGGCACTTTGTCTGTTGAAAATATTGATGATGTTTGTGTTTATGGTGTTGATTCTAAAACTTTTGAGTTTAAAGAAAAAAAAGTTAAGTCTTTTATTAAAGGACCTGTTAACAATAAATGGGTTGTTGTAAAATCTTTGAAGGGGAAGGAATTTGTTATGACGCCAGATCATAATCACCTTTCAATTGTTAATGGAAACTTTAAAATTATTAAGGCTAAAGAGGTTTCTGTAAAGGATAAGTTGATTGTGTGGGATGGAAAAGTGTTGTCAGAGCAAATAGTTGAAGTAAGTAGTTTATCTGACCCTGTGAATAGTTATTGTTTGGATGTTGAAGATGAAGAGTTGATTGAAAAGAGTGTTCTTTGGGGAGATAATATAATTAATCTTAGATGTGATGGTGATGAAGCAGGGTGTATGTTGTTAATGGATTGTTTATTGAATTTTTCAATGAAATATTTGCCTAACACTCGAGGGATTAGTCAGGATGCTCCTTTGGTTTTAACTTCTAGGTTAGTTCCTTCTGAAGTTGATGATATGGTGTTTAATATGGATATTTGTGATCATTATCCTTTAGAGTTGTATGAGGCTGCTGAAGAGTATAAGTATCCTTGGGATATTAAGATACATATTTTAGAGAATGATTTGGGTACTGAGAAACAGTATGAAGGTATGATGTTTACACATGATACTTCTGATTTTAATAATGGTGTGTTGGTTAGTGCGTATAAGACTTTGCCTTCAATGAGGGAGAAAGTGTTGGGTCAAATGGAAGTTGGTCGGAAGATTCGTGCTGTTGATGTTGATGATGTTGCTCGGTTGGTTATTGAAAGGCATTTTATTCGTGATATTAAAGGTAACTTGCGTAAGTTTTCTCAGCAAGGTTTTAGATGTGTAAAGTGTAATGAAATTTATCGTCGTCCTCCTTTAGCTGGAAAGTGTTTAGCTTGTTCTGGAAAGTTAGTGTTTACAATTGCTGAGGGTTCTATTTGTAAATACTTACAGCCTGCATTGGATCTTGCTAAGAAATATAATCTTCCTGCTTATTTGCAACAGAGTTTGGTTTTGCTTAAGAATAGAATTGAAAGTGTGTTTGGAAAAGATCCTGAAAAGCAAGAAGGTTTGGGTAAGTGGTTCTAGTGAATTATTCCTAACCAAGTTCCTTTTTGAGTTATTCCTGAGATGCAAATAATATCTCCTTTTTCAAAACTTTTTAGATCTATATTTGGAGTAATCCTTAATTCTGGTTCTTTAACTCTTTTTGCTAATGTTTTATATTTGATTATGTACTCTATTGTTCCCCAAGGGTTTTCTTCTTCTTTTCCATCAATAATTCTAAAAAGAGTTGGGATGTTACTTTGGTCTATTTTTACTCTAGCTTCTTCTTTAGTAATTCTTGTTTCTCTAGTTGAGATTAAGAATGAAATAGTTTTTTTAATTGAAGAACTTATATGTTTTATCTTTGTAGGCATATATTTTTATAATACTTTTTTGTTTATATATTTTTTGTATGTGTAGGGAGTTTATTTGTGTTGACTGCAGTGTTAGCATAGTTTTATATATTTTGACTTACTTTTTTTTGTTATGATAGAATGTAGAGCAATTATTAAGGATGTTTTAGAAGCTAGGAAAGTAGTTGAATCACTTGGTGGAAACTTTTTGAGTAATTATGCCTTTAAAGATATAATTTTTGTTCCTTCTGTTGGAGATTTTAATTTAACAGATGATTTTGTTCGGGTTAGAGTTTATTCTAAAACAAATTGGCCTACTAAAAATGTGATTGTTGTTAGAAAGCAAACAAAATTTGTAGAAGGTGGGAAAGTTAGTGATGTTGTTCTGAAAAAAGAGTTTGATACTGAAGAGGAGGCTCTTTCTTTTCTTGAAAAGAATGTTTCTGGTTTTGAAAAAGGATTTGAATATTCTCGAGAAGGTTGGCAGTATGAGTTGAATGGATTAAAAATATTTATTGAAGATGTTGAAGGGTTTAAACCTTCTGTTGAAGTTATTTCTAAAGATGAGAAAAGTTTGGAAGAAATATTTAGTAAATTAAATGTTTTAGAAAGGTGTAATGAATCTCTTCCAGAATTAATAAAGAAAAAAAATTAAAGCAATTGCTTTATTTTCTCAATATTTTCTGCTACCTTGTTACCTGTGTCTGTTAAGGAAATTGTTTTTATTCTTCCTTGCTTTTCAAAACTAACAAGACTTGCTTTTTCCATTTCTTGGAGAATCTTTACTGCATGTGAATAAGTGCAGTCTACTTCTTTTGCAAGGACACTACCATATTTATTCCTTGTGTTTTGTCTTAGCGCAACTAATATCATTGCTGGTTTTTTTCTGAAGAAAACTTCGAAAATTTCTTTATCTTTTTTTACCATTTTTTTACCCTCTCCGTGTTTATCTCCCTCTTTTATCACTTCTCTTTTATATATGTTAAAGAATATGTATCTGGTATTTAAAGGTTTGGTTGTAATCATTAGAAAGTAGTTTCTCCAATATATTTAAAAAGAAATGGTGATTTATAATGGTTATGTTTGACATTAAAATTATTAGAAATGATATTGAAATTGCCAAGAAAGACCTTGAGAAGCGAGGAGATAAAGAAAAATTAGATTGGTTACAAAATGTTTCTGATAAAGATGTTGAGTTTAGAAAGTTGAAAGTTGAGCTGGATGGGTTGCGAAAGGAGAGGAATAAGATTTCTTTGAGTATTGCTGAAGCAAAGAAAAAGGGTGATGATGTTAAAAAAATATTAGCTGATGCAAAAGAGTTGCCTAAAAAAATTGCTGATATTGAATTAAGAGTTGGAAAGTTACAAGATGATACTAAATTTTATTTAATGAGGTTGCCAAACATTTTACACGAGAGTGTTCCTAAAGGAAAAGATGATACTGAGAATGTTGAAATTAAAACTGTTGGTAAAATCCCTAAGTTTACTTTTGATATAAAAAATCATGTTGATATTGTTGAAGGGTTAGGGTTGGCTGATTTTGATCGGAGTGGAAAGATTGCTGGTAATGGTTTTTATTTTTTGAAAGGTGATTTAGTGTTTTTAGAGCAAGCTCTTATTAGGTTTGCTTTGGATATAGTTTCTAAGAAAGGTTATTTGCCTGTTTATCCGCCCTTAATGATGAGACGAAAGGCTTACGAAGGTGTAACTGATTTAAGTGATTTTGAAACTATGATGTATAAGATTGAAGATGATGATGAGTATTTGATTGCAACTTCAGAACATCCTTTAGTTGGTCAACATATGGATGAGATTTTTGAGTCTGGTGTGTTACCTGTTAAGTATGCTGGTATAAGTCCTTGTTTTAGAAAAGAGATTGGTTCACATGGTGTTGATGAAAAAGGGATTTTTAGAGTTCATCAATTTAACAAAGTTGAACAGATTATATTTTGTAAGCCAGCTGATAGTTGGAAGTTGCATGAAGAGTTAATTAAGAATGCTGAAGAAATTTTTAAGAAGCTAGCATTGCCTTATAGGGTTGTTAATATTTGTACTGGTGACATTGGTACTGTTGCTGCAAAGAAGTATGATTTAGAAGCTTGGTTGCCACATCAGAAAAGGTATAGAGAGATGGTAAGTTGTAGTAATTGTACTGATTACCAAGCTCGAAGGTTGAGGATTCGGTATAATAGTAAAGATGGAGTTAAGTTGGTCCATACTTTGAATTCTACTGCTATTGCTCTTGGTCGTGTTATGGTTGCTATTATTGAGAACAATCAGTTGAAAGATGGTTCTGTTAAGATTCCTAAAGTTTTAGTTCCTTATATGGGTGGCAAAACTAAGTTAGAGAAAATATAAATTCTTTTAAAGTTTTATTTTTATATATTATTTATGAGTTTGATTGAACATATTGTTCCAGATGTAAATGTATTACAAAGTTTGATTGATGATTTAGAAGGAGCTCTTTTAGTTATTGCTCATGCTGATGGACATTTAGATCCTAAGTGGATTGATGAAAGGCAAAGAGAGATTGCGGAGGAGTATGGAGGTGTTGCTGATGCAATACCTGTCCTTAAACCTACAGAAGGACTATCTGCTAGAGGTTTTTTTTTCATAGGTGAAGCTTATGATGGTTTTATGGGTCTTGCAAGTGTAGTTTATGGTTATGAATGTGAAGCCACTAGATCACAGAGTAAAGGTTGTGATGCTATTTGTGGTTCTTGTGAATTTGGTCATTATGATCCTGAGGTAGTTAGAGAGGAAGCTGAAAATATAGTTAATGAATATATACTTATTCCTCCACCAGAAGATCCTATTTGGCAAGAAGAGGAAGTTGCTTAGAAGTACAATAATTCTTTTAAAGTTTATTTAGATTTTTGTTAGTATGGATCCAAATAATTTAACACCTGCAATGAGACAGTATGCTGATCTTAAACAGAAGTATGCTGATTGTGTAATTATGTTTAGAATGGGTGATTTTTATGAAATGTTTTATGAAGATGCTAAGACTGCATCAAAAGAGTTAGAGATTACTTTGACATCTAGGGGAAAGGGTGAGAAAAAAGCTCCTTTGGCTGGAATACCTCATCATGCTTTGGAACAGTATTTAGGTAGGCTTGTTAAGAAAGGTTATAAAGTTGCAATTTGCGAACAGTTAGAAGATCCTAAGTTAGCAAAGGGTTTGGTTAAACGAGGTGTTGTTCGAGTTGTTACACCTGGAACACTTATTGGGTCTGGTGATCTTGATGCTAGTTCTAATAATTATTTGATGTCAGTGTTTGCAAATGGTGATGAGTATGCTGCAAGTTTTTGTGATGTTTCAACTGGAGAGTTTTTTGTTTTTTCTGGTGGTTTTGATTTGGTTAAGGATGAGGTTTTGAGGTTTAGACCTGCTGAGTGTGTTTTGCCTGAAAGTTTGTTGGTTGATCAGGAGTTGGTTAAGAATTTGAAAAGGTTGGGTGTGTTTGTGACTGATCATAGTGATAGGTTTTTTGGTTTTGATTATGCAAAGTCTACTTTGTTAAGACATTTTAAAGTTCTTGGTTTGGATGGGTTTGGAGTTTCTAATGATATTGAGGTAAAAGTTGCTGGTGGGTTGTTGAATTATGTTTTGTCTACTCAAATGAATGATTTGTTGCACATTAAAAGTTTGAAAAAAGTTGTTAAGCAAGATAGAATGTTTTTGGATGCTGTTGCAATTAAGAATTTGGAGTTGGTTGAGGGTGTTTCTGAGAAAGGAAGTTTGTTTTATGTTTTGAATAGGACTTGTACTAACATGGGTGTTAGGTTGTTAAAGAAATGGTTGAAAAGTCCTTTAATGAATAGAGTTAAGATTGAAGAGAGGTATGATGCTGTTGAGTTTTTTGTTAAAAATTTAATTGTTAGGGGTGATTTGCAGAATGTTTTGAAAGGTGTTGGTGATGTTGAAAGGTTGGTTGGTAAGGTTGGTTATGGTAATTGTGGTGGTCGTGATTTGGTTGCTTTGAAAAATTCTCTTTTGAATGTTCAAAAAATTAATTTTGATTCTGGGTTGTTGAAGGAGTTGAGTTGTTTTGGTGATTTTCAAGGTGTTATTGATATTGTTTCTGAGTCAATAAAAGATGATTGTGCTGTTTCTATTAGGGAAGGTGGAGTGATTAAGTTAGATTATAATTCTAGGTTGAAAGAGTTACATGATATTAAGTTTGGTGGGAAAAAGTTTATTTCTCGTTTAGAGGCTCAAGAGAGGGAGAGGACTGGGATTAAGAATCTTCGTATTGGTTTTAATCGTGTTTTTGGATATTATATTGATGTTTCTAAGTCTAATTTGCATCTTGTTCCTAAAGATTATATTCGAAAACAAACTCTTGTTAATAATGAGAGGTATGTTACTGAAGATTTGAAGAAAGAGGAAGAGAAAATCTTGACTGCTGAAGAGAAGATTAAAAATTTGGAGTATGAATTGTTTATGGCTGTTGTTGAAAAGATTAAGGATTATATTTCTGTTCTTCAGGATGTTGCTTCTAAAGTTGCTGAGTTGGATGTTCTTTTGAGTTTTGCTTTTGTTAGTGTTGAGAATAATTATGTTCGTCCTGTTTTAGATGATTCTGATGTTTTGGAGATTAAAGATGGTAGGCATGCTGTTGTTGAGCTTGAAGAGGATTATGTTCCTAATGATACTAGTTTGAATGTTGGTGAGGTTATGATTATTACTGGGCCTAACTTTGCTGGTAAAAGTTGTTATATGAGACAGGTTGCTTTGATTGTTATTATGGCACAGGTTGGTTGTTTTGTTCCTGGTGTTGTTAAAATGGGGTTGGTTGATAGAGTTTTTACTAGGGTTGGTGCGCAAGATGATTTGTTTTCTGGGAAAAGTACTTTTATGGTTGAAATGGAAGAGGTTGCTAATATTTTGAATAATGCTTCTTCTAAAAGTTTGATAGTGTTTGATGAGGTTGGAAGGGGAACTTCTACTTATGATGGTGTTTCAATTGCATGGGCTGTTGTTGAGTATGTTTATAATAAAGTTAAAGCTAAAACTATGTTTGCAACTCATTATCATGTTTTGAATTCTATGGCTAGTGATTTAGATGGTGTTAAGAATTATAATATTTCTGTGAAAGAAGAGAAGGATGAGATTGTGTTTTTGCGAAAGTTGGTTGCTGGTGGTACTGATAAGAGTTTTGGTGTTTATGTTGCTAAGTTGGCTGGTGTTCCTTTGGATGTTGTTTCTCGTGCTCGGGAGATTCAGGAGAAGCTTGAGTCAAAAGATAAGTTTTCTGGTCGGGTTGGTGGGAAGATGTTGGATAAGCAGAAGAGTTTGTTTTAATTTTTGGGCTTGCTGTTGTTTAGCTTAGAATGCTATGTTTAGAAAAAGTTTATATACTATCTGTTCTTTTTACTTATTATGGGATTATGGAAAAGAATATTTGGATCAAAAAAAACTGAAGATCAGAAACAACCAGAAGAGGAAACTGTGCAAGTTATCCAAATTGATCAAAAAGTTATTGATTTTATCCCTCAATTAATACTTTTAATTGATAGATTCTTAGAGTCATTGTCTCATGGTTTAGAATTACAACATAGTGGAACAAAGAGAATGGCTAATGCCGGATTAAGAGGTATGAAAAAGGTATTGAATAAGATATTGAAAACAAAAAGAATTTCATCAGATTATGCAGAGATTAGAGATCTTATGGCTTTTTGGGCCACATTAATGCAAAGATTGCGTAAACTACCTTATTTTGAGACTAGTTTTGGTGATGAGGCTGGAGAAATTAGGGATGGACTTGGTATGCTTGAAAGGTTGTTAGGGCTTGAAAATTCTATTTTAAAAGAAACATTTAGTAATCTTAAAAAAGAATAATTTTTTTAGTAATATTTCTTCCAGATTTTCCAAACTATCAATAAGAGAACTATTAGTGCAACATATAGATACCAACTAAATTCTAATGCATCACTTAGGAATCGTGGCCAAATATTTATCAATAAAAGTGTAGAAAGTAATGTAATTATAATTATGCCTTTTATTTCATAATATCTTAAAGTATATTTTTTTTCAAACAATTCTTTTATTTTCATTACTATTATGTGTGTCTTATGAAGTTTATAATCTTTGTGAATAAAAAAAGAAAATAATTTACATTCCTAGGAATTTAAGTGCTTCAAATACTAGAAAAGTTGGCCAAACTATTGCTTTTAAGAATCCCAATACACCTGCCCAAAAACCTGTTGCAGTTGATATATAGTATATTACTGCACCAATAAATCCAAAAAAGTATATTGCACTTCCTGTACATGAACCAGCCATTTCGTGTTTACATTTTGTTTTTTTCATTTAATTTTACCTCTTATTTTAATTAGTGTATATACTATTTAAATATTTTCTTTGATTAGAGATGAATAGAAGAGTTATTTGTTTTTAATATAATGCCTGTAGTATCCAATAAAATTACTTATTAAAAATGTTCCTTCTGCTATAGCTCCTACTGGTGAAAAAATAATCTTGAGGTGAAAAAATAAAGTTTATTTTTCAATTACTTTTTTAATAATTTTAACTCATTATGACTATAATCTATGGATTTTTCAGTTTTATTGTATAATGCCTTAAAATTTTTATAGGAATCTGTTTTTGCAAGCATATTTAAAAATTTTGACTTTAATTGCTGATTTGCAAGAGCATATTTTGTTGGTGGAAGTTTTAATAAAAATCCGATAAATTTCTTTAAAATATCCTGAGTAATTGAATTATTCCCTTCAAAAAGATAATTTTGTAATCTATTTTTATCTATAGCTTCTAGAATCATTAGTTCGAAATTATCTTTAGGAACAGGACTAATTTTTTCTTTTCTAATCATGGTTAGGTTCTTGACTTGACAGGAATTAACACAAACACCACAACCAATACAAATGTTTTGATTTATTTTGATATATTCTTTATTCTTATTTTTGATAATCTTTATTGCATCCACAGGACATTTTTTGATACAAGTTTCACAAAGAGTACAAGTTTTCATTGAATTTTTTGCAACGAAATTACTAGTAAGATCTATCCCTGCCCTATATCTTTTATAAAATCCTATTGCTTCACAACAGCAAGAACAACAATTACATATCCAATTAACGTTGTTTTGGACATTGTCCCCTATTTGAACAAGGCCTAATTTAACACATCTGTCTAAGTTTTCAAGTGCTTTTTTCTTAGATATTTTTTTAGCAATACCATGTTTATGCAAATTCTCTGCAGCTTTATTAAAAGACATACAAGTATTCTGAGGGAAATTACATTTTTTCCCTTCATGTTCTTTTTTATGTCTACAATAGCATCTACCAAGAGTTATACAGCTGGAAGTAGAAATTACTTTTTTAGCCCTTTCATAATCTAATATTAATGTTTTGGGTTTAAGTGTATCCTCTTGAATAAAAACTCTATAAAATAAAGGATATACACTAATCCCTTTTTTTAAATACTCATCATCTTTATCAAGATAATCTGCTAGCAGTTCAGATAAAACTTGTTCATTAAATTTTCCATCAGTTCTCATTAAAGCTAATTCAAAAAATCCTACCATTGGAGGAGCTAAAAAATAATACTGTTCTTTTCCATTATACATATCTACTAATAAACCTTTATCAGCCATTTGATTTAATTCTTTTTTTGTTTCAGTTATATTTTTCCCCCATAGTTTACTAGCATCAGTAGCAGTAAAAAGATTTAATGGAAGAAGAGAAGCGTCTTTAGCTTCTTTTTCAGAGAATAATATTTTTAGAATTTTAAATAAGATTTTACTTTCTGGGGCAGATTGAGGATTTTCATCAAGCCTCTTTTGTAAATCATAATATGCTTTTGATGTTAAATGACCCATACTTTTTAAAACCCAGTCTTTGTTTATAAATCTTTTTAACATTAAATTTTAGGCAGAAGATTATTTCTAATAAATTTTTTAAAACTTAAAGTTTTGACTATCTATCTTGGAAGGACTAAGTGTGTGCCAGTTTTAAAACTCAATTGAAACTAACATGTATTAAATCTAGTCCCACTCAAAAAGACTCATACTAATTCCTCAAAATTATAAAGAATTAACCCTTTTCTAAACTCCCCACATATCTTTTTTCTATTTTGGATTATACTCTTTTTTGAGAATTAACTTTTATACTTTAACAATTTAAAGGAATTAACTTTTTAAAAAGAGACAAAAATCAATAAACTGGAATTAATCCCTTAGTAAATTAGGGAAATTCTTTGTATTGACTACATTTGAACATAGACTTCAAAGCAAGTACAAGCAAGCACAATAATTCTTTTAAACAAGATTTGAATATATAAAACTATGATAAAAGTTCTAGATGAAAAGCTTGTAAACAAGATTGCTGCTGGTGAAGTTATTGAAAAACCTGTGAATGTGGTAAAGGAGTTGGTAGAAAACAGTTTGGATTCTGGTGCTGATGATATTTTAATTGAAGTTAAGGAAAATTTGATCAAAATTGAAGATAATGGTTGTGGAATGAGTAAAGAGGATTTGGTTCTTTGTATGAAAAGGCATGCTACTAGTAAGATTAGTTCTTTTGATGATTTGAATGGAGTTAGGAGTATGGGTTTTAGAGGTGAGGCTTTGAGTAGTATTGCTGCTGTTTCTGATATTAGTATTGTTTCTAAACAAAGTGGTGCGATGGAAGGTGGGATGGTGCATGTTGAGTTTGGTTTTCTTAGAGAGAGTAAAACTGTTGGTTCTTCTGAAGGTACTAAAATTGAAGTTAGGGATTTGTTTCATAACACTCCTGTTAGAAAAAAGTTTTTGGATACAAAAGAGAGTGAGAGGATTGTTGAGTGTGTGATGAAGATTGCTTTAGGGAATGAAGGAGTTAGGTTTAAGTTGGTTAAAGATGATAAAATTATTTTTGATGTGTACAAAGGAAGTTTGTTAGATAGGGTTGTTGGGTTGTATGGTTCTGATTTTGTTAAGGATTTGGTTGAAATTGAGTTTGAAGATAAAGGGATTAGTATTTCTGGTTATGTTTCAAAACCTTCTTTGTTAAGAAAGGATAAAAGTATGCAAAGTTTTTTTGTGAACAATAGGTTGGTGGATGGTGCTGAAGCTTCTATTGCTTTGTATGATGCTTACAAAAGTTTGTTGTTTGTGAATAGGCATCCTGTTGTTGTTTTGCATTTGAAAATGGAGGGTGTTGATGTTAATGTGCATCCTACTAAGAGAGAGATTCGGTTTGAAAATCCTAATTTGGTGTATAAGGTTATGTTTGATGCGATTCGAAGTGTGTTTCAGGAACAAGAGATGGTTTTTGATGTGCAGGATAAGTTTGATTTTGGTGAGCCTGAGAAAAAAGTTGTTGAAGAGAGAGTTGTTGAGGTTAGTAAGCAACAGGGTTTGGTTGAAAGTTCTGAAGAAGGGTTTGTTCGTTTGCCTAAGTTGAAGTTGTTGGGTTGTGTTGGAAAAACTTATTGGGTTGCTGAAAATTCTGAAGGGTTGTTGTTGATTGATCAGCATGTTGTGCAGGAAAGAATTTTGTACGAAAAGTTTATGAAACAGTTTGTTGATAATTCAGTTGAGGTGCAAGAGTTGTTGAATGGTGAGGTTATGGATCTTGATCCAAAGAATGCTTGTGTTCTAAGAGGGAATTTGGAGAGGCTTGCTGAGTTTGGGTTTAAGATTGAAGAGTTTGGTGGTGATAGTTTTTTAATTAGGTCTGTGCCAGTTATTTTTGGTGATGTTTTTGGTAAAGAGTTGTTGTTGGATCTTTTTGTTGATATGAAAAGTGTTGTAGATTATAAAGAGAAGGTTGTGACAAGAATGGCTTGTCGCGCTTCTATTAAAGCTGGGGATGAGGTGTCTGAATATCGGCTGATGAGTTTATTAAAAGAGTTGGATAAGTGTGAGTTGCCTTACACTTGTCCACATGGTCGGCCAATTATTATTAAACTTTCAATGTCTGATTTGGAAAAGATGTTTAGAAGGAAAGCTTAGAGTATAATAATTTTTATAAAGAGTGTTTTGATTATTTCTTTTATGGTAAGTGTTGTTAGAACTATTGGTGGTATTGCTTTGGCAGTTGGGTTAGGTAGTGCTGTTGGTGGTTGTAGTTGGTTAAACGAGAATTATGAAAAGGCCGATAGGATTGAAGAAAAAGCTGCTGGTGCTGATAAAGTTTTAAGTTCTGCAGAATTAGTACAAATGGCTAGGGATTTGGGTTATGAAGGTGTAATTAGACATGGTGATCATATTTATATAGATTCTAATTCTCTTAAATTGTGTGTTGCTGGTAGTTGTACAAAACTTAGTGATGAAGTTGTTGGTGCTTATTTGGCAGAAAAAGCTGGTGATGATGATGATTCAGGTAAAGTGTATTCTACAGTAATTATTTTTCCTTAGTTTTAGAAGGGTCAATAGTAGCTTTGACTACAATGGGTTTCTTTGTTAAAATATTTTAAAGAGTATGCAATTCAAGCCAATAGAAAGATTTATAAGTACTCGATAGTGACAAAAAATTATGAAATTACTAGTTGTAGGGGATATTCATGGAGATAAAGGTTTAGCTAAAGAGCTCTCTGAAAAAGCTGAGAAAGAGGGTGTTGATTTTGTTGTTTTATGTGGTGATGTTTCTGAATCTGATGAAAATTTTGAGGGTATTGTTGGTTTGTTTAAACAAAAAGTGTTTTTGGTTCCTGGGAATCATGATTCTGATGCTACTGTTGATTTTTTGGCTGAGTTGTATAAAGGTAAGAATTTGGAAGGGTATGGGTATAAGCTTGGTGATGTTGGATTGTTTGGTTCTGGTTCTGTTGTTCAAGGTATTTTTCAAAAACCTGAAGCTGAAATTTTTGATATGTTAAGAAAAGGTGCTGAGTATGTTAAAGATTGTAAAACTAAAATTTTGGTGAGTCACACTCATCCTGTTGGTACAAAAATGGAAAGGTTTTCTGAGTTTGTGCATGGAAGTGAAGGTTTGAGAAAAGCTATTGATGTTTTGAAACCAAATATGGTTTTTTGTTCGCATGTGCATGAAGCTGAAGGTATTGAAGAGATGATTGGTGAGACAAGAGTGATTAATGTTGGTAGGAAAGGTAAGATTATTGAGGTTTAGAAAATGATACTTTATACTGGTGGTTGTGATCTTGATGATTATATTACTGATGCAGAGAATGTGTTAGATGTTCAGGGTTGGTCTAAAGAAAATTTTCATGGTGCATCTGCTTCTTTTTATTCTAATGAAACTTTTTTTGGTTTTAAATTTTTAATGAAATTGTTTAATGATACTTTTGCTGGTAGTGTCAGAAGACAACATTTGATTAATAGAGAAATTAAAATTTTGAATGTTTGTACTGAAAATGATCTTTCAGGTTTTCCTAGACTTTATGGTTCTGGTGAAATTGAAGGGGATGATTATTTAATTATGAATTTTTTTCAAGGGAGAGAAGTTGTTAAATTAATTTCTGATCCAAATTTTGATAGATCTTCTTTTATTCCTTATTTGCCTCAATTGGCTGATGATATTGGTGGATTACATGGTGTTGATTATATTCATAGAGATATTAAACCTGCAAATTTATTGTTATTAGAAGATGGATTTAGAATTGTTGATTTGGGAATTGCTGTTTCTGTTGATGGAGATTTTAGAATTGGAAGAACTGCTGGAACTCCTGGTTACATGTCTCCTGAACATTGTGATGGTTTGAAATTGTCTCCTACATCTGATGTTTATGCTTTGGGCATGACTTTGTATCAAATGCTTTTTGGTAAGCATCCCTTCTTCAAAGCTACTTCTACAAAAGAAGTAATGAATTGGCAAATTAATAAAATGCCTAGACCTTTGAGTGAATTTGTTTTTGTTCCTGAAGGTTTGAGTAGAGTTGTAATGAAAGCTTTGGCAAAATATCCTGATGATAGGTTTAGGAATGGTCATGAAATGGCTGATGCTTTAGCGAGGGTTTGTTGAAATGAGAAATTTTTTAACTGGGCTTTGGGAGGCAGCAAGAAAAGAAGATGATTATTCTTTTGCTGATGTTAAAAGTTTTTTAGAAGATTTTGGTCCAAATTCTTGGGTTTATAGACCTGAGCTTAGAGGTGCAAATTCTAGAATTTTTACTCGTGAAAAGGAGTATGGGGATAGTGAACTAATGAAAGTTTTTCCTAAAGTGGCTATTACAAAACCCATTAAGCGTGAAGTGTTTAGAAGAGAGGTTGTTGCTTATATGAAATGTCAAGAATATTCTTTGTCAGGTTTTCCAATTTATACTCTCGAAGGGACTGTTATGGGAAGATTTTTTTTAGTTTTGCCTTATATTGAAGGAGATAATTTAGAACAAGCTTTGTGGAAAGAGGATTTTTCTCCTAAAGATGTTGAAGAATACTTGCCTAAACTTGCAAGAGATGTTGGTGGAGCTCATCTTGTTGAATTGGTTCATAGAGATCTTAAACCTGCAAACATTGTGGTTGGTTCTGATGGGTTATATATTGTTGATTTGGGTTTGATGATAAGTTCTGTAAGGGGAAGAGATTCTTTTTTTACTAGGAATTTGCTTGTTGGAACTCCTAGTAATATGGCACCTGAACAAATTAAAAGAGAACCTGTAAGTCCTAGGTCTGATGTTTATTCTTTGGGTACTGTTTTATATCATATATATGCTGGTAGGAATCCTTTTAGAGAGAATAGTACTTTTGATCCAAGAAAAATTTTAAGAAGACAGTTGTATGGAAAAATGGAACCATTGGCAGATGTTTGTGATGTTTCAGTTGAGATGAATGATCTTGTTATGAAGTGTTTAGAGATTGAACCTTCTAAAAGACCTGCTGATGGATTGACTTTAAGTAGGGCTTTGGAAGAGGTTTTGTAGAATGAGTTTTGAATTCCATCATAGTCATTTTAATGGATGTTTTGCTGATTTTGAAATTAGGGGAGATGATATTTTAAGAAAAAAAACTAAACTTAGAGGTTTAAGATATTTTTTAAATGAAGCAAAAACACATAAATTTTATTCTATGGCTGAGGTTTCATATGTACCAAATTTTTTAGGAGCTGGTGTGGAATGGAATTTGAGACCTTATATTGAAATGGAGTTAATTAAAGGATTAAATTTAGAAGAAATAAGTAAAGAAGAAGGGAGATTAGTGCGTAGGATTCCTTTGTTAGTTAAGATGGCTGATGTTGTTGCTGGTTTTCATTCTTTTGGGAAGTTGCATAGGGATCTTAAACCAAAAAATTTTTTAGAAGATGAACAAGGTAATGTTTATTTGATTGATTTGGGATTAGCTGCTTCCTTAGGCCATAAAGATCATTGGTTGGCTGATGGTACACCCGCTTATATGTCACCGGAAGCAGTAAGTGCAAAACCTTTGTATGTTTCTTCTGACATTTATTCTTTAGGTATGATTTTTTATGCTTTGTTAGCTGGTCATCCCTTTCAAGATACTTCAAGTATTGAACAAATTATGAAGTGGCAAATTAAAAAAATGCCTAGACCTTTAATTGAAGTTGCTAATGTTTCTGAAAAAGTAAGTGATGCTGTTATGAAGTGTTTAAGGAAAGATCCTGATAGAAGATATAAGTCTGCAGAATACTTAAGAGATGATTTGGTAGCAGTTTTGTAGAAAGAAAAAAAATTGAAAGAAACGGGGGGAGGTGTGTTCTTTCTAATAGTAAAGATGTCTGATGCGGTTTATAAAGTGAAAGAAGTCTAAATATAGATCTATAATCTATATTTTGGGAAAGGTTTTTATAAGGATGAGGGTTTTTGATAGGTAATGACAGCTTTGATAATAGCAGAAAAACCATCAGCATGTAAGAAGATAGCTGAAGCTTTAGCTGATAAAACTGTTGTGAAAAGCACTTATATGCGTAAAATACCTTATTATGAGATTGAGCATAAAGGGAAAAAGGTTATTGTTGTTTGTGCTGTTGGGCATTTGTATGGTGTTGCTGAGAAAAATAAAAAAGGTTGGACTTATCCTGTTTTTAATATTGAATGGAAACCTAGTTTTGAAGTTAGCAAGGGTAGTGCTTATACTAAACTGTATTTGAATTGTATTAAGAAGTGTGCAAAAGGTGCAAAAGAAATTATTTTGGCTACTGACTATGATGTTGAGGGTGAAACTATTGGTTGGAATATTGTAAGGTTTGGTTTGGGTAAGAAAAGTGCTGCAAGAATGAAGTTTTCTACTACTACAAAAGAAGATTTGTTAGGTGCTTATGAAAATCAAAAGAAATCTTTAGATCTTAGGATGGCTGAGTCTGGTATTACAAGACATGAGTTAGACTTTTTTTGGGGTATTAACTTGTCTCGTGCTTTAACTTTGGCTTTGAAAAGTGCAATGGGTGGGTTTAGGGTTCTTAGTTCTGGTCGAGTGCAAGGTCCTGCTTTGAAAATATTAGCTGAAAGAGAGAAAGAAATTGCTAAATTTAAACCTGTTCCTTATTGGGAATTAGAATTGATTTGTAAAGAGTTATCAGCTTGGCATAAAGAGGGAAAATTTTGGGATAAAAAAAATGTTGATTTGATTGTTAAAAAGTGTAAAGGCAAGGATGCTAAAATATCTAAAGTTACAAGGAAAAGGTTTAAACATGATGCACCTCATCCGTTTGACCTGACTTCATTGCAAGTTGAGGCTTATAGGCTTTTCAGGATCCAGCCTAAGGAAACTTTATCAATTGCACAGGAGTTGTATTCAAATTCTTATATTTCTTATCCAAGAACTTCAAGTAATCAGTTGTCTGATAAGATTGGGTATTCTAAAATTTTGAAAGCAATGTCAAAACAAGATTTTTATAGGGATCTTTGTAAGGATTTGTTGAAGAAGAAAACTTTGAAACCTAATAATGGGAAGAAAAAGGATGCTGCACATCCTGCTATTTATTGTACTGGTGAGGTTCCTAAGAAGTTGGAAGAGAGAGAGAGAAAGATTTATGATTTGATTGTGAAAAGGTTTATGGCTACTTTTGCTGAGCCTGCTGTTAGAGAGAGTATGACTGTTACTGTTGATTGTGGTGGTGAAAATTTCCTTGCAAAAGGTGTTCGAACTGTTGAGGAAGGATGGTATAAGTATTATAGGCCTTATGTAAAAGTTGAAGAGCAAGAGTTTATTGTTAAGGAAGGTCAAGAATTGAATGTTAAAGAGTTGAAGTTGCATTCTAAAGAGACTCAACCTCCAAAAAGGTACACTCCTGCTTCTATAATTAAAGAGTTGGAGAAGAGAGGGTTGGGTACCAAGGCAACTAGGTCTGAAATTATTGAGCATCTGTTTGATAGAGGTTATTTGAAAAGGAATGGTTCAATTGCGGCTACTGGGTTGGGTATTAAGACTGTAGAGATTTTGGAAAAGTTTGTTCCTGAAATATTGGATGAAAAATTAACTCGAAGGTTTGAGAATGATATGGTTAATATTCAAGAGGGTAAAAAGAAAGAGAAGGATGTGTTGGATGATGCTGAGGCCTTTTTGGGTAAGTTGTTGAAGAAGTTTAAAGCTAATGAAAAAGAGATTGGTGAATTTTTGAAAGATGCTTTTGTGAAAACTCGTGATGAAGAGAGTTTTGTTATGGATTGTCCTGAGTGTAAAGGTAAGTTGCAGATTCGGTACACTCCTAGGTTTAAGAGTTATTTTATTGCTTGTTCAAGTTATCCTGATTGTAAGAAAAGTTTTAGTTTGCCTCGTGGTTTCTTAGCTCGTAGGTCAGATAAAGTTTGTGATGCTTGTGGGTTTCCAGAGGTTGTTTTGATTAGAAAGGGTAGTCGGCCTTGGCAGTTTTGTGTGAATCCTGAGTGTCAAAAGAAGAAAGAGTGGAAAGCTAAGCAACAAAAAGAATAGAAATTGATTTAAATGGTTCTATTATTCTTTGGTTTATGTTTGATCGTGCTGACTATGCAACACTTGCTGAAATTCCTGCTACTGCGGCTTCTGAGCTTGATAATTATAGACGAAGAATCCCTTTTGATTCTAGTGCAACAGACCAATTTGCTAGAATTCTTAAGAGTAGTATTCCTGTTATATCTCATTTAGATCATCATTTTGATGATAAATTGTATTGGGGTTTTGCTAGAGTTTGTAAACAAGTTGGTTATGCTATTGAAGATTTTGATGATCCTTCTGAATTATCTACTAGATTACAAATGGTTGTTAATGATTTGAAATATCCTTCTGGTTTGGATAGAGGTGAGTTGGATAATTTGGTTTCTTTTTGTAGACAATGTTCTGTAGAATTTATTGCTTTATCTGCTTCTGATTAAAAGTTTTAGATTTTTGTGCATAACTCTTATATATAAGTTCCATGTGCTATGCCATTAAGATGAGAGGTGTGATACTAGCAGGAATTATAGGTGTTTTGACTGTTCCTTCTTTTATGGTTAATGCTGGTGTTCAAAGTTCTAGGGCTTATGAAGCTCATCAAAATCAACAGATTTTGCTTGCTTATGAACAAACTGATTTGAGTTCTCATGCTGAAATTTTTGGTGATTATGCTCGAGAATCTCTTGCTTTTTTGGCTACCCCTGATGCTTTTTTTCCAGGAACAAGTTTTTATAATGCTCCTGAAGCTCCTGTTTTTGGTCCAATGATGGATTGTATTGTTGATAGTGCTCTTGCTGGTGGAGAAACTAGAAGTTGTCTTGTTGAACCTGATGTTAAACCTTTAGAATTGGTTGCAAGCCTTCAGCAGTGATTTTGAAAGGTAATTCTTTGTTGTTAGTTTTTAGAGTTCTTGGTTCTTTTGTTAATTCTATTGTGTACTTTGAAAAGTTTTTCCAGAGGTGGCCTGCTAAAGGAAGGTTTTGGCTTTTTTGGTTTGTGTAAACTTGTGAAGTTAGGATTACTGGTATTTTTAATTCTCTTAACATTTGTAATTGTCTTATTGTTGGTGGTGTGATTACTATTTTTTCTTGTACTTTTTTTCTGTAGTAGTGTGTGAATGAGTCTATTATTACTAGTGAAATGTTTTTCATGTCCTTTAGTGATTTTACTGTCTTGAATTGTTCGGAATATCTTTTTGGTTGTATTAAGATTATATTGTCTAAGTTTGTTTCTGGGTTTATTTGTAGAAGTCTTTCTGGTGTGAATGAGTTTTCTGTGTCAATGAAAATAATTTTCCCTTTTGTGTGTGCTGCTTTTTGTAGGCATAGAGTAGTTTTACCTGTAGCTGGAGATCCGAATATTAAGCTGATATTATTTGGGAATTTTAGTTGTGATAGCATATAATGTTCCTATGCTTTGGTTATTATATTGTTTTTGGTGTTAGAAATTTATTTAAATGAGTAATACTTAAAAAAAAGAATTAAAGGAGGGAATTATAATGGTAAATAGTGCAAAAGTTAAGAAAGTTTTTAAAGCTTTATCAAGGGAAGGTGCTTATGTGAATATGAAGCTTGATGAGAATCGAGAGTTTGATGAGCAAGATACTGAGATGTTACAAAATCTATTAACTACTTTACAAACTTTGACAAACAATTTAAGTAATGCTTTAAAATAAGTGTTATACAAAACAATCTAGGACTTTCCATCTTTGAAGGAATGCTGAACCTTCATCACTAACAATTAAGTGTTTTACATTTATTTGTCCTGTACTTATTGTTGAAACTCCCCATCTAATGTGTCCTTTGTCTTGTAGGTATTGTTGATCCTTAAGTTTTTCATCATATCCTCTAGAGAAATCTCTAAGTTCTCTATAATTTCTTAATAGGTCTTGTATGTATTCTATCATCTTATTGGTCTTGTGCTTGATAACCCACAATCATTGCAAATGTAAGCATTAAATCTGTTTTGACTTCCATCTAGTCTTGTTGTATAACTTGGGCCCCATCTTTGTACATTTTGGTGTGGACAATTATTTTGTTGTAATTTTATTTCTTGAACAACCCTTTCTATGTCAACACCCTCTAAATTAAAATGTGGTAGAGGATTTGTTCTATCTGGATCTGGATGCCATAAGTTGTATAGTTGTTCTGTCATAAATATGTAAGGTTAAGCTTGAATATATATTTTTGGGTGTTAGAAAAAATAAATTCCTATTAAAATTACTATATTTAAAATTAAAAAATAGTTTTCTGAAATACCTTTTTCTTTTTTGTACCATGAAGGTTTAGGAAATGGTTTGAAAAAACCTATGTTAACATTTTTTTTTGAAAAAGGGGCTAATGGTGATACTTCATGTATTGTTAGGTAGTCTTGGATTATGTGTAGGGTGTAAGGTATGATAACTAAGAAAAAGTATTCTGGTTTTATTGTGCTAAGTATTAAGCCTAAAGGAATTCCTATAATGATTAAACTAAATGGTTCTTCAATCCAAGTCCTGTGGTGTTTTTTTGGTTTTTTCAAATAAATCCCAATTAATTGGTTTAAATCTAATAAGATGCTGAATATTAAGGAGAATATTAATATTTCAGTTGTTGAAATACTATTTTGAAATATTAGGAACAATACTATGAATGATGTTAGGAAGTGGTTTAATGGATTCATGAATATGTTATGGTGGAATAGAATATATATGTTTTGATATTGTGTGTGTATATAAATTTGTAAAAATAAATTTATTAAAATGGATGAAAAGATACCTATTCCTGACTTGACTAGAGGAGAAGCTAGATGGGCAAGGTATAATGCTGAAAGAAAAAGGCTTTGGGAAGAGAATCAGTCTTTTGCTAAAAGGAGTATAGTTCATCGAGATTTTGATATAAGATCTGTTTTTGAACATCTTGATGTAGATCCTGATTTATTTTTAGGTTATTATCTTTTTGATGAAGCAATGTATAGGTGTGATTTTTTTGAAGAGTGGTTAGAAAATAAAAAAACAAGGGCACAGTTGAATAAAATAATGAGGTTTTTGCCTAGTAATGATTTAGAAGATGTAGAAACAGAAAGTAGAGGTTTTTGGACTGAAGGAGAAAGACTTGGTGATAAAGTTATAAAAAGGCGAATTGCAATTGTTAAAAGATATATTGGATTGCCTGAAGCATTTGAATTAGTTGCTGAATATTCTGGGAGTTCTGAGGCTGGAAGAGATTTAGCTGAATTTGGAAGATTAGCAAGAAGAGAGCTTGGTGAATTTGAAAGATTTGTTAGGCCTATGAAAGAGACTATGCAATATAAACAAAAGGGATGTTTAGATGATGAGTGGGCAAATGATTGTTATAGCAAAATGTATGGTTTTAGAAGATTATTACATCATCTTAGGGATGTAAAATTTAGATTAACTCGTTATAAAAAGATGTGTAAACCATTTGAATTACAAATTAATGGCCAAAGAATTCCAATTTGTAAACCTGTTTTTCTTGATCCTGATAGAAGGGAGTGTCGTATTAAAGGTGCGTATAATCCTTTGCATTTTGTGTTTGAAAAGATTGAAGTGGGGGGAAGAAGGAAAAGAGTTCTTACAAGTTTGAATGTTCCAAATGATGTTTGTATAGATGACAAGCATAGGCACACTTATATTTATGGGCCTAACAGTAGAGGAAAATCTGTTTATATTAATACTTCTGCTTTGAATATGCATCTTCCTATGAATGGAAGTTATTGTTTTGCTGAATCTTGTGAGATATCTTTTCCTGGAAGGTTGTATCCTTGTTTTGATTTGGGTGATACTGTTGGTCATGGACATTTTGCTACAGGTGGAAGAAAACTTGATGCAATGTTAGATGGTGTTAGAATAGATGATGTTGTTTTTTTAGATGAGCATGCTGGTGGTGCTGAGCCTGATCAAGAAGTTTTGATTGCAAGGGGTATTACTGAAGCATTAACTAGGCATAGGATTACTTTTTTGCATGCAACTAATGATAGAAGGGTTTGGAGACATAAGGTTGGGAAAGGTAGAACAGAGGTTTTACAAGTTGCAGCTTATTCTGATGAAGAGAATAAGTTTAGGGTTTGGCCTGGTTTTGCTAAACCTGGATATTCTATGGAAATGGCTAAAGAAATGAGGATTGATCCCGAGTCTGCTTATAATAGATTGGCTGAAAGGTTTGGGAAGTAATTTTAACATAATTTAATAAATGATTTGATATTATTTTATGATATGAAAGCAATAATATTTGATTGGGGTGGTGTTCTTGCACCTTCTGATAACAAAGTAGCAATTATTAGGTTAAAGAAAAACTTTGATTTTGATGAGAATGCTTTTCAGGATTATTTTAATAAACATGAAGATGATCTTTGTGATACTAATGAGTATAAAGATTTTTTATCTAAAGCTAGTAAAAAGTTTAATATTCCTAAAGAGTCAATTGTGAATGCTTTGAATGCAGATCCACCTGATGAAGATTTTGAAATTGCTAAAGAATTGTCTAAAAAATATAAACTGTATCTTTTATCTAATCAACTAAAGTTTAGAACTGATTATATTAAGAAAACTTTTGATTTGGATTTTTTTGATGAAGTGTTTTTTTCTAATGAAATTGGTTTAAAGAAGCCTTCTGAAAAAGCTTTTGAGTATGTTTTGAAAAAGATTGGTCAAAAATCTGAAGATTGTTTATTTATTGATGATTATTCTCCTAATATTGCTGTGGCTAAAAAATTGGGATTCAACGTTATTCTGTTTAAGGGTTTTGAAGAGTTTAAGGTTGAGTTGGATAGGTTATTGTAGGGAAATTCTAAACTTTGACTACAAATTAAGCTTTAAATCCCTAAATTCTGCAAAATTAGCCGTCAAAACAAAAAATGACCCTAAACTACTGTTACGAAAAATTTATTAAAGCTCAATTAAATTTCTAGGGGTATGAAAGACATTAGATTGAAGGTTATGGAAGCTCTTAGGGAGGAAGCCTATAAAGGTATTATTAGGATAGATTCTGAAACTATGCGAGAGATTGGAGTTAGGGTTGGAGATATTGTTGAGATTGAGGGTGGAAGGAAAACTTTAGGTATTGTAGATAGAGCTTATCCCACTGATGTTGGACAGACTGTTATTAGGATGGATGGAATTGTTAGGAGAAATGCTAAGACTGGGATTGGTGAGATTGTTGAAGTTAGAAAATCTGATGTTAGAGAGGCTAAGCAAGTTACTGTTGCTCCTGCACAGAAAGGTGTTACAATTAAAGTTGATCCTAGAATGTTTAAGAGAGGGTTGTTGGGTCGTGCTGTTTACAAAGGTGATATTTTTGCTTTAGGTGGAACTAAAAGTAGGAAAAGGACTTTGTCTGATAGTCCATTTTTTGATGATGTTTTTCCACAAGAGATGCTTGAAGAGTTTATGGGGGTTGGTTCTTTTGGTATGGCTAGTTTGAAGTTTGTTGTTGCTGATACTGCTCCTAAAGATTCTGTTATTATTACTGAAGCTACTGAGTTGGTTGTGAAAGCTCGTGCTGTTGAGGTTATTGAAGAAAGAATTCCTGATGTTTCTTATGAGGATATTGGTGGGTTGACTGAAGAGATTAAAAAAGTTAGAGAGTTGGTTGAGTTGCCTTTGAAACATCCTGAACTTTTTGAAAGGTTGGGTATTGAACCTCCTAAAGGTGTTCTTTTGCATGGGCCACCTGGTTGTGGAAAAACTCTTTTGGCAAAAGCTGTTGCTAACGAGAGTGATGCTAATTTTATTTTAGTTAATGGTCCTGAAGTTATTAGTAAGTTTGTTGGTGAGGCTGAGAAAAAGATTAGACAAATCTTTGATGATGCTGAAAAAAAGTCACCTTCAATTATTTTTATTGATGAGATTGATGCAATTGCTTCAAAAAGAGAGGAAAGTTATGGTGAAGTTGAGAAAAGGGTTGTTGCACAGTTGTTGGCTGTTCTTGATGGTTTGAAATCTCGTGGTAAGGTTGTTATTATTGCTGCAACTAATCGTCCTAATGCAATTGATCCTGCTTTGAGAAGACCTGGGCGGTTTGATAGAGAGATTGTTATTGGTGTTCCTGATAAAAAAGGTAGATTGAATATTTTGAAAATTCATACTCGGACTATGCCTCTTGCTAAAGGTGTTAATTTGAAAAAGTGGGCAAACAAAACTCATGGTTTTGTTGGAGCTGACCTTTCTGCACTTTGTAAGGAAGCTGCATTGAATGTTGTTCGAAGAGTTTTGCCTGATATTAATATGAAAGATAATGGTTCTTTGAATCAAAAAGTTTTAGAAAAATTAATTATTGAAGATTCTGATTTTGAAGCTGCAATGAAGATGGTTTCACCTTCTGCAATGAGAGAGGTTGTTGTTGAAGCGCCTAATGTTGTTTGGAAAGATGTTGGTGGGTTGACTGCTTTGAAAAGAGATTTGAAAGAGGCTGTTGAGTGGCCAATGAAGTATGGTGCTCGGTTTAAAAAATTAGGAATTAGAAGTCCTAGAGGTGTTTTGTTGTATGGTCCACCTGGTTGTGGAAAAACTCTTTTAGCAAAAGCTGTTTCTAATGAATCAGAAGCTAACTTTATCTTAGTTAAAGGTCCTGAGTTGTTAAACAAATGGGTTGGAGAATCTGAAAAAGGTGTTCGTGAAATATTTAAGAAAGCTCGTCAGGTTTCACCTTGTATAATTTTCTTTGATGAAATTGATGCTATTGCTGGTGTTCGTGGTCGAGATAGTGGTAGCAATGTTACTGAGAGAATTGTTAATACTATGTTAACTGAAATTGATGGGCTTGAAGAGTTGAATGATGTTGTTGTGATTGCTGCAACTAATAGACCTGATATTTTAGATCCTGCTCTTTTGAGACCTGGGCGGTTTGATAGGATTTTGTTAGCTAATGTTCCTGATGTTAAGGCTCGTGAAGAGATCTTTAAAATCCATATAAAAAATATGCCTCTTGCTAAAGATGTTAAGTTGAAACAGTTGGTTGAGAAGACTGCTGGTTATGCAGGAAGTGATATTGAAGGTCTTGTTTGTGAGGCTGGAATGTTGGCTCTTAGAGAGGATCTTAGTGCTTCAGAAGTTGGAATGAAACATTTTGAAGAGGCTTTGACAAAAATTATTCCTTCAATCAGAGAGAAAGATGTTGATAAGTATAAGAAGATTGAAGGTGAGTATATTAGGACTGCTCGTGGTGCTGCTATAAGTAAAGATTCTTATTTTGGTTGAATCCTTTAAGAAAGCATTCATGGAAACATAGCGAACTTTTAGTTCACTTCTTTTTATTTATTTTTGAGCTTGCTATTTTTTGTGTTTAATGCTTTGGTTAGAATTGCTATTGCAAAATTAATTATTGCTGTTAGAAGAAATGCTAAGATTGCTTGTATTGCAAAATACTTTTCTGCAAAAAAATAGGCACCCAAGTTTGCTACTGCAAATAAAGCCCAAGCCAATGCACTTACTCCTTGTGCTTTTTTATTTTTTATAATTTTGTATAGTTGTATAGATGCTGCTGTGGGTAAAATTATTGCTGGTAACCATCCTACTATGTCTATTAACATTTTGTTAGAATTACTGGTTTATCTTTTACTAACACTGTGTGCTCTGCTTGTGAAACTAAACCTTTTGTTTCTTCAATAAGTTGCGCATAGTTTTTTATTATTTCTTGTCTTTCTAAAATGTTTAATGAGAAATTCGCTGTTGGATATTTTCTTATTACATCTCTTTTACAGAAAGGTAGTGTTGAAAACTCTTTTTCAATGTGTTGTAATATTTTTTTTGTTGTTGGATCTCTGACTGGTCTTGTTTGTAGTAACCTGTAGATTGTTGAAGGTTTTCCTTCTGTAACTTTTCCTTGGCCTGTTGTTGCAAAAGGTTCGATTGCAATTATTTGGCCTTCTTCAAGTTCGTTATCGTCTCCATTGTCAAAGTTTGGGATTATCATTCCTGCGTGTAGATCATATTTTTCTATTTGATGGCCTGAAAGATTTCTTATGGGTGAAAAACCATGTGATTTTATTGCTTCTTGTATTGCTTTTCCAATTTCTCTAAGTTCTGTACCTGGAGTTGCAAGTTTCATTGCTGCTTTTAATGCATCTTGTGATGCTTTGATTAGCTCTGTGTTGTTTCCTACTGTTAATGCTGTGTCAGAAATGTGTCCATCTAAATGGCAGCCAATGTCTATTTTCAAAATGTCTTCTTCTTTGTAAACAGTTGGATCATTTGGTAAAGGTGTGTAATGTGCAGCAATATGGTTTAATGATAAGTTTACTGGAAATGCTGGTTTTGCTCCTAATTCAGCTGTTTTCTTTTCTATTTTTTCTGCAAGTTCTAATAATTGGATTCCTGGCTTTGCAATACTTTTTGCATAGTTTAAAACTTCAGCTCCAATCTTTCCTGCTTTTATCCATTGATCCATAAATTGTAAAAAAGAAGTCTGGTATTTATTTCTTTCCTTTTAGGTTCTTATACAAATACCCTTTGATTGTTTCTAGTTCTTTGTGAACTTTTGTTATTTCTCTTTCTGCTCTTCTGTTTACTTGGTAATCATATTTTAGGTTGATTCTGTCCCTTTCGCCACCTCTGTTTTGGCTCATAAGGATTACTGGTGCTTGTAGTGCTGCTAAGCAAGAAAGGCATAAGTTTAGAATTATGAATGGCCATGGGTCCCAGTGAAATAAGAAAGCTATACTGTTAAGTGTCATCCAAACTATAATAAAACCAATAACCATTAAGATGAATGTCCAGGAACCACAAAATTTTGTTATTAAGTCTGCTGATTTTTGACCGAATGTTAGTTCTGTTTTGAAAACAGGATGTTGTGGTTTAATCTTTTTACTTTTAGGTTTAGTTTTCTTAATCACCTTCTTTTTCATATTCTTTATGAGGGTGAGAAGGTTTTTAAATTTTGAGGTTTTTAGTAAATTGATGAAAGGGTTTATTTTGTACTCTACTTATAGAATTATTAGGGATAAAGCTTATGTTGCTTTGTTTGGTAGATTGGAGAATGGTGAGAATTTTGTAACTTTTAATTTGTTTAGGCCTTATTTTTTTATTCGAAAAAAAGATTTGAAAGAGGCTTTGGAATTAGAAGAGTTTGAGTATAAAAATGTTAAATTGAAGAATTTTTTAGATGAACCTGTTGTTAAAGTGATCTTGGATTTGCCTGGTGAAGTTCCTAAGTTGAGAAAGATTTTGATTGATGAAGGAATTAAAACTTATGAAGCTGATATGAGGTTTACTAGAAGGTTTTTGATTGATAAACAAATTACTTCTACTGTTGATATTGATGGTGATTATGATTCTGAAGAAAATATTGATAGGGTGTATAAAGATCCTGAATTGAAAGCTTGTGATTGTGATGTTAAGTTGAAAGTTATGAGTGTTGATATTGAAACTGATCCAACTGCAACTGATTTGTATTGTATTGGTATTAAATGTGGGAAGTATAAGAAAGTTTTATTGAATCATAAGAAGAAAATCAAACATTGTGAGAATTTTTCTGATGAAGAAGATGTTTTAGAAAGGTTTATGGAAGTTGTCAAAGAGGAAGATCCTGATGTGATTGTTGGTTGGAACTTTATTAATTTTGATATTAAGTTTATTTTTGATAAATGTAAAGAGTATAAAATTCCTTTTAATTTGGGTCGTGATAATAGTGTTAGTAAAACTAGGTTTAGTGAAAATTTTATGATTAAGTCTAAAGTTGATGTTGTTGGTAGGATGGTTTTAGATGGGATTGATTTTTTGAAAGATAATTTTGTAAAATTGAAAGATTATAAGTTGGAGACTGTTGGTCAGCATTATGTTGGTCAAGGTAAGAAAGCTGAAATTGTTGATTGGGATAATTTGGAAAAAGATTTTAAGAAAAATCCTACAAAATTAGTGGAGTATAATATTCAAGATGTTGAGTTGGTATTAGATATTCTTGATAAGAGTGAGTTATTGGATTTGACTGTGAAAAGGTCTAAGTTGACTGGGATGAGGTTGAATGAGGTTGGTGGTAGTGTTGCTCCTTTAGATTATTTGTATTTGACTAAGTTGAGAGGGAGAGGGTATGTTGGAATTACTTCTCTTTATAGTGAGAAGATGGATAAGGTTAAGGGTGCTTATGTTATGGAAGGAAAGGTTGGAATTTATGATGAAATTATATGTTTGGATTTTAAGAGTTTGTACTCTTCTGTAATCAGAACTTTTAATTTGGATCCTTTGGCTTTTAGTAAGAAAGAAGTTAAAACTCCTTTTGGTACAAAGTTTGCTAAGAAGGAAGGTGTGTTGCCTGAGATTTTGGATACTTTGTGGCAAGTTAGAGAAGGGATGAGGAAGAGGAAAGATGAAACTGGTCGTTATGCTGTTAAAACTACAATGAATTCTTTTTGGGGTGCATTAGCTAACACTAGTTCTAGATATTTTTCAATGGATCTTGCCAATTCTATAACTGGAAATGCTAGGTTTGTTATTCAGGAAGCGATAAAGTTTGTTCAAGCTAAGAAGTATGAAGTTATTTATTCTGATACTGATTCCATGTATGTTGTTGCAAAAAAAGATGCTTCAAAAGAAGGTAAAAAGTTAGAGAAGGATGTTAATGATTATTTTAAAAAATTAGTTAAACAAAAATTTAAGAGAGAGAGTTTTTTGGAGCTTGAGTTTGAAAAAGTTTATACTAAGTTTTTAATGCCTAAGTTGAGGGGTGGAACAAAAGGTGCAAAGAAAAGGTATGCTGGGTTGGTTAAGGGTAAGTTGGAAGTTGTTGGAATGGAAGCTGTGCGTGGAGATTGGACTGGTTTGGCTAGAAGGTTCCAAATGGAATTGTTAGTGAAAGTTTTCAAAGGTGAAAAACTTGATACTTGGATTAGAAAGTTTGTTGCTGATTTTAAGAAAGGTAAATTTGATGATGAATTGGTTTATAGGAAAGGGTTGAGAAAACCTCTGGATGAGTATAGAGTTAATCCACCCCATGTTAAGGCTGCAAGGAAAGTTAAGGGTTTTAATTCTGCTGTTGTTGAATATATAATTACGGAAGATGGTCCTGAGTGTACTAGTCATATTAAACATAAGTTAGATTATAAACATTATTTGGATAAACAAATTAAACCTATTGCAAATACTGTTCTTGAGTTGCTTGGAAAAGATTTTGATGAGTTATTGCAAGGTCAAAAGACTCTTTTTTAGTTGTTAAATTTATTTAAAGCTGAAAGTGTTGAATCTTTTTATGAATCCTGTTGAAGAACATGTTCTAAAAAGAGTGAATTTGTTTAATAGAAGAAAAGGATTGGATCAAAAAGATCCTCTTGCTTATTTTGATGCTTTGTTAGAAATAAGTGTTCTTGAAAGAGAGTTAGATCAACAGTTCTCAAGTGATAAAGGTTGGGGATATGGTTGGGTTAATTCTAGAAGACTAATGAATGATCCTTTGTTGATTCAAAATAAAGGTATAAGAAGTTTTGTTCTGGATTCTAATGTCCCTAAAGTTGTTAATGAATCTAAGACATTAAACCTTGATGAAGCAGATTTTTTATTAGCAAATTATGATGTTGTTCATGAAATATTAGAAAACTCTCTTTTTCCAACACAAGAGATTAGATTTTTGAGATTTATTTCTGATTTAAGAACTTATTTGGAAAGTGGATTAGAAGATCATCCTTGGTTTTATGGTATTGCTGAAAATTATAGTGATCTTTTCTCTGAAAAATTTGATTCGAGTGATCCAAGAGAATTGTATAATTATTTAGTTAGGAAAATTGCTCAAACTGGAATAGGAGTAAAAGATGTTGATTTTTTTTCTAATGTTCTACAAATAAATATGTTAGCTAGACCTCTAAGAAGTGGGGAGAGTGTTTCTTTAGGTGATTTAATTGAAAGGCCTGAATTTGATTTAATTGATCCTTCTGTAAGAGAAGTTCTTACTTATGATCTGAGTGGACAAGATTGCGTTGGTGAACCTTTGGAAAGAGTTTTGTTTGATGTTTCTAAAACTTTTGTTAGAAAAGTTGTTATAAAAAAGCCAAAGAAAGCTATACCTCTTAATGAATTTGGATCTTGGATTTATGATCATCCTGAAAAAAGATTGAGAAGAGATAGGGAATTTGCTGAATATTTAGGTTTTTTGCTTAAGAATGGAGTACTTAGAGGTTTTGAGAGTGTAAAGCCTGTTGCTTTTGATCGAGGTTTATATGTTCAAGAAGTTTTGAATGGAACAAGATTAATTGATTTGCCAACTCATGAAAAAAAAGTTGAAGCTATTAAAATTTTAGCTCAAAGATTAGCTCAGTTTCACAAAAGAGTAACAGATAATATTGTTTTTTTCCCAAGAAAACTTGCTAAAGCAAATTATATGAGAGAACTTAGAGCTATTGGGAAATTGTGTGGTTGGAAGAACATGAGAGGAGTTGTTAGAGCTTATAAGCCTTTTTTGAGTGATTTAAAACCTAATGTTGTTTGTCATAATAGTCTTCATCATAAGAATGTTTTTGTTGTTTATGAAAGAGATTCTATGGTTTTTCCTCTTTTAGATTTTGAGTTAGTTGCTTATGCAAGGCAGCAAGATGATTTAGTTAGATTGATTGAAGGTCCAATCCAATTTAAAGAAGAAGAAAAAATGCAAATCTTTGCTGCATATTATTTAACTTATTCTGCTGGTGCTTTCCATCCTGTTGAGCCAATTCCTGAAATAACAGATAAAGAATATGATTATGAGAAATTGTTTGATATTGATCCTGGTTTTGTAGATTTTTATTCTGTTTATAATTTGAGAAGATGTGTTTTGCATCGTTGGGCGCATAATTATTTGTCTGGAAAGGGTGTTCCTAATGCAGATTTGCAAATTGAAAAAAGTTTTCAAGCTTTGGGTGAAATGAGAAGGGTTAGTAAAGATGATAAAAGAGTTATAAGTTTAGAAAGAGCTTTATTGCGTGTTGCTTAGAAATCTTTTTAAAGATGGAAGGTTTAAAGTATTGTATGAGAGTTGTTGGACCTGTAAAAAAAATAAGAGAGAGAATTGGTTTGGGTGTAGTTCCTGTAAATGCTCGTTATAAAATACCTAAGGATATCAATAAAAAATATATTGTTGATATGAAATTAGGGGATGGTGAGGTTGTTGAGATTTCTATGAGGTCTACTGGCTGGTTACAAGTTGCAAATTTAGAAATTGGAGAAATATTAGGTACAATGAGATATGTTTTAAATATGTGTTCTAGAAATAATCGTAGGCGTTTTATTGAACTTATTCCAGGCAATGCTGTTAAAAGTGCATTGGGTGTTAGTTTTTCAAGGGTACAAAATATAGTTGATTCTTATAATAATGATGTTGGCGATTTAAATAAAACTTCTAATTAGTTATTTTAAAATTCTAAATTTACAAAACTTATTTAAACTGGTGTTCTTATTTTTTGGGGATGGGAGTAAAATTAGGAGATTTAGTTGAAAGAAAAAATCTTAAATTGACTGATCTTAAAGGGAAGAAGGTTGCTATTGATGCTTTTAATGTGTTATACCAATTCTTAGCTTCAATTAGACAACAAGATGGAACTCCTTTGATGGATTCTAATGGTAAAGTTACTTCACATTTAGTTGGTTTATTCTCAAGAAACATTAATTTGATGGAAAAGGGAATTAAGTTGGTTTATGTGTTTGATGGTAAGCCTCCTGAATTGAAAGCTAAAACTGCTGAAATTAGAAATAAAAATAAAGAGAAAGCAAGCAAAAATTATGAAAAGGCTGCATTGGATGAGGATGAGGAAGGGATGGCTAAGTATTCTAGGCAGATGTTGAGGTTGAATGATGAAATGATTGAAGAGAGTAAAGAGTTGTTGAGGGCTATGGGGATACCTGTTATTGAAGCACCTTCTGAAGCTGAGGCTCAGTGTTCTTATATGTGTAAGAAGAAAGATGTTTATGCTGTTGGAAGTCAGGATTTTGATTCTTTGCTTTTTGGTGCGCCTAAATTGATTTTAAATTTGACTCTGTCCCAGAAAAGAAAAGTGATTGGCGGTCGTCAAGTTATGATATCACCCTACTTAGTTGAATTGAATGAGTTGTTAGAGACTTTAGAAATTAATCAAGATGAATTAATTATGTTTGGTATTATGGTTGGTACTGATTTTAATCCTGGAGGGATAAAAGGTATTGGTCCAAAGAAAGCTATGAAGTTGTTGTCCAAGAGGCCTGAAGAAATTTTTGTTGATGTTGATTTTGATTGGAAAGAAATTTATGACATTTTTAAGAATATTCCTGTTGAGAAAGATTATAATTTGGAGTTTAAGGATATTGATGTTGAGAAAGTTAAAGAAATTTTGGTTGATAGGCATGAGTTTGGTGTTGAGAGGGTTGAGAGTGGGTTAGCTAAGTTGAAAAAGAAGAACCAGGGTTTGGATAAGTGGTTAAACTAAAATTTTATAAAGGTCTTTGTGTTGTTTTATTTTATGAGAAGTTCACATGTTTTACATCATCATCATAAGAAAAGAAGAAAGAAGTCTGATTCTAAATTAATTAGTTATGTTGATAAGTTTGTTTATGTGGGTGGTTTGTTTGCTTGGATTATGACTATGCCTCAAGTTTGGAAGATTTGGATGAATAAAAGTGCTGAAGGAGTTTCTATGTATACTTGGCTTACTTTTGCTATACTTTCTTCTTTGTGGATATTTTATGGGATTTTACATAAGGATAGAAGGATTGTTGTTATTTATTCTGGGTTTGTTATTTTGGATACTTTGATTGTTGTTGGTACTTTGTTGTATGGGTAAATTTTATAACTGATACTTTGTTTTTATTTTGCTATGAGATGGTTATTATTAGTTTTATTGTTGTTTATTGGAGGGTGTTCTATAGTTGTGACACCTATGCCTGTGATTTTTCAGTTTGATAACAGTTGCTCTTGGGAGGAGTTAGTGCCTGGAGAGGTTAGGTTGCAGATTGAGAATGATGATTTTGTTATAATTGGTACTGATGCAACTGAGGATGAAATTCTTGAGTTGAAAGAGGATGAGTGTGTTGTTAGGTTTGGTAGGCCTTCGCAGTTGCAGAGTATGATTGGTGATATTCAGGCTGATTTGGA
>JABHYY010000042.1 GCA_018653605.1 archaeon
GACGCCTTGGATAGCAATACTTATCACAATGTTTGTAGCAATCATTTTCCTATTTGTTGGCGAGATAGACCTTGTTGCTAACATAACAAACTTATTTTTATTTTTAACTTTTGCAGCAGTTAATCTAAGTTTGATTATTTTGCGATACAAAGCACCAAAGATGAAAAGAGCATTTAGATGTCCTTGTAATATTGGTAAGTTAGCAGTAATACCTTTGTTAGGGTTGATAACTTCTTTAGTTATGATGGGCTTTATTTTATGGGGCTTCTTTTAACTTTCTAGAATTCTTAACAAATTTTCAAGATTTGTATTAACAGGAGAAATTTTCATACCAGTTGCATCTTTAAGATAACCTAAAACTTTACTCACATGTTCATCCCCTACATCTTCAGGATGTTTAAACTTAGCTTTTGGTACAAAAACAGCAACAGCATAATGGTCTCTTTCATTAACTTGAACTGGTCCTCTTATAACAAATTCATTAGGATAAACATCATGCATACTCTCTGCCATATAGCTTGGTACAGAAAGGTCAGTGTTTATGTCCCATCCTTTTGTGGAATAAGCAGTCAATGAATTTCCAATATTTTCTGCTATAAATTCTGCAAGAACTACAACTCCAATTCTTCTATTAGTTTCAAAAAAAAATTCACTCATAAAATAAGAATTTAAACTTATAGTATATAAAGATTATGTGAATTTCTTTCTAAGATAGTAAATTCCAAAAGCTAAAGCTACAACAATTCCCATCAAAATAAAGGTAGCCACATAACTCTGAGAATACAATGCCAATTCATGCGCTCTTTCTGTCTCCAAAAATAATGAAGGAATAAACTGATCAGCAATGGTTCCAACACCTAACCCTAAAGGAATAAGGACTCTATCTTCTTTGGGATAGAAAATAAGTAAGAATAACCCAATTAACAACAAAATAAATCCAAAATGGAAATGATGAACAGTAAGACCAGTAACTGATTGAACAAACTCACAACCATTTCTAGAACAAAGAAAATATATAGCAATTCTAAAAAAGATTATTGGGATAGCAAAAGAAACACAAAATAATAAAACTCTTTTTTTTAAAGCATCCATTTTTTAAATCAATGTTAAGAAATATTTAAACTTTGCTAAAGATGATCTTTTACTTCATCTTTATACTTTTTCTGGCAAACAGGACAAACTGCTTTCTTTCCAATTAAAGCGCCTCTAATCTTTCCTAAGAATGTATATTCAATTTTACCTTTACAGATTGCACATTTCATAGCAATAAAAACAATTCAAGAGTTTATATATCTTACCACAAAACCTATAAATCCCTAATTCTAATCAAATCATATGACAAGAGTAGCAATAGTAAAGAGATCGAAATGTAATCCTGCTAAGTGCGACTATCTTTGTATAAAACTCTGCCCAGTGAACAGAACAGGTGGAGAATGTATAACAAAAGGTGAAGACACAAAGCCCTACATTGAGGAAGATCTTTGTAATGGCTGCGGAATATGCACAAACAGGTGTCCACTAGAAGCTTTAGATATTGTAAACTTGCCAGAAGCACTTAAAGAACCTCCAATTCACAGGTATGGAAGAAATGCATTCCAACTATTCAACCTACCAATCCCAAAACCAGGAAAAGTTATAGGAATCATTGGAAGAAATGGTATTGGTAAAACAACAGCTCTAAATATTCTATCAGGAAACTTAATCCCTCAAGAAGGAAAAGAAGCAACAATAAAAAGATACTCAACCTCACCATTAGGTGATTTCTTCAAAAAACTTTACAAAAACAAAATCAAACTAGCATACAAACCACAAAGAGTTGAACAAATTCCAGAAAATTTTAATGGTAAAGTAAAAGACTTACTAAAAAAAGTTGATGAAAAAAATAAACTCAAAGAATACACAGAACTATTAGAGATTGATAAAATACTTGATACTAACATAAAAGAAATTTCAGGTGGAGAGTTACAAAGAGTAGCAATTGCTGCAGCAGCACTAAAAGATGCACAAGTGATTTACTTTGACGAACCATCCTCATACTTAGACATTAAACAAAGGTTAAAGATTGCACAATTCATTAGAACTTTAGCAAATGAAAACACAGCAGTAATTGTTGTAGAGCACGACTTAGTAACTTTGGATTACATGGCAGACCTTATACATATAGTCTATGGTAAGCCAAGTGTATATGGTGTAATCTCTGGACTAAAATCTTCAAGGCCAGGAATAAACACTTACCTTTCAGGATTTTTAAGAGAAGAAAATATAAGATTCAGAGACAAAGAAATCAAGTTTTGCACACACGCACACTCAAAACAAGTTGAAACTGAAGAAATTGCACAATGGCCCAAAATGCAAAAAAAACTAGGAAATTTCAATTTAGATATTCAACAAGGTTCAATAAGAGAAAGACAAGTTGTTGGAATTTTGGGTTCAAATGGAATTGGTAAAACTTCATTCATGAAACTTTTAGCAGGAGAGATAAAACCAGATCAATTAGAAGTTGACCTAAAACTAAAAATCTCTTACAAACCACAATATCTAAAATCAGAATCAGAAGAAACAGTTGAACAATTATTAAAAAAAGAAACTAAAGAATACAACACAAAATCCTACAAAGCAATGATAATTTCACCTCTAGAGATCGACCATATATTACAAAAACAAGTAAAAACTCTTTCAGGTGGAGAATTACAAAGAGTTTCAATAGCTTTATGTTTATCAAGAGGATCAGATTTAATATTAATGGACGAACCATCTGCTTACTTAGACATTGAACAAAGATTAACACTAGCAAAAACAATCAACAAAGTAATTGAAACAAAAGAAATATCAGCATTAATAATTGACCACGATTTAGTTTTCATGGACTCTTTATCGCAAGGACTCCTAGTATTCGAAGGTGAACCAGCTGTAAAAGGTATACTTCACAAGCCATTAACAATGGAAGATGGAATGAACAAATTACTAAAAGAATTAAAGATTACAATGCGAAGAGATGAAGAAAACCAAAGACCGAGAATTAACAAGCTAGCTTCACAAATGGATAAAAAGCAAAAGAAAGAGAACAAGTATTACTATTCCTAAATTTTTATAAACTCTTTATAATTTATTTTAATAATGAGATTCATTACAACTGCATTAACAACTATTGTTCTAGCTAGTTCTAGTCTTGCTTGTGGTGAAAGAGCAGTTTATACATTTGAAGGAGAATTTGAAGCAAAGATAGATATGGATGGCGATGGAAACAAAGATTTAATTTCTGCAATTCCAAGATATGTTTTTCCTGATGAAGGTGAAAGTTACATTAACAGATGGCAAATAGTAATAAACCCTTGGGATGAGGGTGTTCAAGGATATTTAGTAACAGCTCCTATTTTTGAGATTGAAGGAGAGAATCTTGTAACTGCAATTTCAGATACTGATGGAGACGGTGATAGAGATATAACATTGTATCTTGATGGAAGAGAAATTCTTTTTGAACATTTAGATCAAAGAAATTTTTCTAAACCTTAACAATACTTAAAAACATTAATTATAAAACCTAATTCTATGCCTAAACAATGGAAATTAGAAGTACAAAGATATGGTCTTTCTCAAGTTGCAGCTTATCTTGCTGGAGAGGAAATTTACACACCTCATGAAATTAAAAGAAAACCAACTTTAAGAATTATAGATCCTAGAGAACTAGCTATTTCTGATGTTGCTCTTTATACAGCTAAAAATAAAGCAACTTATGGAGTTACAATTAAAGAAAGAGAAGACCTAAGAAAAAAAACTTTAGAATGGATGATAACTGGAACAGGTGGTATAACAATGAGAGTTAGAGATGATGGGCTAGCAAAATTAACAAAACATTTTGCAGGGAAAGTTAATAATAGGGTGGCCAAGGAAACTATGTGGATTAAAAATTTTGTTGCAGAAGAACATGAAGAATTTTTAGTTATAGATAAATTACAAGTTTTAAGAACTTCTGAGATTTTATATTGGCTTCATATTAGACCTTTGCAACTAAGAAATGTTTACTCTAGTGGAGCAATTCTGGGTCAAACATCAATGTTAACACAAGTAATGAGTGGACACATAATAAATGGAGAAGGTTAATTACCCTTATAGAACTCAACCTTTTTCTTCATGTCATTAATTTCCAACCAAACATTTACATTCTCACCAAACCCTGCATTAATAACAGTAGTTCTTCCAATCTTACAAGCACCAAAATGTTCATGCATATGTCCTCCAATACAAATAATTGGTTTGTAAGTTTCAACAAGCTCACGAGCAATAAGAGAACCTCTGTGTTGACCATTTCTACTAGTTTTTTTGTTTCTAATAATATCTAAATTAGTATTAAATGGAATATTATGAGATAAGAAAATAACTCTTCTCTTAAACTTGCCTTTTCTCCTTTCTCTAAAAGCTTCACAGAGTATCTCTTTTTGTTCATTATACTCTTTTTCTTTTTTCTCAAACAATTCAGGAGTTAACATTGCCATATCTTCTGTATGTTGTGGTAATTCAGGATTAGAAGATAAACCATAACCAACAATTCCTAACTCTTCATTTACAGGAACAAACTTCTCATGACAATTAACAACATTCTTCAAACCCTTAATTAAATAATCTTCAAAATAATCTTTATTCAAAAAATTCCAATCTTTACTTTGATAAACCCAATCAGCATTTCCAGGAACAAGGTAAATAGGAACTTCTAAAGAATCTAAATATTCCAAAACCTCTCTCCCAATCTCTAAACTTTCCTTAACCAACTTTCTAGCTCTTCTTTTTCCGACGAGATCATACCATTCTTTATCATAATTTCTATCTTTTTTCCTCTCTTCAATAACTTTAAACATATAATTTCTTATCTTATCAGAAGAACAAAAATCACCTGGAGCTATAATAGCATCATAGGTCTGATAGTATATTTTTGGCTTCACACCATGCAAATCTCCAATTACTACGAATCTCATAATCATCTTTAATCTTCATTTTTTTATAAAGCTTGCTTTTGAAGCAAGGAAACCTTTATAAAGCCTAGATTTTTCTCATAAACAAACCAATGATATAATGGAGGTTTAAAGATGGATAATAAAAAAATTCAAGAAATGGCTTTTGAAGCAGTAGAACATGCAAAGACTTCTGGTAAGATTAAGAAGGGTGCTAACGAAGCAACTAAGGCAGCAGAAAAAGGAACTGCAAAATTAATTCTTATTGCAAAAGATACAAACCCTAAAGAAATAGTTATGCACATAGGGCCTTTATGTAAAGAGAAAAACATTCCTTTTGTTGAAGTTGACAGAAAAGATGAGTTAGGCACAGCAGCAGGAATCCCTGTATCCACAACTGCAGTTGCAGTTATACAAGAAGGCGATGCAAAAGCAAAAATCAAAAGAGTAGTTGAGGCATTAAAAAGTGAAGGACAAAAGACCACAGAATAATAAAAAAGCATTAAAGGAAAAAACTAGAGCAGCTAGAGAAGTTGTTCCAGCTAGAGTTGAAGAAGTTGTAGGTAGAACTGGAACAAGAGGAGAAGTTATTCAAGTTAGATGCAAAGTTCTTGATGGTAAAGATGCAAACAAAATTCTTACAAGAAATGTTAGAGGTCCAGTAAGACTAAAAGACATTCTAATGCTTAGAGAAACTGAAATCGAAGCAAGAAAAATTGGAAGAGGTAAGAAATAATGTCCAAATGTTCATTCTGTAAAAAAGACATGCCAAGAGGTACTGGTTTATTATTTGTTTACAAATCAGGTAAATCAGTTTGGTTCTGTTCAAGAAAATGTGAAATGCATATTTTAAAATTAAAAAGAAAACCACAAACAACTAAGTGGGTGAAATAATGATTGAAAGAACATTTGTTATGATAAAACCAGATGGTGTAAAAAGAAGTCTTGTTGGAGAAATTCTATCTAGATTTGAAAAAGTCGGATTAAAAGTTATTGGAATGAAAATGACTTGGGTAGATGAAGATTTTGCAAAAAAACACTATACTGAGGATATCACAATAAGAAGAGGAGAAAAAGTAAGAAACAATTTAGTTACTTTTCTAAAAGAGGGTCCTGTAATAGCTTTTGTTCTTGAAGGTATTGAAGCAATAGAGATTGTAAGAAAAATGGTTGGTGAGACTGAATCTAAATCAGCAGCACCAGGAACTATTAGAGGAGATTACAGTCATGTAAGTTTTGCTCATGCTGATAAAAAAGATATGGCAGTAAAAAACCTAATTCATGCATCAGCAAATCAGGAAGATGCTAAGAATGAAATTGCTTTGTGGTTCAGTGTAGAAGATCTTTACCAGTACAAAACCTTGAATGAATCACACACACTATAAATCTAATTTTTTATCTATTTCTTTTCCTAAATTTTCTAACTCTTCATAAGTTGAAAGCACATCTTGTTTCATCTTTTTCAATGTTTGTTCAAGATTTTTTGCTCTCAAAGAATATTTATTATCTTCAACTCTTACTAAACCAGCACCAATTAACTTAGTTAGATGATGAATAACAGTACCTCTAGTTAAATTTAATCTATAAGCTAACTCATCAGAAGACAATCCTTCTCCTCTCTTGCTTGCTTTGATAATTTCAATGAACATTCTAAAACAAGAATACTCTTTATCTCTTTCAGACATCAAACCTAAGCTCTTTGATAACCACATTAACTCTGCATTAAGGTCCTCTTTAGGAACTTTTACTTTTTGTATAACAATTTTAGTAAATCTGGTTATCATATTTGTAATAATATTAAACTTCCTTAAATACCTTTCTTACTAAACCTTTATATATAATTAATTAGAACTCTCAATTTAAGATGTTTTTTAATAGCCCTTTTCAAAGATTGTATCAACGAGTACAGTTTGGTGAAGTTGAGCTTGATACTTCTTATTTAACGATGGAAGGAAACAAGTTAGAAGTCCAACTAGAATTTTTATTAGCTGTACATATCCATCCAAATGATCCAGATAATTCTTCTACAGGTAGAGCTGAAATGGATTATGCACAAATGTCTGCAGATGCAAGAATTAATCCTAAAAATGCAAAGTATAAACAAAAAAAGAGAATATTCCA
>JABHYY010000004.1 GCA_018653605.1 archaeon
ATGTAAAAAAACACAAAGATCTAAAATTTATAGATAAGTTAGCAGATCTAATAAATAGAAATTCAAAAAAACATCAGTTTGTTTTCATTACATTTTCAAAGCACCCTTTTAGCAGATTTGAGAATGACTTAAGTGTTGCAAAAGAGCTTAAACAAAAGTTAAACAAGCAAGCTGACTTCAAAACAATAAGCAAGGATATCCCTACAAGGGAACTAAAAAGCCTTGTTTCAACAATGCACTATCTAATTGGTATGAGACTACATTCAATGATCTTTGCAGTCTCAACAAAAACACCTTTGATAGGCATATGCTATTCACAAAAATGCCATTCATATTTGAATGCAAACAAAGTAAAGACACACTCACTAAACCCAGATTTCAAAGAAATAGAGAAACTAATCAAAAATGAAAAAAGACTTTAGCTATACAGGATTGGCATTTGTAACAGTAATTGCAATAATCCTGATTTTAGGCTTTATTTTCATCCCAAAGCCAGATTCTAGCTTTACAGAGCTCTATTTCAATGATTATTCAGATTCTAGCCTTGAATTTACTATAAACAACCAAGAAGGTCATTCAGAACAGTATAACTACACTATATATATAGTGTACTACAACAATGGGAATTATGCTAAGCAAGAAACAGTTGAAACAGAGTATATAAGCCTAAATAATAGCCAATCTGCGACATTTAGTCATTCTTTGGATATTGACCAGAGTTATGATACAGCCTTAATTATGGCAGATATAGGCTTACAGAACATATATTACACAGTGGAGATAGAACAATGATAGGAGCAATAATTGGG
Source organism: archaeon (assembly GCA_018653605.1). Classification (GTDB taxonomy): domain Archaea; phylum Nanobdellota; class Nanobdellia; order SCGC-AAA011-G17; family GW2011-AR17; genus JABHYY01. The sequence continues at coordinate 810 of JABHYY010000004.1, forward strand.
ATAATTGTACTGATTTTACCAGGATATTTATTTACTAGGATGCTATTTGAAGATCTAGATATCTTAGAAACTAGCCTATTTACACTAGTATTTTCAATGGTTTGTATGGTATTTTTTGGTTTATTCTTGAGTGTATTTCATCAAGTAAATGCTCTTAATTTATACATGTTTTATGGAATAACAATTATCCTCTCTATATTCGGGTATATATTTAACAAACAGCAACTATTTTGAAGTAACAACACATCGAAAGGTTTATAAAGGAGTCCTAATTCTCAAATGGTAACAAATATTACTCCTAGGAGGACGATATAAAAATGAAAAAATTATTTATTGCATTGATGTTGGCACTGACTTTATTGACAGCGCCTGCACTAGCAGATGAAAGTTCAAATTATGATTTTTTGAACATTGGAATCTCTGGTATCTCATATGCTGAAACAGTGTACGTTGAGCGTGGCGATAGCGTCCCTGTTGAAGTTTACTTTACAGGTACCGGTGAAACTACAGACGTAAATTTAAAAGTTTGGATAGGCGGTTACGAGTATGATAATGTATTCACAGCTTCTGACATGTTTGATGTTGAAGATGGTGTTTCATATAAGAAAACCCTAAACCTACAATTACCTGATGACATGATCTCAGAGCAAGATTACACAGTTTACATCGAAATGTACGATGATGAAGACTATGTAAGAGAAGAAGCAACTATCAGAGTAAGCAATGTTAGACACGATGTTAGAGTTCAAGACATCCTAGTTGACAATTCAGTTGATGCTGGTGAATACACTAGTGTTACAGTTAGATTGGAAAACATGGGTGACAACAAAGAAGAAGACATCAAAGTAACAGTTTCTAATGAAGCTTTAGGTTTAGAATTATCAACTTACCTTGATGAATTAACAAATACTGAAATAGATAACGAAGATGAAGAATCTTCAGGTGATGTAACTTTCACATTTGCAGTTCCTGCAGAAGCTGATGGTTTATACACCTTGACAGTTGACGTATTATACGACAATGGTCATAATGAAGTATCTAGTGAAACTAGCTTGAGTGTTGAAGGTGCAGTAGTAGCAGAAGATGGAACAGTTGTTGTTTCAGCTGATGATGGTAATACAGTAGATTCAGATGACACAAGTTTTGTTACAGCTTTGAAACTAGGTTTCGGTATTTTAGCAGTATTAATCGTTATTTTAGCATTGATCTTGATCGTGCGAAAATAAAGATTTTTTTTCTTTTTTTAATTTAATTTATTCTTAGTAGGGAAATTAGTTGTATTGACTGCAGTTTTTGTATTTTTATAAGATTTAGAACTTATTTTCTACCCTAAAAAACTTTATCTGAATTGTTCCACAAAATCTTTGAACATTTCTCTTACTTCTGGATTTTCTTCTGCTTTATATAATCTTTCAAATGAACCTCTTGTTACCTCATTTGAATGCGCAACACTATCGCCATGGTCTTTATATTGGCTAACTACTAATTGAGATGCGAAAGAACAAATAGAATCATCCAATCTATCTCTTAATGAAAGATTGCCATTTTTTGTTGGATGTTGCCATGATTTTCTTGCCATATATAATCCATTCTTCATAGCTTGCCAGGTTGAACCTGCCATTTGTGTTGCATCATAAGCCATATAAGCAACAGTTAAAGGACTTGAACCTAAAGATTCTGGAGGAGTTCTATTGGTTTCAGTTAAATCTGAAATACACAAAGAAACTAAATAATCCATTGTTCCTTGTTTTCCATAAATACAATTTCCATTTGCTTGGCTTTCTGAAAAATTTCTTGAACCTGGCAAGTCAGTCAAAGAACAAGGTTGCAATCCTATATGCTGTTCCATGCAAAAATCAGCAATTTCAATCCCTGTATGATCTTGAGGACTCCTAAAGTAATCATGAGGCATCCCTAAAATAAATGCTCCATGTATTGAAATACCATAATCCTGAATTTTTCTTATTTGTTGAGCATAATAATCTCTAACAGTTAATTTTTTTCTTTTAATATCCTTAACAGCATTCTTTCCAATTGCTTCCAAATTTCTTAAATCCAAGGATTCGAGACCAATAAAAAAATGTGTTGCTCCAGATTCTCTTAATTTTGTTAGTAAGGATTCATTATTAGCTACTTCTATTGAAATTTGAGCAGCATAATTTATTTTTAAATCACTTTCAATAATTCTATCTAATATCTGATGTAATCTTTTTCCTCCCAAAAGTAAATTATCAGGTAGAAAAAAGAAAAATCTATTGCTGAAGTTAACACCATCTTTTTGGTATTCTTGCAATTCTGCAACAAAATCTTCAGAGCCCCTTGATTGGAACTTTCTTTGTTCTTTAGGTAGTGTGGATATTGAACAAAAGCTACATGAATATGGACATCCTAAATAAGGAGTTGTTGCATTAATTTTAAATTCTCTTCCTAAAACTTTACCTACTACAGGAACTTTTTTTAGTAATTCCATTTGCATTGGATCCATTTTAACCACATTTTCAGCACCCCAAATACCATCTTCCATTGTTTCATATCCAATATATTCTGGTTTTAGTTTGCCATCTTGAATATCTTGTAAAACTGATATTAATGTTTTGGAATCTCCTGCTCCCTTTACTTGACTAACTAAATCAGGGTTAGGAACAACATTTCTAACAAATGTATCAATATCCTCTGGACTTGTTGATACATGAATCCCTCCTATAATTGTTGGTATTCTTGCTTGATTAAGAGGAATTATTGTAGCTACAGCTGTTGGAAAATTTGAACTCATAGAAGTCATAAAGATTGCCTCAGGTTTACCTCTTTCTTGAATTATTTTATCTAATGTTTTTCTTTTACCATCTGAAAGAACAACTTCCGAATCAGGTCTTAGTCTAGCTAATTGATTGGCAATATAATGAACAGCATAGCTTTCCATTCCAAAAGTTTCAACCATTCCCTGTCTTTCTTTTCTTAAATCAAACCTCAAGAAGTCCAAATAATTATTAGGATCTAGCTGACTTACATCTTTGCTAGTAAGATGTGCCAATAATTCATGAGTATCTTGAATATTTCCATGCAAATCCATGAGATTAAATGTTAAAGGATTATGCATAATGTAATATTTTTCAGCCATATTGGTTGTAACTTATGAATTATTTATAAGTATTTTGATATTAAACCAAGATTATTCCCAGTTTTTTATTCTTAGTAGGGAAATTCTTTGTGTTGACTGCAGTTTTTGTATTTTTATAAGATTTAGAACTTAAAGGGTTTAATTCTAATTGGGAACAACTAAGAATGAAGATTAAATCATCCTTATAGAATCAGCAAATTATTTAACAGTTAAAAACACTATAATTTTAATGAAAAAAAAGTTAATCCTAATAATCTCAATAATAAGTATAATAATCATTACATTAATAGCTGTTTTTCTAACAAACAGCGAATCAGAAACCTGTGATGGATACACCCTTTATAGCAGTGATGGATCTGTTCTAAAAAAACATAGTGCAACCCTAATTGACATGGATGGCAACATAATAAAAGAATGGGAAATAGCTGGTTCACCAGTAAAAATGCTACCCTCTGGATCAATAATAGGAACAAAAAACTCAAGAAATAGTTACTTTAAAACAAGTGGTCATCACGATACAATAGAATTAGTTCAATTAGATTGGGATGGAAATGAAGAATGGTCTTTCTCAAACTGGGATGATGCCAATACTGGAATAATGATGTCAAGACAACATCATGACTACCAAAGAGAAGGCAACCCTGTAGGATATTTCTCCCCTTGTTCAGATGAAATTCAACAAGGAAATACATTAATATTATCTCATTTAGATAAAACAATTCCAGAAATAAGTGAAAGAAAATTATTAGATGATGTAATCTATGAAGTAAACTGGCAAGGTGATCTGACTGGATTCGAATGGCATGGTACAGACCATATTAATGAAATGGGTTTTAATGAAACTGAATTAGAAGCAATAAATAAAACTGGAGGAGATTGGTTACACATAAACAGCATGTCGAGATTAGGAGAAAATATTCATGATGATTCAAGATTCGATCCTAAAAATATTATCATAAGTTCAAGAGAAGCAAACTTTATCGCTATTATAGATCATGAAACAGGAGACATAGTCTGGAAAGTAGGTCCTGACTTCAATGAAGGTCCTGAAAAAGATTTAAAACAATTTATAGGCCAACATCATGCCCACATGATTCCAAAAGGACTTCCAGGAGAAGGAAATATTTTAGTCTTTGATAACGGTGGGGAATCTGGTTATGGAGGAGACAATTTAATCCAAAAATATACAAGAGACTATTCAAGAATTGTAGAATTTAATCCAGTGACATTTGAAAAAGTTTGGCAATACAAAGAAGAAGGATTTTACAGCACATTTATCAGTTCAGCACAAAGACTTCCAAATGGTAATACTTTAATAGATGAAGGTGAAAAAGGAAGAATATTTGAAGTAAATATTAATAATGAAATAGTCTGGGAATATAATGCTCCCAAAGTTGATGGTGAAGCATATATCTATAGGGCATACAGAATTCCTCCTGAATGGATTCCAGAAAATACTTATGAAAATTGGGAAGATATTTATTCTTTTACTTGTTAACTTTCATATAGCATCCTTATGTGCAATACCAAAGCAGTCAAAGCTTATACTGACCCTACTCATTTTCTACATCAGAAAGTTCTTTCCTATAAACAGGAACTGCAAATACTTCATCAGTACAAAGATCTTCTAATCTTATAGAAGGATGTATTTCTTGAGGAGGACCAGAATGTCCATAAAGTACCACATTACCTCCTGCATATACATGAGCAGTATTCTCTAAACCTTCTTTTGGAGGTTCATAATCATCTACCATACTCTAACAAATACACTCCTCTTTTATAAATATTATTAATATAAAAAAAATAAAATAAAAAATTACTTTTTCTTCTTAGTTTTTGGTCTTAAATCACAGCATGAATCACACTGTTCTTTTAGCAAGAAAACAACACCTATTACCAAGAATAAAGCTGTCCACCAATTGATTCCAAAGAAATTCCATACACCTAAATCAACTGACAAAAATATAGCACCTAATAATAATAAAAGTACTGCACCTGCCATTGTACATTTTCTACACATAGTCAACATAACTTTCCACCCCCTTATCCAATTTTAAGATCTCTTTATTTATAAAAATTATCAAGATTTCCGGAAACTTTCCATAAAACCTGAAATATTTCCGGATTTTATCCAATTGTTATTATAAAAAATGCTAATAATTGACTATATATGAAATGGCAATCACTAGAAATCTTTGTAGAACACCTATACAAGAACCTAGGTAAAAAAAGAGTTAAAAGAGATGTAACCATTTCAAGAGGAGGTGTAAGAGACCAAATTGATGTCCAATATGGCCTTTTTCTAAAAACATATGTAGAATGTAAAGATCATAAGAAGAATGTACCTTATGCAGAGTTTATGAGGTTTGTTGGAACATGTAATAGGCTAGGCAAAAGAGGTGTAATGGTTGCAACAACAGACTTTACACCAAGGTGCTACAAAGATGCATCCACATATGGCATCAAATTAATCAATGGCAAAGAACTAATGAAATTGTACAGAAAGTCTGGCCACAAACCAAAGCATCCTAATGTTAGAAGCACTGTAAGATCCCACCCTAAGAAATACAAACCAACATTCAAAAGAAGAGCTATTAATTATTCAAAGTATGGCTTGTATTGTACACTTGCATTAGCACTCTATGAAAACCAAGACAAGTTAATGCCATTAATAGAAGAAATAAAAAAATTTATCCCTTAAGCTTTAGGGATAATTTCAACAACTTTAATTTTAAAGTTCAAAACTTTTCCAGCTAGTGGATGGTTCAAATCAACAGTCACTTCAGCATCAGTTACTTCAGTAATCTTTGCAGGAATTTGCTGACCATTTGGTAAACCCACTCCTAAAACCATACCAACTTTAGGTTCTTGTTCTTTAGGTAATTGTTCCTTAGGTATTTTTTTAACTAGCTCTGGTTTTATATCTCCATAAGCATCAGCTGGTTGCAATGTAATTTCTTTTTCTTCATCTTTTTCCATACCAACAACTGCTGTGTCAAAACCTTTTATGATTTTACCAGATCCAACTTCAAACTCCAAAGGTGCACCATGATTTGAAGAACTATCAAAAACACTACCATCTTCTAAAGTTCCAGTATAATCAATTTTTATTGTATCGCCATTTTTTACTGCCATATTATCATCTCCTGATTAATTTATACAATTAAGATTTTTTTACCCTTTAAAAAATTATCCATAAACCTTATATATTGTTGATTTAAATGGTAATCCTATGGCAAGTTTAGGATTCCCAAGAAAAGCAGTTACAGATGGTACATTCTTTGCAAGTGAAAGTTTTATGCTCCATTACTCTAACACTCAAGGTTTTAGTGATAGATTTAGACAAACAGCAAGGCTGGCAAGTTATGGGTGTTTCAGAGACACAATTGAAAGTGTTGTTGAGAATGATGGCCTTCTTGAATTCCGATTTGCTAGATACAAATCTCATGTAGATTTAGATCCTAATTTAGATTCTGTAGCAAGAGGTCTTTTAGGTCTTTCAGAAGAAGGCACATTAAAAGATTATCAAAAATTAGAAGTACAAGTTGTTACAAAAAAAGGTAATGTTAGAGGTTTCAGACCTAGACCATAGGGTCAGTATAAGCATTGACTACTATACAAGAGGATAAACATTTTCTGAAAATTTTCTAAGACCTGTTCCTACAACATAACAAGCTGTAAATGTTGCAGCAGAAAAACCAGCTCCAGAAGCACTCCAAATAAAATATTGTGCAGTTTTACTATGTTCAGCCTTTCTTGTTGAAAGCCCAGCAACTCCACTTGTAATACTGTTTAATCCACCAGCAGCAACCAAACCACACCAAAAATCAACATTACTTTCATTTCCATCACTAAGTCCCAATGCTAAACCTCCAACTCCACTTACAGTATGTCCTGCTAAAGAAATTTGTCCTGGACTTGTTCTAAATAACCTTTGTTTTAAGGTCATATCTGTTCTTGATCTATATGATTCCATAACAACAACAAAGCTAAACAAGTTTAAATAAATTAGAGTAAACTAACCTATACATTAAAACAATCTATACAGCAAAAACAGCGCCAAACAAACCAGCAAAAAATACTCAACAAACCCACCAGTTCTAACAAAACCCTTTACTTGCCACCCAAGTGGCCAAAAAAACTTCACCCCTTGCAAAGTCATAGCATCCAACACTAAATGCAGCAAATACCCACAGAAAAAAGCAAGCCCTAAAGAAAAATATCCAAAGAGATACAAAAGAACAAACACTACAAAAGGAATTAACCAACTATGAAAAACTCCTCTATGTCCTAACAATCCAACAAACCAAGAAAGAATACCAAAGCTTTGTCCAACTTTACTTTTAGGAGCATCAATATCAGGCAACACAGAAGCAAGAACAAAAACAACAAAAAACCACCAACCATAATCCTTCAAAAGTAAACCAACAACTACACCAACAAACAAATGTGTTACAAACATCATTTTTTCAATTTCTTAATTAACTTAATCCTGTTAGTCATACCATAAGAAAACTTCTTAACAACCTTCTTAGTTTCTAACCTTTTCAAGATTCTATGTATCTTAACTTTAGACAGCTTTGATTCATTAACCAACTCTTTCTGTGTCATTGCATCATCATTATCTTCTAAGATATGAACAACCTTCTTTTCTTCAGGCAACAATACATCTTCACTAATTTCATTCTCAGCTTTCTTCTCAACCTCTTTCACAATATGGTGCTCTTTAACTTTCATCAAAGCCATACCTGAAAGCAAACTTATAACAAAACTACAAAAACTCACTATAACCAAAACTAGAGAAATCCTTTGCATCATAAGCACTGGAAGAGCAGTTTTGCCTGTAACTAACATCCTTTGTAACAATACAGAATCTCCTCCCCTAAAATACATCCAAAGAGAAAGTAGCCCTAAAATGAAAGATATTCCAGCATAAAGAAAAGCAATCACCATCACAGTGTTCTGGAACTTAGTTTCATTGTGTTTCACCATTTTACAGCTTATTCCTCCAACCTATTAAGACTTGTTTCAAGTAATGGATATGTAAGAACTCGAAACTTTTAAGGGTTTCGAAAGGAGGGAAAAATGAATACAAAAAAATTAGGAATGGCAGGGCTTTTGATTGCCTTGTTAGTGATGTCAAGTGTATCAGTATTTGCATTTGAATCAGTAAAGACATTAGATACAGACACTATGGTTGATGCAGAACCGGTGTTAATGGAAGGAATGGAGTTTGAAGAAGATTTAAACCCTAGAAAAGAACACACAATTCATACTTTAGCTATAAAGGCAATTAATTACTTTATGGAAAGGTTTGGATTAGATGAAAACGATTCCATTGGTGAGTTGTTAGATGCATTAGATGACAGTGTTGCTGATCTTGAAGAAGATGCAATGGACCATCTTGGTGTAGAGTCTGAAGAAGAGATCAAAGGAGCATTGCTGGAAATCAAAGTAGAAAAGCTAAGAGTGTTATTAGAACTTGATGAATCTTTAACAGATGAAGAAGTTTTAGAAGCAGCACATGAAGCAAAGATTTCAGAGATTACATCCGCACTAGGTCTTGAAGAAGATGCAACACAAGAAGAAGTGAACGCAGCATTAGATGAGTGGAAAGAAGACAACAGGTTTTTGCTGAACACAATGAAACCAAAGTTTAGTTTTTTTAGAGGGCTTTTTTAAGCCTCTTTTTTTTCTTTTAATTCCATTGCCAGCTCTTGAGGATTTGCATCCTTAACAGCATTAGCAACAACTTCTAACCGATTAAAAAAAGTATTGTTAGTAACTTTACCAATAATCTCTAACTGTTTACCACCAATGTTCCTTTGTACTTCTTTAAACTTATCAGGATTTTCTTTTAGAACAGTAGCATCTTCAATATCAAGAACTTTGTTCACATTATCACCAAAACAAACAACTCGAACATTATCAGTACCATCATCAAAGAATATATTTAAGATTGGCTGAGCCTTACTTTCAACTTTACCATGTGTAGCACACTCAAACCCTTCTTCACCATAACTCAACTTTTTCTTACAATCAGGACAAGCATCGTAAAACCTTGGCTCAAAGATTTGAACAACAGTACCAACCAACTTAACATTGTCATTTTCTTTAATATCTTTAATATCTTTTTTAACACCATCAACTTGACCTAAACCTTTTGCTTCAATTGTAACACCACTAGGGTTTATTTCCCAAGAACCTTGAGAACCAAGTTGCAATTCCATAAAACCTCTATTCTCTTTAACATAACCATTCATAATTTTTACAATATCGCCTTCTTTTACTTTTTCATCTGCAATTTCTTGAATTTGATTTTCATCCCACAATGTAATTCTACAAGAACCAGTTTCATCACCAATAAACATGTTAGCCACTCTACCCTTTCTCATCCCAGTATTATATTCTCTAATTTCATACAACTTTAACACTTTCCCAACAATTTCAAATCCCTTTAACATTGGATTTAAATCTTTAACTTGAATTTTTCTAGCACTTGCATCATACAACTTAACACCAAGTTCATTTGCAATAATGTGCGCAGCACCTTCTTTAGAAATCAGATCTGATAACTGACTTAATTTGTCTTTAATCCTGGATTCAATATCCTCTTTAGTCAATCCTTTCTCTTTTTCAATCATTGATAAAATTTGATCATAAGTCATACTTACCATATTATTTTTCCCCCAAACAAGTTCAGAGATTTCTACTATTTAAACTTTTGTGCTAAATAGAATATAGTTAATAAAAATAAAGAAAAAAAAGTTATGGTTCTAACCAGATTGTTACTGCATCAATTGAATCTTCATAAGCAAATCCATCCAATGTAAACTTAATCTCACTAGGATTACTTCCAAGATTTCCAACATCAACATCGTAAACTTTACAAGTTATAATCTCTTCTTTGGTATCTCTAGACAATTTTACCTCTTCTGAACACTCAGGTCTATAAGCACCTTCAACACTCAAAGTAACATATTCTCTATAACCTGTTTCTCTGTACTGGAAACATTCATCAAGATCTTCAACAATAGTACCATCACCAGTGTTTTGAATTGTAACCTTAAACCTTAGTTCACCTGTATTAGAATCTCTGTCAACATCAACAATCTCTTGTTCAATAGCAGTAATCCTAACACTTGATGGTGGATTAGCACCAGATGGCAAGTTATCACCAATTTCTGTTTCATCTTCTGTAAAGTATAAGAACCCTTGTACTTCAACAGGCATTTCATAACAATACTGTCCTTCAATATCTTTTGAAATTTTTGTATCTATTTCTTTTAGATAAACCAAAGGTCCAATATTAACTTCATCATCATTTGCATTACATGTGTCTTGATCAGCAGCATAAAGATCAGTATTTGTTTCAACACTAGCACCAGAAAATATAGTATCAATTGCAGCATCTCCAGTTAACCTAACTTTAACTTTGCCTTCAGAAATCTCAGTAGGCATTTTATTTTCTAAAACAACTTCAATATCAATTTGCTCACCAGGTTGGTAAGTATTTGATTCAGAGCTCATTGGCGCATAATCCGCAAAATAAGCCTCGATCATTTGGTTTTCATCACCAAAACAAGAATAATAACCTTCTGTAGTACTTGTTGTTCCACCTTCAGAACAACCAGCTATAGCAAGTAGTAAAAGCATTAATCCAATTAATTTATAGTTCATTTCTAAACCCTCCTTTTAGTTATATAATATGATTATGATTTATTAAAGTTTCTATCCGAGTGGCACAACTCTAAACTCTACACTATCCATCCTAGCATATCCATATTCCAGTTCAAGATAACCTTGACTATAACGATTACTAATCTGATTACCATCTGAATCAGATAATGGAACACCACTAATAATACAAGTTGTCTGTCCTTCACCATCTTCAACCAAGATATCTGGACATGAAACAGATCCATACAACTCTTCCATGTAAGCATTAACTTTAATGATTGGATCATGTTCAGCAACAATACTACAATCATAACTAGAAGCATCTTCTTGTGCAATCAACCACTCACTTCTTCCTTCATCAACTTTAACAGCAACATTCAGTTCCAAATCAACAGCAGAACCAGTTGGTCTTAAAACTTGATAAATTTCAGTAACAGTAACAGGCCCTTCAGAAGAAACATCCAACACATTACCATAAGCATCACAACCCTCTTCTTTAACATCACCTTTAATACAAGCTTCAAACAAACCATAAGTTGTATACTCATACTTTGTATAAAAGTTAAGAGTTTGATCCAAAACATTATCATCAATCAATGAAGGAGAATAACTTGCAAAGTAAACTCTAGTTTCTCTATAATCACTAGAATCAGGTTCATTAACAACAACACTAAAATCTTGACACTCACAACCTGAAAAACCAAACACTTCTTGATTCAATCCAGATATACAAGCTGAACCAATAGTAACATCAGCTTCACCGTCATTAGAAATATACAACTCAGGTGCAAACTCACTAAACTCATAAACCTCTCTATAATTTTCAGGCAAATTTGGATCTGGATTTAAAATTTCAACATCCAAAGAATCTGAACCAGAATGACAACTATAAGGACAACCAGTAGCAGTTTCTTCAATAATCTCTCCAGAATTAGTAGCAAAATCACAACCAGCCAACAAAACCAATACTAAAATAAGAAAAACTTTTTTTACCATGAAACTGGCTCAGCCTCCTCTTGTCCTTCCATTCCATAATCTTCAACAGGACTCTCTCCTTCACCTTTAATTTCAATAGCAGTAGTTTCTTCATCTGTCATATAATAATAATCTAAAGTTACTTCATAATCCAGATCAACATAATCAGCATCACCAAAAATACTCTCTTCAATATTTAACCAACATGAAAACTTTTTCTCTTCAATCTTAGCACCCCACAAGAAATCCTGATTCAAAATATTTTCATCACCACCAGAACTTAACTTGTAAACATTTTTTCTAGTTTGTTGTCCACTGTATGTCAAAGGACAAGCAAGACTTGGGTTTTGTGTAAGGTCCTCATCAATTGTAACACCAGAAGGAAGATACAAAGTCATATCAATTAATTCTTCAACAGAACCACTCCATTCATTCTCTAAAAATAACCCTAAAGTAGGAGTTGAATAATCTCTAACAATAACTGGTTGATCATCTTCATCAATTGTAACACTAACTGGCTCTCCATTATAATAACTTTTTGTTAAATCTTTATCAATTCCATAAGCAGAAAAAAACTCTCTATCATTTTCATCTAAAAAATCAGAAACATCTTCCTGAATAAAATAAACTTTTTGTGTAACATCTTCTGTTGCATAAGGAAAACTAAACCATCCAGCAACAGTATAAACTCCATCCAAGTTAGCAATTATAGAATTATCAATCCTACAAAAAACATCAACACCTCTTTTCAACAAAACACTTGTTGAAGGCATAATCTCTCCATATCCCAAAATAGTATCTCCCTCTCTTAGTTCACAAAAAAACTCAGCTTCTACACCATCAGAATCAATATTATTATAATCAATATCATACTCGAGCAAGAAATAATCTATCCCCGCTGGAACAGAATCACCAGAAACACTATCAATTCCATCCAAATCAACTCCTTTTTTAGTACTACTTGAATTAGTTGTTGACCCTCCCCAAATATCTCCTGTTTGTGCTTCACCTAACATTCCTGAATATAAAGTAAAAGGATTATTTTCCTTAACAAAATCTATTGCATTTTGCACATTAACCTGTCCTTGTGATGAGCTTGCATAATTATAAGCATAGAATCCAATTATAGGCAATAAAAGCAAAACAACAATAATAATGAAAACAGTTTTTAGTCCTAATGAAGATTTTTCTTCACTACTACCACCAGAAGATTCTTTAGGTTTACTAGAAAATAATTTTTTTAATAATCCAGCACCTGCTTTTTTTGCAACACCACCTGCCTGACCTCTTTTATTCATGGTTTAAATAAATACCTTTTTATATATATAAATCTTTGCACACAATATGGAAATTTGCATGGAGGGGATTGTAAGATTATTTTTTGTTGCACTAAAATATTTAATTTCTCATTGGGGCTTATTATTAACTTTAATTGTACTTGCTTTTTTAATCCAAAAGGTAAGATTTTTACCAAGTATTCTTGCATTTGTGGTAAACCTGGCAACAGATGCAGTAAATTGGATTGTTGAAGGTGTTACAAGTGGTTTAACTGCAGGGACGGGATTTCTTGTTGGTGCTCTTTTAGGATTTATATTAACAGCTGGACCTTCAGTAATAATGGGTTTTTTGTGGGTTTCAATAATACTAGGTTCTGCAGCAAATGTTATACTTAGAGTATTAACTATTCCATTTGCATTTATATTTGGTTTTGTTTGGGGTTATTTTCCTTTACCTCTGCCAATAGAATTTGGAATGGAATCTTTAGGTTCAAAACCTGGACCTTCTAACATTCTTTGTATTGCAGTTATAATAGGTGCAATTTTAATCCCTGTAATTTTTGGATTCCTTTTCTGGTTAATTGCTACCACATTCGGACCTTCTGGAGCATTTGCTGCATCAGATTTTTGTACTTGGATAAATGATTTATTAGTTATGATTTCATCCTAACTCAAACTAATTATTTGAACATAAACTTCAGTAAATTCAAGAATTAAATTCAAAACTATTTAAGCTAGCTTCTAAAGTAGCATATTCAGAATCAAAAACACCATCAACACTTTGCAAAGTTACAATAAAACTATTCCCATCATGTACAGCAACAACTCCTTGAGCTAATAAAGGTTGACCTAAATAATATTCATAAAAAATAGTATAAGCAAATTCACTATCCAAAGTAGTTGTCTGTTCTTGTATTGGATGTGTAGCAACCCACCATTCAGACCTTTCTAATCTATCTTTTTCATCATCCCAAACTTCTGATAAAGTCAAATCTGTTTCAGTAACTTCAACAGCAATATTTACAAAATCATCACCAGTACTCAATAAACTTAGAACTCGACCATCCTCAGCTTCTGCAACTATCCAGCCTTCAGGAACATCAATAGAATACCATTGATTACTATAAACACCATCTTCAGAAACCTCAGATAGAGCACAACCTGATAATAAAACCAATAAGATTAGCAAAAGCCTTTTCATAACAATAATAAAACAAAACTAACTTATAAATTTATCCAAATTTTCTATTTAGACAAATGTAGCATTTAATACCTCTTTAATTTCAGAATAGCTAATATACTTTTCTTGTTTAAAATCGCCATTAATTATTAAAGTAGGTAATTCAGTAATATTGTAATACAATTCCATAGAATCAATTGCGTTATCTTCAAAATAGGCATTAATTGAAAATACAACCACTGTGTTATTTGCATGACTAACAACCTTATCCAACACATACCCTTGAGTTTCTGATTCAGAATCCTCTGGATCAAAGAAAAATAAGATTACATCCTGACTTAAATTACACTTATCATGTAAACTATTAAACAAAACATAAGCTCTAATCTCTTGCAAGAAATACTGCCTAGCAAGAAGTTGATACTCTTCATCAGCAAACAAACTTTTTTGTTCATAAGCAATAAGATTATTCCCTAATTCAGCTAACTCTTGTGACATTATACTCAATCGGATATCAACATTACCACAACCTTCACCTTCAACACTATCCCAGAATAATTGTTCAACAACATAACTTTCAGTTTCAAGCTCATTCAATTCTAGTTCAGATATAACATCAGCACTCCTTAAGCCATCTAAGTTATACCCTAACATTAAGCCAGCAACAAAGATAACAACAGTTATTGCTAAACTAGACAAAAAGATATATCTTGGAATTGTTTGTTTTACCATTTTTTCTTCGCTCTTACTGATTCTTTATAGATAGCAGTGATCCAATGCATACTCCTTAACAAAGGATATACTGAAATATATAAAGCTAATGCAAAAGGATATTTCCACTTCTCTTTTAAATTTTTATGTGCTAAATGATAAATAGCAAATGCAATAAAAAAGGAAATTACAATAGGAAAAACAAGATTTATGTCTAGATTAAATATAACTTCCTTCAATGATGGAAACTCAAATGCAATAATTTCCCATTTAATGATTAAGAATCTTTCAACATAAGATATAATTCTTCTAATCAACTCATAACTCATCATAACAACCAATAAAATAATTGTTCCCAAAGTAAGAATGTTGACAGGATACTGAAAAGTACCCATTGAACCATACTCCTTATTCATAAACATCTTTTTGTATTTCACATTATTATAAATAAAACCTCTAAACCAACGAACTCTTTGATTCCACAAGGACTTGAAAGTATTTGGTACCTTTGTATAAGTAATACTTCCCACAGCAATTCTCACTTTATATCCAAGACTTTGTAATCTCATTGCCATTTCAAGATCTTCAGTTATGTTTTCTTCATCAAACCCTCCATGTTTATCAAAAATCTTTTTTCTATAGAGGCTAAGTGCACCAGGAGTAACATGCAAAGTTTCAATTTTAGACATTAAAGTCCTCATAAAAGTAGAAAATATGTACTCTAAGTGTTGAATTTTTTCATAAAGATTTGTTGGTTTTGTTACTTTGATTGTACTTATTACAGCACCAATTCTTTCACTATCAAATTCAGGTATTATTTCTTTTAAACATTCTTTCAATAAAATTGTATCAGCATCAACACACCCAGCAAATTCTCCAGTTGCATGTGCCAAACCTGCATTAAAAGCATGCGCTTTTGTGTGTGAAGATTCATGTTCTTTTTTCACAAGTTTAATATTCAAATCCTTGTATCTTTTGATTAACCTTTTTGCAACATCCCAAGTATCATCTTTAGAACCATGATCAACTATAATAACTTGGATTTTGTTTTTAGGATAATCTAAGTTAGCAATAGAATGTATTGTTTTAGGTAATCCCTCTTCTTCATTATGTGCTGGAACAACTAAACTAATAGTAGGAAAATGTTTGATTTTACTAACAATTTTATCTTTTTTAAGGATTATATGTAACCAAAATATACCTAAATATAAACCTATAAAAGATGCAACCCATATTACCCATTTCATTCTTCTTTAGTAACTTCCCAAATTTCTACTCCTTCTCTATAATAAATCTTATTAAATTGATTTGTATACTCTAAAAGGAATAATAAACCTTGGGTATCATAATCCCAAATTTCTTCTTTTAATTCTTCATCTACCCAAACATATTTGATATCATATTTTTCAATAAACAAACTAGCATTTTCAACATCTCTTGTGTAAAAGAAGTTTGTTGAATCTTCATATCTTTCATTAACTTCTGGAGCAAATTTATATTGAGAATCCATAACATTTGGTTGTCCAGCAGAGTTAATCCAAATACCTCTAGTATAATCTGAGAACACAACACCTTGTTCTTGTTTTTCTAAGAATTCTAAAGCCTTGACAACCCCTTCATTTGGACCTTCTTCAATTAGATTATTAAATTGTGCAAGACATGAAAAGGCAACACCACACATAATAATAATTAAAACAAATTTTTTCAAAGTATCATTGTTCCACCTCTTTATTCGAAGCATGTGGTAAAGACCATAACCTCCAATAACAACAATAAACAAGTTCAATAAAACTAAAACATCTTGTTTAAGATAACTAAAAATAGAAAGGAATACTAAACTAGCAACAAGAAATTTATTCTCATATTTATTTTTCCAGCTAACCAATATACCAATTGCAGCAAGAGTAATAACAAAAATACCCAAACCAAAACTACTACCCAAATCAAAAACCATTCTTTTGAAAGGATCAAAACTAAAACCTCCAAAACTCCCTGGCCATCCAGCAGAAAAGATAAAATAACCATAGTATAAAATACTAGTTATAACTCCTAATAATAACAATAAAATAAAATGATTCTGGCTCTTTTTTTCATTATATTGCATATAGAAGAATAATACAATAAGTAAGCTAGCACATAAGATAACATTAAATAAAGGCAATATTAAAACCAATGGAATAGTCCATAAACTTTTTTTCATAAACAAATAAAATGTTAACAAACAAATGAATAGAGGTAAGAATAAAGCATTTGTAAAACTAAATAGATACACAAAACAAGGAGACAACAAAAATAACAACAAACTCATGTTTCTAACCTTTCTACTAATCTCTAATTTTTTCAATATTAATCCAAAAATAATAAAACTAAGCAAACCAAATATAAAAGGTAAGAGATAAATAAGAATACTTGGAGCAAAACTCATTGCTAGTGGAACTCCCCAATCATATGCAGCAAATCTTCCAGAGTAACTTAAATTATCAGTTAATCCAACGTCTTCTGCTAGTCTCAAAAATAAGAAAGGTTCCTCCCCAACAAAACTATCTCCATTCGACCATCTAATAGCTGGAACTATAAGTAACACAATGATACAAGCTAGTATCAATCCAATATTAACATATTTTTTCATAGACTTTTGCTTTTTCATTTTCATATACCAGTTCAAAACAAGTTTCATCACTCACATAAGTGATTTCTTCAATACCAAACATTTCTTGTGTTTTTTCTGAAAAATAAATATAATCAACTTCATACTTACTTAACTCCACACCAGCCTTATACAAAGATTCAGTTGTATAAATTAAATCAATATCATAATACCTATCAGGAGCTAATAAAAATTGAGAGTCAATAACATTAGCTCTATTTGCTAACTCTAAAATTAAATTGCCTTCGAAAACATTACCTAAAACAACACTATTTTCAGGGGAATTTTCACTTATCCATGTTAAAGCATCAACTTCTTCAGATGACACACCATTATCAATAACATCATTTGCATTGATCACTGAAGGAATCATTAATGAAACAACAGTAACAAACATTATAACAACAATAACCAATGATGAATACTTAACAACTTTTGTTAATTTAAAATACTCAATTATCTCTTTGATAGTAATAGTTGAAGCAATACAAAGTAAAATAGCTAAAAACATAACTCCTACTTCATATGGAATCAATCTTAAAATTAATAAAACAATATCTGAAAGTATAACAGCACCCAACAAGTAAATTTCTTTTTTATTCTCTTTTGAAAGTGCCAAACCCAATCCAACAAACCCTAAAACAATTGGTAAAAAACCAATATTGTAAATTAAACCTATGATATCAAAATCCTTAAAATAATTAGCATATAACTCTGCAGGGATATTCTGCCACAAAGCACCCAATGCACCGTCTATATATAGATTTTTGAATAAGATCAAATTAATTAAAATAGTCAATAGGAAGAAGAAAATAATTGATTCAGTCATTTCTTTCCTAATAATTATAGACTCAGCAATAACCAAAATTAAGAAAATTAATAGAGTTAATAGCATCAAAAAATTCATTGGATCTAAAAGAACAACTAAGAATGAAAGAATAATAAACATAGGAATCCTTTTTCTAATATCAAAGAAAGTGTATATTAACAAAAGTGTTAGTGGAACATAAATAGAATACAAAGAAATTTGATTAAGTGTTAAAGCAATATAAGTAGGAATAAATGCAGAGATCAAAGCACCAAAGAGTGCAGCCTTAGTATTCTTAGTTAAATGTCTAGCTATAATAAACACAAAGAAAACTACAAAACTTGCTAAGAAAGCAGGTATGATTTTATACACCAGCACACTCGGTAAAAGCAGTCCTAAGAGAGCTAAAAAATAATGCCAAACATGTGTATTCAAAATATAATTCCCTTCATAACTCATCTCATCATATATCAAAGGTTTAAAATTTTCTTCTATATATTCAGAATGTCTTAATTCAAAATAAGCATCATCACTACTATAGTGAGAAACTTGTAAACTAAAAAATAATTGAAACCCTAAACTTACTAAAAATATTAATAATAATATCAAATATTCTTTTTTCATTATTCTACAACAATACCCCAATCATCTTTGATTTCTGGTTTAGTCTCAATCCTCTTTTGCAATCTCTTTTCCCTTCTTGCCTCTTTTCTATTTTCTTTCTCTTCCTCTTTCATCTCTTCAAATGAATGTTTTTCTAAAGCAATTTCTTTTGTTTCTTGCAATTTTTCCTTAAGAGTATCTTCAACAACATCAAAATAATCATAAAAAGTTGGTGTTAATTTTAACAGCCTGGTTCTACCTTTTTTTTCAGAACCAAGAAAACCCTTTTCTTTCAAAGCCTTAATATGGTCATAAGCAGTATTCCCTCTCATCTTAATAATATCTGATTGTAGAATAGGTTGTTTGTAAGCAATAATTGCTAATGTTGCTTGTGTTGGAGCATCTAATTCAGTCCCAGCCGCCAAATCAGTAGTCAAATAATTATAATTTTTTCTTATATTCAGTTTAAATTTACCATTTTCTTCAAAAATATCTAGCCCAGACTCCTTACTTTCATAATATCCCTTAAGCCCTTTCAAGGCATCTTTAACAATACCCACACTACCCAAATTACAAAAATTAGCAATTTCCTCATAACTCATGAATTTACCAGTAATGAACAGTACAGCCTCTACCTTATTTTTTATATCTTGCATGTTAGATAATTAAAAGGAGATTTGTTTAAAAATATTGTGCTTTTCTTTATAAATCAATGTTTATAGACCTCTCTATCAAGGTAATTTTTCATTACTTTTTCACTACAGAAGAATATCTTAGCTGGCAATTTTTCAAAACTAAACCATTGCCACTCAGTTATTTCATCAGGTTCCATAACCTGTGGTTCACCATCAAAATGATAACATAAAAATCCAGCTGTTACAAAATGTGCATCATGAACTCTATCATTTGTAAAACTAATTAATCTTAAATTCTCTTTATCCACTTTAATCCCTGTTTCTTCAAGCACTTCTCTATAAGCACCATCTTCAAAACTCTCACCAAAGTGTAACTTGCCACCAGGCATTGTCCAAGTACCTTCACCATGTAAATCACTATCAGCCTTTTCAGCAACATCATGCCTTTTACCCAAAAGCACTCTCCCTTCTTTCAACAACATAACACCAAATCCAGCACCAACTCTTTTATCTTCCTTTAATGCTAACTTAGCTTCTTTCTTTATACCTTGTATTAAATCTAAACTATCTAACTCTTCCACTCCAACCCATTTAAACTCTTCAAAATCTCTTTGGTCCAATACAACATTAAAACTTTTGGCTTTAACTAAAAATGAAGCACCAACAACATTATGCCCATCAGGCCTTACAAAAGTAAAATCCTCTAAATACTTTTTCCAATCTTCAATTTCCAATCCAACCTCTTCATAAACCTCTCTTTTCAAAGCTTCAAGAATAGTTTGTCCTCTCTCAACCTTGCCTCCAGGAACAGTCCACTTTCCAGGAAACGCAATTTCATCATTTCTCCTTTTTACAACTAAAATTTTATCCTTGTCTTTAATAAAAGCAGTCACTGCAACAATATGTTTTTTATCTTCCATTAAATAAAGAATAATTTAGAATTATTTAAAGATATATTAACTCAAAGCAAACCTTAACAGAGCACCAACCTTGCCCAAATCTCTTAACTGCTTCCCTTCAGAAGTATCAGTAGAAATAACTTGCAATTCACAACCAGTTTCTTCACACTTTTCCTCAAGCATATCCATGGTTTCCTCATCCAAATCCTCAGAAGCCAACAAAATTTCAACAGCACCAAACTCTAAAGCTTTCTTAACCTCATCGAGACCATAAGAAATTTTCTCAGGTTCAACAGACAACATTTTCAAAAACCTTTCCATCAATTTTCTCTCTTGTGCAATAGCTTCATCAGCAAGAACATCTTGGCTTTTTTCAACTAGCTCCTTCAAACCAAACTCTCCAGTATAACTTAAATCTTGAATAGAAATAATTTTCCTTTTCAGTTGATCATTCAAATAACCTCTATCAATAAACATTTCTTTATACTGTCCTGGCCCACCAATCAAAATTCCTTTCAACTCTTTAATAGTCAAAAAAGCTTTTTGTGCACTATCATTCACCCTGTTAAAAAATTCTTTTGTAGCTTCTTCTCTAATCCTTGCAAACCTCTGTGCAGAATTATGTACAACAACACCTTCAGCAACAAAATTTTTACTTTCAACTTCAATATCAATAAGTGTAACTGGTTTATCTTCAGATTTCACATCATTAATTGTGACAGGAGCACCCTTTGCATTCAAAAGATCCATACCAACCTCCAACTCAGAAGCAGCCTTTTCAGTTCCATCAACTAAAAAGAAAACATGGTCAGCAGAACATTTTATTTCTTCTTCAGCATAACTAATTCTATACAATTTATCTTTAACACTTTCCCATGTTTTTACAACTTTAGAAACAATAAATTCTCTCTTTTCAAAATCAAAACTTTTAACTTCATCTCCTTCTTCAATATCACATAACATAACAAACTGTCCATCAGCCATTTCAATAGAGGTTTCAGCATCTAAACACTGTCCTCCTGCTTTAGTTTTACCTGGAACAGCAGAACGCATAGAATTCAACTCTTCAATTTGAGTACCTTTCAAAAAACCAACAGATGCATCTCTTCTATCCATAACAATTAAACCATAAGTTTCTGAAACATCCATCATCCCTTTGATAATTTCCAAAACAAAACTTTGGTCACAACGATAAATCCTTGTATTCAAAGGAGTAGGTGGTTCAAAACTATACACTTGAATATCAACTTTCCCCTCTTTATCAGAAACATTCCCTGAAAAAACAGCCAAACCATTTTTTGGAGTTGCCTTAAACAATTTAAGGTGCCTAATCATTCTTTCTAAAGAATCAATAACATGCTTTTGTGTAGTTTTATCTTTAATATTTGTAGCAGTACCTTGCTCTTGCATCAAATGATTAATAATCTTAACAATATCATATCCAGCTGGAATATAAACACTAACTAACTCAGTGTGCCTTCCTCTAACTTTCTCTAACTTCCTTACAAATTTTTTCAGCTTTTGTTTTTCTTTTGTGGATATAGCCATTATTATCTCCTTATATTAACAAACTTTTAAGCTTTGTTGTTACAAAACGATCTTCAATTTTTCACCAAAGCTAATTTTTTCAGCTTTAGTTACAGCTTTAAGATCATCAATAAAACCTTTAACCTCATCCTCTTTCATATCAAGGATAATCTCTTTAACAGGTTCTTTTAATGAAACTTTCTTCTCAGACTTAATCTTTCTCACTTGAGAAATAACTTCAACTAACTTATCACCAGTCTTTTCTAATTTTTCATCAACTAATTTAGAATCATGCTTTGGCCAAGAACTAATATGTATAGACTTGTCTTTTTCAATATTTTTGAAATATAATTGGTAAATCTCTTCTGTGATAAAAGGTGTAATTGGTGCCATCATTTTTAATACAGATAATAATGAATTGTAGAGTGCATATTGTGCACTTTTTTTGCCTTCTTCTCCTCTCTTATCTGGATTATACAACCTATCTTTAGAAATTTCTAAATAATTATCACAAAAATCATGCCAAAAGAAGTTTTCAGTTTCACTTTTACATTTAGAATATTCATACTGTTCAAAATTAGTTGTGCTCACTTTGATAACTTTTTGAAGTTTTGATAATAACCAAGAATCAAAAGCATCTAACTTAGCCTTTTTACCATCATATCCCTCCAGATGCATAATACCAAACTTTGAAGCATTCCATAATTTTGTAACAAATTTCTGACCAGTTAAAACATCCTTTTCTTGATAAGAAAGATCTTCACCTAATTTAGCAGTAGCTGACCAAAACCTAAACGCATCAGCACTATACTTTGAAATAACATCTTGTGCAACAACAAAATTATTTTTACTTTTAGACATTTTTTTACCTTTTGGATCAAGACCATGTCCAGAAATCATAACATCTGTCCAAGGAATATTATTGTGATGATAATATGATTTAACAATTGTATAAAATGCCCAAGTCCTAATAATGTCATGAGCTTGTGGTCTCAAGGACATTGGCAAAATCCCTTTATCTTTTCCTCCCCAATCTTCATTAATTTCAGGAGTACAAGAAGAAGTCATCCAAGTATCTAAAACATCTTCCTCTGGAATAATATCATTTGATCCACATTTACATTTTCCTTTATATTTTTGCTCCATTGGATCAACTGGCAAGTCTTTTTCATCAGCTAAAAGAACTTCACCACATTTTTTACAGTACCATATAGGGAATGGAACTCCATAATATCTTTGCCTAGAAATTCCCCAATTCCATTGTAAGTTTTTAACCCAATGCTCATAACGAACTTTCATATGTGCTGGATACCAATTAGTTTTATTTGCAATTTCAATTAATTCTTTTTTCTTATCTAGAACTTTAATTTGCCACTGTGGCTTTTGTAAAAATTCAATCTCAGTACCACACCTTTCGTGAACATTTACAGCATGACTTATATCTTTTTGTCCAGTTAATAATTTATTCTCTTTAAGATCATTAATAATTTCTTTTCTTGCTTCTTTTGCTTTCATCCCTTCA
The DNA here is from genome assembly GCA_018653605.1 of archaeon. Taxonomy (GTDB): domain Archaea; phylum Nanobdellota; class Nanobdellia; order SCGC-AAA011-G17; family GW2011-AR17; genus JABHYY01. Next base: position 24,392 of record JABHYY010000004.1, read on the forward strand.
TACTTCCCAGCCAACTTATTCAATTTTCCATCCTCAGCAAGAACAACTCTAGTTTCCAGTTTATGTTTTAACCATTTTTCAACATCTTCTTTATCACCAAAAGTACAAACCATCATCAATCCAGTACCTTTATCTAATTCTACAGCTTCATCACTCAAAATAGGAACTTCATAATCAAACAAAGGAACTTTAGCCTTCTTACCTTTCAATTTTTTATACCTTTTATCATCAGGATGGAAAAATAATCCAACACAAGCTGGAACTAATTCGGGTCTTGTAGTAGAAATGACCAAATCCTGATCTCCACATTTGAAAATAATATCATTAAAAGCAGAATTCAAATCAGAACTTTCCAAATCAGCTTGAGCAATAGTTGTTTGACAATGCACACACCAAAGAGTAGGCATATCCGTTCTTTCTAACCTATCTTTTTTATACAAATCAATAAAAGACTTTTGAGCAACTCTTCTAGCTCTATCACCAATTGTATGATATAATAAACTCCAATCAATTGAAAATCCTAGCCTTGTAAACAAATCATAGTAAGTTTTACCTGTTTTTTCAGTCTCTTTTAAACATAATTTAATAAATTCACTTTTAGTAATTTTAGATTTGTCAACCTTATGTTTTGTTTCAACAAACCTTTCAGTAGGCAAACCATTATCATCATAACCCATTGGAAAGAAAACTTCTCTTCCAAGCATTCTTTGAAACCTTGCAACAAATTCAAACTGAGAATAATGCATTCCATGGCCAACATGCAAATGGTCTGCTGAAGCATAAGGTGGTGGTGTGTCAATTGAGTAAACTTTCTTTTTAGAATTAGGATTATATTGGAATATTTTATTCTCTAACCAATACTTCTGCCATTTTTCCTCTTGTACTTGAGCATCATACTTTTTAGGTAGTTCCATACACTCCGAAGAAATTATATAAATTTAAAAGCTTTTCTAAAGACGCAACTTATATATACAATAAAAGCCTACAAATAGGCAAAAGGGGGTTATTTAAATGAAAAAATTATTAACTATTCTACTAATTTTATTAGTAATACCATCAGTCGCAGGACAAACAGTTGAGGAAGAAATTGACGACCTAGTCAATTATGCCGAACAATATGAAATGGGCAACATTGATTATTTTGAACTTAGTGTTCACTCTTCTATCATAAGATCCAACATTAATGAGTTGCTTGGTGAATACAGAATGGAAGAGCATGGTCCTGGTGGAATCACTGAAGAGGCTGCAATTCAATTCTTTGGAGCACCAAGAGAATATACAAGACACGCTTGGGATATGACTGAAGACAGAGAAACAACCCTTGACGAACCAGCCCCTTGGTTTGAAAAAATAATTTTTGATGGTAAAAGAATAAAAGTTTCATTTAATGCATGGCCCCATGTTTCTTCAAAAGATGGAGAACAAATCCTTTACTACTGGACTGATTTTAGACTAAATTTCAAAAAAGATTTCAATTTAAATATTAATGAAATGGTTTCTGAAGTACAATCCTTATCAACCTCCTACCTTGAAGGATCAACTTCAGCAGGTCAGGTTGCAGAGAAACTAGAAGAATATGAACCTATCTTATGGGAATACATTGAAGAAAATAGAGAAAACTGTAAAGAAACAGTGGGAAAACTCTTTTCAGATTCTGATAAACAATCCGAAGAAAAAAGAGCAAGATATTATATTAATATGTTTGAGAATGACAATGGTGTTATATACATAACAATGGACACACCAGATTGTGATTCTAATTGTGAACACCAATGGATAAACTTTTGGCCAGAAGTTCGTATGAACATGGAAATGAAAATGGATGAAGGTGAAAATAAGGATTTTTATAATTGGGAAGATTTCCAAGGTTACTCTTATGATGAATTGCAATCAATGTTTAAAGATGCACTCTCAAATGCAGAGTCTTCAGCAAATGCATTAGGTAATGGTGATGGTTCTTGGTCAAATTTTGACACTTCAATTTCTGAAATAAGAGCAATAACAGAAGCAATGTTTCAAGTAAAAGTTTGGAACAACCATGGTAATACTGAAGGTTATAATGAAATCCTAAACTTTATTGAAGGTGCAATAAACTCTTATGATGTTGATAAAGAAACAATCACAGAATTAAGATATGAAAACAGGCTTGTTACAAACTCAGAAACAAACACCAATGCTTGGTGTAAAGATAGTGGTTGGTATGAATGTGAATGGGACAGTGTTTGTAGCGAAGGCAGTTGTGTAACAGCAATTGGTGGAGCAGAAGACTGTCAAAATGGATTGGATGATGATGGGGACACAGTTGCAGATTGTGATGATCCAGACTGTGCAGTTGAATGTGGCAAAGCATGTGCACCAGTTTGTGAAGATGAATGCTGGCCTTGTCAAGGACAACAGTGTGAAAGTGTTTGTAAGAACGACTGTTGGGAATGTGACTGGGAAACAGAAGATTGTGAATCAAGATGTGTAGAATGTAATTCTTGTGTGGACACAAATTGTAGGTCTCAATCATTTTGTACTTCTTGTCAAGAATGTGAAACTAACCAAAAACCTAGGGAAGATTGTAATGCTGAATGTCAACCTTGTACAGAATGTATAGAAAACTATCCTCTTGAAGAAGCAGGTATGTGTGAAGCTGCATGTGAACCTTGTTCAGAATGTCAAAAACCAAAAAATTATGCTTGCCATGATAAATGTGAACAGATTTCAGAAAGTGGAAAAGTTCAAGCATGTCAAAAACTATGTGATGACAATGTAGATTTTTACTGTGGTGGTTCAAAACAAAAAGAACCATGCGATGATGTAACTTATTTTTGTGATGGAAACCCTCAGGGATTCCCTTGTACAATTTACACTTGCCATGATGAAGAAGGTAACGAAAGAAAACAAACAGTTCTTTGTGGTGAAGAACACCTTTGTGGAGAAAACCAACATGTAAAAGATGATATTTGTGTTTGTAAGGGTGGATGGAGTGACTGTGATGGTGATGGTTCTTGTGAATCAGAAGGTTCTTGTGGTGGAGAGGAATTAGAAATTTGTTATGACAATATTGACAACGATTTTGATTACTTAATTGACTGTCAAGATCTATCAGACTGTAGATTACAGACTTGTGCTATAGATGAAAATAGAAATTGGCTATGTTATGAAGGTGAATGTACACCTGAAGATGAAATTGAAATGTGCGAAGAAAATCAAAAGATCATTGATGGTGGATGTGTAAACGCTTGTGAAATTCAAGAAGACTGTGCAGAAGGTTTTGTTTGCCAGTATGGAGTGTGTACAGAATTAAATGCTTGTGAAACAGACATTGATTGTGAAGGTTACAATGAAATTTGTGAAGAAGGATTTTGTAAAGAAAAGATTGAAGAAGGTTGCGTAATCAATGAAGACTGTGGAGATGGTGAAATTTGTCAAAACAATGTTTGTCTTTTTGTTGAATGTTCATCAGATAGTGAATGTACAAAAGAGGAAGTGTGTAGACACCAAGAGTGTGTTTCAATAGAATGTGATGCTTACACAGACTGCGTTGAAGGTTTCACTTGTGAAGATGGAGAATGTGTTTCAATAGAAGCAGAATGTACAGAAAATAAGGATTGTTTTGATCACCAATATTGTGAAGACACTTACTGTGAAGAATTAATCTGTCAAGAAGGTACAGTTATGGGAAATCATGAATGTATTACATTAGGTGACTGTACAGTTGATCAGGATTGTTCAGCAGAAGAAATCTGTCAATCTAATTATTGTATCAAACCTGAAATAATTGAAAAGCCAGAAGAAACAGGAGAAGGTTGTACTTTAGCCTCAGACTGTGAAGGTGAGAGAGACATTTGTTCAAATGGAAAATGTAAAGAAATTCCAGAAGACAATTATAATGGTTTAGTTGATGAAGGCCTAATTGATGATAACCAAGGTTCAGGTGATCTAGGCGAGTTTGATGAAAGTTACTTTGAAGAGCAAGAATATTATTCAGAAGGTTTTAATGAACAAGAATATTATGAAGAGGAATCTTATGAAGAGGAAGAGGAATACTCTGGAGAAGAAGAAAACTTTGACAACTATGAAGAGCCAGAAGTAAGCGGATTTTTTGCAAAGATAACAGGCTTTTTCTTAAGTGTAACAGGTAACTATGGTGGAGAAGAACAGGAGAGAACTTACTGTGAATCACAAGAAGATTGTGGACCTAATATGCACTGTGATGAAGGAGGTAACACTTGTTATTGTGAATATGGTTTCCATGACTGTGATGGTGATGGTACTGGCTCTGATTCAGATGGTTGTGAATCAGATGATTCAACCTGTGGTGGAGAAAGAGAAATTTGTCAAGGTGGCTGTGGTGAAAACCAATACTGTAGTGAAGATGCTGGTTGGTGTGAATGTACTGAAGGTTATTACAACTGTGATGGAACTTGGTGGGACTGTGAATCAACAACTCAATGTGAATCTTGTTCAGCAAATTCAGAATGTGCAGGAGCTCAATGTGACTTCAACAATCCTAGAGCTGTAATTGAGTTTGGTTGCTTCCAAGGTTCTGGTTGGGAAGAAGAAAGAGGTGCCGTTTCATTTAGTGGTGGATGTGTACAACACACTGATGGACAAGTAGACTCTTACATAAACTTTGATACATGGGGAGATCCTTTTGACCAGATTAATTCTCAAAGAGAACATTCCAACAAAGGCTGGTGTGAATGGGAACTTGAAAATGGTTTAAAGCAAAGAGAAGAAATTGAAAGATCTTTTAATGAAGAATCATTAGAATGGTTCTTTGAAGATTTTGTAACTGAAAACCCTGATAGTTGGGATAAACAAAGTAGTGCAATATATGATAGCTATTGGACAATTGTAGATAATACAAGAGAAATTGCAAGAGCTTCAGAATGTTTAGGAAAAGATTTCCCTGAATTCAATCCTTTAGAAATTGAATACAAATCTCCAAATGGAAATGGAGAAATTAGAATTTGGGAAGAGTATGGTCATGCTGAGAGTAAAGAGTTTGAAATGGACATCTACACACCATACATGCAAATTTGGATTTTCCCTCCTGAAGAATTCATAAAGGACGAATTCCAAAAAGCAATGGCTGAAGGTAGAATGCCTGGACCTGATGGTGACGATGGTGGTCCAAGTCCTGAAGAATTAGCAGAAATGAGAAATGATCCTCAAACAATGGAAGAAATTAGAGACATGGTTGAACCATATGATGATGGGATATTAAATGTTTTAGTTAAAGTTACTGATGAAGATGAAGCAGTTTTCCAAATAAGTATGGAAGTTAGTGAAGAAAACTTAGTTGTTGTTAAACCTGTTGAAACATATACCTCAACAGCAGACATCACAACTGAAATAGACTTTGACTTTATGTACAGTTTAATCAGAACTGGTGAAAAACACATGGAGATTGAACACCCTGAATGGGCAGAACCTGGATTAGATAATACTATTGAAGGTATCAAAACAGGGGCAGTAATGGGAACTAAAATTTCTTCAGGAATTGCAACTGGTAAGATTAAAGTAAGCCCTATGTCTAAATTGCCAACTATGATGTCATTAATAGGAAAAATGTCTGGTGATGATGATGATCGTAGAGATGAGGAATAGAAACCTTTAATAACTTTTTTTCTTTTATTTATTTTATGAAAGTAACACCATGGGAAGTAACAGGGAAGGTTGACTACAGTAAATTGATTAAACAGTTTGGATTACAAGAGTTTAAAAAATTGCCAAAACAATTTCAAGATTTTCTTTTGTTTAGAAGAAAGATTATATTTGCTAATAGAGACTTTGACAGAATTCAAAATGCAATCAAAGCAAAAAAACCTTTTGCGATGATGACAGGTTGTATGCCTTCAGGCAAATTTCACTTTGGTCACAAAATGGTTGCTGATCAAATAATATTTTATCAATCCTTAGGAGCAAAAGTTTACATTGCAGTTGCAGACTTAGAAGCATATGCTTCAAGAAACCCTAACATGGATGAACTAAGAAAAACTGCCATTGAAGAATACTTAACAAATTACATTGCATTAGGATTAAAACCAAAAAACTGTGACTTTTATTTCCAATCTGACAGATCAAAAGATGGAAAAAAAGCAGGTGCTTATTACAAGCTAGCAGCATTGGCATCAAGACACGCAACATTCAATGAGTTCAAAGCAATTTATGGTTCAATATCACCAGGAAAAATGACAGCTTCTTTATTACAAGCTTCAGACATGTTGCATCCTCAGTTACCTGAGTTTGAAGGTGCACCAATACCAACTGTAATTCCTGTTGGTTCAGACCAAGATCCACACTTAAGGTTAGCAAGAGATATTTCACAGAGAATAAAAACACACAAATTTTTACAATTAAGTTCAACTTATCACAAATTTATGCCAGGATTAAAAGGTGGAAAGATGTCTTCTTCAGATCCTATTACTTACATTGCTTTAGATGAAGATCCAAAGGCAGCAAAAAAGAAAGTAAACAAGTATGCATTCTCTGGTGGACAAGCAACAGTTGAAGAGCACAGAAAAAAGGGTGGAAATCCAGATGTTGATGTAGCTTTCCAAATGTTAAAGTATGGGTTAGAAACTGACGACAAAAAATTAACAAATATTTACAATGATTACAAATCAGGCGCATTACTTTCAGGCGAATTAAAAGCCATAACAATTGAAAAATTAACAAAATTCTTAGAACAGCACCAAAAGAACAGAATCAAAGCTAAGAAACAAATAGATAAATTTCTAAAATGATAAAATTAAGACATCTCACAATAGAAGATTCCAAGGATTATTGGCTTGCACATGATAAAATTTCTGAGAAGAATTTTAACTCCATACCTAAAAATATTCAACAAGCAAGAAAAGAAGTAAATAAACACATTAAACACTATTCTGTACCTGTTAATAAAAGAGAAGAAGAATGTTTTGCAATTGAGTACAATGGTGAGTTTGCAGGCTGGATTAACATACATGACATTTCTTATGAACATAAAGCAGTAACTGGATCTTTGGTTGCTCCACACTTTAGAAAAAAAGGAGTTGGAACAAAAGCACACAAAATTTTAATCAAACATGCTTTTAAAAAATACAAACTTAAAAGAATTTCTGGAAGATTAAGAGCATTCAATAAAGCTTCTGGCAGAATGTTAGAAAAGTCAGGATACAAGTTTGAAGGCAGAAATGTTAAAGATTATAAGAGGAATGGTAGGTACTATGACCATTTAGTTTATGCAATAACTAGATAAACTTAAATATTACAAATCCTAATAGTTATTTATGGTTGAAATTAGAAAAACACTTAGCAAACTAAAACCAAAGATTGTACATTTTATTCTTTCTATTGATAAAGAAGGAAAACCTTCAGGTATGGTTGCAGATTGGGCAACAACAGTTTCATACAACCCACCACTTATTGCAGTTGCTTTGAAAAAGAAAGGTTTTACTCATAAATTAATCCAACAAAGTAAAGAATTTGTTGTTTCTATAGCAACTAAAGATTTAGAACACGCAATTAGTTCTTTTGGTTATGTTTCAGGAGAAAAGATAGATAAATTCAAAAAAACAGATTTAAAAACACTACCTGCTAAAAAAATAAAAACTCCTATTCTCAAAGAAGCAAAATACAACTTTGAATGCAAATTAAATAAAGAAATAGATGTTGGAGACCATTTCTTGTATGTTGGTGAAGTAGTTCAAGCCCATGAAAATTCTAAAAAAGAAATCTTGCTTAATTTTGGAAGAAAGAATAATATAAGAATATTTGGTACCCGATAGCTTTTTAATTAGACCTAATTTTCTTAAACTACATGCAAATAGAACAATGCTACAACAAAGACTACACCTTTGTAGATGTTAGAACACCAAAGGAATTTGAAGAGGATACAGTTCCGGGTGCAATTAACATACCCTTATTCCAAAACGATGAAAGAGCAATAGTTGGAACTATTTACAAAAAAGAAAGCAAAGAAAAAGCAATGGAAAAAGGTTTAGAAATTGTAAAAGAGAAATTAGGAGATTTTTACAAAGAGTTTTCAAAACTAAAACAACCTTTAGTTATTTTCTGTTGGAGAGGTGGAATGAGATCCAAAAGCATTGTACAGTACTTAAAATCATTTGATATAGAGGCACACCAGTTAGAAAGAGGATACAAAGCATACAGAGCTTTTGTAAGAGAACAACTAGAAACAATAAAAATTCCAAAATCAGTTGTACTTTATGGATATACAGGTGCAGGAAAAACAGAAGTAATAAACAGATTAGATAATGGTTTAGACCTAGAAGGTTGCGCAAATCACAGAGGTTCAATACTTGGTGACATAAACCTAAAACCACATTTACAAAAGAAGTTTGAATCTTTACTTCTAAAAAGATTAGAAGAACTAAAGAATAAACCATTCATAGTGATTGAATGCGAATCTAGAAAAATTGGAAAAAATACAATCCCAGAAAAAGTTTTTAAAAAAATAAAACAACCTTGGAAAACAGTATTCTTAGACAAAACAGTAGAAGAAAGAACAGAAATTTCTTACAAAAACTACTATTTTGATAACAAAGATGAAATCATAGAAAAATTACAATTAATAAAAAACACATTAGGAGCAAAAAAATTAGAACATGTTACAAATCTAATGAATACAAATAAAGTTAAAGAAGCTATCAAATTATTACTTGTTGATTATTATGATGGCTATTACAAAAAACTTTTTATCAAGTTTGATCACACTGTAAAGAGTGACGAAGAATTCTTAAAGTTAACAAAAACCTTTATATAGTTAATAATATACATTATAAATACATTTTACAAAAGGGGTGAGGTAATTGAAAACAAAAAATAAAATAATTTTTATAATATTAGCAATTCTTTTATGCGTGTATTTAGTTTTAGCAGTACCTGCTGTTACTAATAACACACCAGCAAATGACACATACACAAGTGATAATACACCAACAATAAATTTTACAATAACAAATAATGTTGATGTAGATGATATTAATTTTACAGCAGAACTTCAATTTAATAATACAGTTATGAGATATAATATTACAAATGCTACAAATGGTTCAGCTTACAGTTTCTTATTAACAGCAAATGCATCAATTGCAGATGGATGTTACACATGGCACATTAGTTTAAATGATACTGTGCCTATGAATGGAACAGCCAACACTTTAACCATTGATACAACAAATCCACAAATAGATGTAGGTGATGGAACTGCAACAAATAACAGTTTCTTATCAAATGATTGGATTTACCTTAATGCATCTATTAACGAAACAAACCCAGCAAACATAACCTTTATGTTATATAACACAACAGCTCAAGTAAATAGCACAATTTGGTTTATGGGAGCTTCAAACACAAATAATACTGTGAACTGGACAAGTTTACCAGATGGAAATTATACCTACAATGCTACAGTTGTTGATGAAGTTAATCAAAAAAATACAACAGTTACAAGGTCAATAATCGTAGATACAACAGCACCAATTGTAACAGGTATGGGTCCTGCTAATGCAACACTTGATACTGATGGGGTAAATTTTACTTTCAATGTTTCAGATGCTCAACAAGTGAACAATTGTACTTTATATGTTGCAGGTTCAGTGGCACAAGTAGACACTTCAATTGTAAAGAATGTTACACAAAGCTTTGTAAATCTTTCATTACCTGTATCTGACGACTTACTATGGTTCGTAAGTTGTACAGACAATTCATCAAACATAGGAAACTCATCACTTTTTAGTATGGATACAAATGGTACAGCAGCTGCAACACCTGCAGCAAGTAGTAGTTCTTCAGGAGTCAGTTCAAGCACTTATAGTGCAGGTGAACTTACTGATGAGTATGAAAAGACTTTAGACAGAGGAGAAAAAGTCTCTTTTGATATTGATGGAGAAGAGTATAAGATAAAATTATCTAACTTTAATAATGATGGTACAGTTGGAATATACTTCTATGGGACAAGAGAAACATATGATTTAGGAGAAGGTGACTCAATAGATCTAGATGTTGATGAAGATGGTGAGTATGATGTTACAGTCACTTGTGAAACCATTGATGGTGATGATTCAGCAATAATTCTAGTCAACTTGTTTGGCGCTGAAACAGCAACTGAAACAACTACAGAAACTGAAACAGAAGAAGAAGAAGAGGAAATAGAAGCTGTTGAAGAAGAAGCTGAGTTAGGTGCTGAAGAAGAGGCAGAAGTAGAAGAGACAAGCTCTAAATGGTGGTTATGGACAATTATAGTAGTAATCATAGCAATCATTATTGGTGCAGTAATATTCTTCCAAAGGAAGAAATAATTTTTTTATTTTTTTTAATTAACTTTTTAAAGTTTGAATTCTATTAAATTTATATGGGAATTTTTAAAAAAAAGCCTTCAAAGGAAAAGGGAAAAAAAAGAGAAGGGTTAATAAAAAAATTGCCTGATATAAAAACACTAGTAACAGAACTAAACACAATCCTACATGATTTAATGAGTAACTTAGATAAAAATTTCTCAATAGAAAAATTAAACAGAATAGCAGAATTACTTCAACAAATATATGGTCAACTTAATTCTAAAAAAGCTGATATACAAAGAGAAACTCCACAACTTTATGATGATTTAATATTGTTAATTGCAAAATCACATTTGATTTTTAATGAAGTAAATCATATTCCAAAAAGAAATAAAGAAGAAGCTGAGATATATTTAGAAGCAATTTTACAAGAAATAATATCTTTAGTAGATGATTTATTTGATCTTCTAACTAAAATTGAAACAAGACTGAGGGCTTCAAAAGTGGTTATTTGGAGAATAATAAAAACTCGTCAATACAAAAATGGTATGAAAAAGCAAGTTTATGCAACAAACGAGACATTAATAAAAGAAACAGAATCTAGGATTATAGAATATTTTAGAAAAGGTGGTCTTCCTGGGTTAAATAATCTTGCAAAAATAGATCCAATTGGATTAACTGGCCATTTACATTCCAGTATTCCAAAACCTCTAGATAATCATAGAATCTTGTATAATGTAGATATTTCTAAAAGAAAAATTGAACTTATTAAAATAGATACTCATAAAGGATTAGGCTTTGGTGGTTCTGGATCTTAAAGCAGCTAACAATTCTGGCATGTACTCATCATGATTTTGGGCAGTTAATGAATATTCACTTGAAATTTTCCCTCTTTCTACAAAATCAGTTGCCATAGATTCACAAACTGTTGATCCTAAAGACCTATATACTGGATTTCTAGTCAAATTTTCATCTCTTATGCCAAGAGAATTCCAAGCTTTTAAGAAATTTATTGGAGTTAAAACTCTAACAGCTAATTCATCTCCATCAAAACTAAATCTTGAATGTTGTCCCCACTCTAAATATTCTGTACTATCCATATTCTAGAGTTTAAACCTACTATTTATAAACCTTACTAATAGAAAAAAATAAGAAAAATTACTCTACAGATTCAATCTCTTTCTTCAAAGCTTCTTTTGACTGAAACCCAATAATCTCTTTAACTTGCTTACCATCTTTAAAGATCAAAATATAGGGTATACTCCTAACTTCGTACTCTTTAGCCAATGTAGGATTATCTTCAGTATTAACTTTGCCAAACTTAACATCAGTCATTTCTTTGCTCAAATCATCAAAAATAGGCCCTAACTGTTTACAAGGTCCACACCATTCAGCAAAAAAGTCAACAACAACAACACCTTTTTTGATAAACTCATGAAAATTTCCAGCATTTAATTCTTCACTCATTTTAATTAACCTCCAATTAATTTAATTATTTATTCCTTTAATAATTTTGTTATTTCAGAAGGAAGATTCACCACTTTGACGCCATTGTTTCTCAGTGCTTCAACCTTGTACTCCCAAGTCCCTTTTTTGCCATAGATTATAGCACCTGCATGCCCCATTCTTTTTCCTTTTGGTGCAGTCTTTCCAGCAATGTAAGCAATAACTGGTTTAGTCATAGTTTTGATATACTCAGCAGCTCTTTCTTCCAAATCACCACCTATTTCACCAACCAGGATTACAGCTTTAGTTTTTTCATCCTTTTCAAACTCTTTAAGAAAATCAATAAAACTCAAACCAGCAATCATATCTCCACCCATTCCAACAACTGTGGATTGCCCAATACCACTTCTGGTAAGTTCATTAACAATTTCATAAGTCAATGTTCCTGAACGAGAAACAATTCCAACATCTCCTTGTAAAAATAAATAGTTAGGCATGATTCCCAACTTAGTTTTTCCAACAGAACACAAACCAGGACAGTTTGGACCAATTATAAGATTGTCACCTTTATGCTTAACAATTTCAATCATATCATTCACAGGAATACCTTCAGTAATTATACAAATGTTTAGATTGTTTTCCAAAGCTTCTATACAAGCATCTTTAGCAAACTTTGCAGGCACAAAGATAACAGACCAATCAGGAGAATGTTTTTCAACTGCCTCTTTCACAGTTTTGTAAACAGGCATTGATAACTCTTTAGGATTTGGGTTAACACCAGCAACAATGTTAGTTCCATAGTTTAGCATTTTATCTAAATGAAACAAACCTTGTTTACCTAGGCCTTGTACAATAACCTTTGCATTGTCAATTAACATTTTAATGTAAAGTTATCCTCCTTCTGCTATTCTGAAGAATTCCACAACAATCATAACAAAGAGGGGTCCTTTTACCTTCTCTAAATCCAGCTCCACCATGTTGAACAAGAACAAGATATCTTTCATTAGGGAAAAATATATCTCTACATGAATGACAGAAATCTCTCTTTCCAGATCCTAAAAATACATCTTGAACTTCAAAGGCACCTGCATCTTCAACAACTTCAATATACCCTCCTGGTTTATGGTACAATATGTTTGCTAATGTTCTTGCAATTTCTTCACTCATTTTACAATCTCCTTAACACACTCTTCCATTGAATCAAAAGCTTTGATACCATTTGCTAACAATATCTCTCTTCCTTTTTCTTGATTAGTCCCAACCATCCTAACCACCATTGGAATTCCAATTTTTTTATTAACAATAGCTTGCGCAACCTCATCACACCTAGAAATTCCAGCAAAAATATTAACTAACAATTTCTTAACATTCTTATTCTCAAGAACTCTATCAATAGCGTCTTCAACAACCTCAGTGCTAGAACCACCACCAACATCTAAAAAATTAGCAGGTTTTTCTCCATAGTAAGCTAAAGTATCCAAAGTCCCCATAACCAACCCAGCACCATTCCCAATAATTCCAACATCACCATCCAATTCAACATAATTCCCACCCTCTTTTTCACCTTCAAAATCTTGTCTAAACAAAGCATTATCATCAATAATAACTTTAGAGTCAGCTGCATACAACTTATGATCAGACAAAACTAAAGGATTAATTTCAACTAAAATAGCATCTTTCTCTTTTGCAATTTGTAACAGTTTTTGGAACAACTTTTGTTTTCCAGCACAAACTTTATCTTTAATATTTTCAAACTTACCTTTTACAATATCTTCTTTAGGGACATCTTCAATATTGACACCACCTTTTGCAGATGCAACACAGATGTAACCCTTGCTATTCCTGTCAACAGTAACACTCAAGTAATGCTCTTCTTCAATGTTTAACTTTTCTTCAATTAGAACTTGTTTTACTTCTTCACCTTTTATTTGCATTCCAAGTATTTGCTGTGAAACATCTTTAACATTAGTTTTATTTGCAAGCTTAATACCTCCAGCTTTCCCTCTTCCACCAACCAAAACTTGTGCTTTTACAACAACATCTTGATCAACTTCATCTAATTTAAATTGTTTAGGTATGTTTATACCATATTCTTTGAATATTTCTTTACCTTGTGATTCTAATAGTTTCATATTAAAGAAAAAAATCTTCTGGTTTAAAACAGTTTTGAATTACTCAGCAAGAGATTCACCATCTAAGGTATAATTTGCTGAATGTTCACTCATATAAAATGTCATAGGATTATTCATTCTAAAACCCCACTCCCTTGGAGAATCTGCGTGGGGGACCTTATATTTGAATCCTGGCTTTGAACCAATGGTAACTAAATCATTAACTTCTAACGCTTGAGCAAGATCATGAAAAACTTGAACATCACCAATATGAACTTCTCTTCGATCCATCCTATATTCAATATCATTATCTACAGATCTACCTATTTGTTCATGCAACCATGTTTGACATTCATCATTTGGAGTTCCCATAAGAATTAGTTTTTAATTTACTATTTATAAAAATTTCTACTCCTTATACCTCAAACCAAACTTAACAGCCTCCAGGTTAGTAGCAAAGAACTTATCAGGTAAAACCTTTTTCAACTCATCATCAGAAATTTTAAAACCTAATTCATTCAACACATCTCCAAAGGCAATCATGTTTACAACTCTTTTATCCTTAAACTTTTCCAAAGCATCGCCTCTAAAATCTCTTACTAAACAAGTTTCACATAAAAAACTAGAAGTATCACAATCAGGCCCACACACCTGTTTTTCAACAATAATTTTCTTAGCCTTAATCTTTTTTCTAACCTTGTCCAATAATAATAAATAATCAGCATTATCAATAACAGGACTACTAATATGTTCATCACCATAAGTTAAGTATCCAACAATTTCTCCACCTCTCATTGCAGCATCATACTCAAAAGTTAAAACAACTTTATATCCTTTTAACACAAAGAATTCACCTAAAGCATGACCAAGGAATTTAATTCCATAACCACCAGTTCCAGCTAAGACTATTTTTTTAATCATTGTCATAAACTCCCAAATCCTTATCATCACCAACACTATCCTTTACAACATATTCTTCTTTCAAAGCCTTAGCAACCTCACCACCATTTTTCAAACCAAGTTGTGCACCATCATTAGTAAAACAATGTGTCCTAATCTCAACAAAACTAAATCCTTTGTGTTTTATACCTTTAGAAATAACTTCTTTCATATGATCCAAATGTGCACTTGAAGTTCTAGCATAAAATACACCTTTAATACCTTTCAACAAATTAAAAACATCAATAGGCTCACAATCAGAACCATGAGGTGAAGTAACAGTAACCTTACCTTTACAACTAGTAGGAGCTAACTGTCCACCAGTCATAGCATAAATATTATTGTTAACACAAACAACAGTCATATCAACTCCTCTTCGTGCAGTATGTATCAAATGTTGCAATCCAATTCCCAATAAATCACCATCACCAGAAAATACCAAAACATTCATATCATTATTTCCTCTTTTCAAACCTTCAGCAACAGCAACAGCACGACCATGACAAGTATGCACTGAATCCAAAGCAAAATATCCAGCAGCTCTACCAGTACAACCTATTCCAGAAACAACACTAACATTATCTTTAGAAAAATTCATTTCATCAAAAACTTTAGCAACCTGATTCATTGCTATAATAATTCCACACCCACCACACCAAAGTGGAGGAAACTTGTCATAATTTATAAAATCTTTAAATGTCATGCTACCAACCTCCTTCTAATCCACCTAACTCTTTCTTCAGTAAAACTGATTCTATCACTAGTATCTTCTAAACCACTAATCTCTTCTACTAAACTATCAACCGATTGAACTAATGGTTGAAAACTCGATCTTTCAAAATCTTCAAATCCTAATTTTGTAAAAACCTTAGCAGTACTTACACCTAAATTTTCTGAAGCACACATATGAGTATAATCACTCAATCTTCTATCAACATAATTTACAAGTGTACTTACAATCCCTTTCCCTTGATGACCTTCCAATGTCCTACAAATAAGATAAAATGGTTTAGTAACATTAGTCCAACCTTCATCATCACTACTTCCTCCATCTAATTCACCTCTAAGCCCAAAACCATCATGACATTCATAACCAACTAGAACAGAAACAGCTTTTGGTTTCTCACCACTAATTTTTGCACCTTGTTGAATTTGAGCTTTACCACTAACTCCCTCAGTCCAAAAACCAAAAACAATCTTTAAATCTTTTTTAGCTTTTAATTTTTCAGTAAAACTTTCTAAACTTTCATCAACTCTATCTTGTTGTTCTAGGATACCATAAGCTAAGGCAAGTGCTTCAGAACTTCTTGGGTTATTAGGAACTCTGATTTCAAATGGAGTTGTGTAACGCATCCTGCACCTCCTTCAAACTAATATAACCACCAACAATTCCAACCTTCTTAACTTTACCAATCTCTCTCTCCAACAAACCAGCAAACTGTCCATCATTCATCTCAATTACAATAACCTCTTCATACTTCTTAGCAACCTTTTTCAATTCATCAAGAACAGGATACAATCTAATTGGCCTAAAAAAATCATAACCTTCTAACTCCATAACAACTCTAGAAACAACACCAAAACAAACAATCAACTTATCATTTCCATTATCAACATGTTCATAATAATTATACTTCTTTACAACCTCATCTCTTTTATCTTTAACTTGTTTTAACCATTTTTTATAATAATCAGGATCTTTAGTTTTAGGATTACCTTTTTCATCAGTTAACAAACCAGAAACATGTCCAATACCAGTCCCAATACTTTTCATATCTCTATCAACACCTTTAATTTCAATATCTTTTATATCAATATCTTCATACATGTGACTCAAAAAAGCATCACCTAAAAGAATAACAGGTTGCCTAGCTTCTTCAGCACAATTAAAAGCTTCAATAGTATAAACATACATCTCTTCAACAGAATTTGGATAGAACACTATTGGATATGTATCACCATGCGAACCATGACAGCTTTGTAACACATCACCTTGTGATGGTAGTGTTGGCATTCCAGTACTAGGACCCACTCTTTGAGAATTGAAAATCACCATTGGAAGTTCAGCTGAATAACCATAACCAATCCCTTCTTGCATTAAAGAAAAACCTGGACCAGAAGTTGCAGTCAGAACTTTCTTTCCAGCTAATGAAGCACCAATACACATGTTAACTGAAGCAATTTCATCCTCAGCATTAACAAAAGCTAAGTTTTTTTCTTTTGATAAGTAATGCATAACTTCAGATGCAGGTGTGATTGGATAACCAGCATAAAATCCTAAGCCAGCTTTCAATGCACCCAATGCTACAGCTTCATTTCCCATTAACAACTTTTTCATACATGGTTTACAAAATTTCAAGTATAAAAAGATTGTGCCTCTGAGATAAACAAAAACTTTATAAACACATACTACATTTATATAACATATGCTACAAAATTGTAATATAATAAAAACAGCATCAATCTTCTTCAAAGAACCAACTAAACAGCATTATCTAATAGAAATATCAAGAAAAACAGGAATTGCACACACTTCAACAAAACAACACTTAAAACAATTAATTAAATTAGAATTAATAAACAAAACAAAAGAAAAAAGAGGAAAAAGATACTTCCCCTTATACAAAGCAAACTTTAATGATGAAATTTTTAAGAAATATAAAACTTTTTACAATATTTACTCTTTAGAACAGTCTGGATTAATAGAATATTTAACAAGAAAATTAACTCCTGGGTGTATAGTTCTGTTTGGAAGTTATCAAAGAGGAGAAGATATAGAGAATAGTGATATAGATCTTTTTGTAGAAACAGGAGAAAAAGAGATTAATCTTAAAAAATATGAAAAAACTCTTAATAGAGAGATACAAATTCATTTTAAAAAATCTTTTAAATTATTTCATAAAGGATTAAAAAATAATATAGCAAATGGAATAATTCTTGAAGGATTTTTAGATGCATTCTGAAAGATTTCCATAAAACCTGAAAGATTTCCGGAAAATCCAACCTCGTTTTTATAAAAAATAATAGTTTTATACATAATATGATACTGACCAATGTAAAACCTGACAAAGAAAAAGCAAAATATCTTTTACAAATAGTAAATCAAACACAAGAAAGGTTGAATCTATTTAACAAAGAAGCATTTGCTTCAAACACATTAACAGATTATTATGATATTTTACATCAGCTTATGGAAGCAATTACTTGTTTAGATGGGATTAAATTCAAAGGAGAGTCAGCTCACTACCAATTAATAAAATACATTTGTAAAAAATACAAATTATCACAAAAAAGCTCTTTTTTACAAAACATAAGAATTTATAGAAACAAAGTTTGCTATGAGGGTTTACAAATAAATAAAAACTACATCAAACTTAATCACAAACAAATAGAAAAGATAATTTCCTTCCTAAAAGAGATAATCAAACAAAAACTCAAATAACCATACGAGCATCAACAACCTTGCCACCACGAGAACTAATCACAAAAGGATTAATATCCAACTCTTTAATCTCAGGATACTTAGAAACTATCTTAGAAACATTAACCAAGGTCTTCTTCAACAACCTAATATCAACACCTTTCTCACCACGAACACCAAAGAGCAAATCCTTCATCTTCAACTCACCAATCATTTCATTAGCATCCTGCAAACTAATCGGACAAACTCTAAAAGTAATATCTTTCATATACTCAGTATAAATCCCACCCATTCCCAAAGCAATAGCATGACCAAAAACAGGATCTTCTTTCAAACCAATTAACACAGACTGTCCTTCAATATACTCTTGAACCATAATACCTTCAAACTTTAATCTTCTAAATTTAACAATCTTAATCAAAGAATTAAACTCATCTTCCAACTCCAACCTATTCTTAACCAACCGAACACCATGAATATCAGATTTGTGCAACGCATCTTTTGAAATAATCTTCAGAACCAAAGGATATCCAACCTTTCTACAAGCTTTTTCACACTCATACCAAGTTTTCACCAATTTGTGCTTAGCAACCTTAACATACTTCTTCAAAAACTTCTCTGTTTCAAACTCAGTATACACCCCTTGTTTCATACTACATTATAGGTCCATAATATTTATAACTGTTTCCCATAGATTTATTAAAACAGAGGTTCTTTACAAATAAAATGGAAGATAAACAAGTCGGATACTTAATCCTTGGATTTTGCTTTGCTATATTATTCTTAATAATATCTTATGATATTAGTTTAGCTCAGATAGTAAATGAAGGATGTTCACATGGTTCTGAATGTCCTATGTATGGAACATTACAATTACAAAGAACAATCAGTTTTACTTTACTAGGAATATTAACATTATCAGGTTTATACTTTATATTCAATAAAAAAATATACAAAATAACAAAAGAAAGAACAAGAAACAATATTCCATTATCAAGTGAAGAGAAACAAGTAGTAGGGATATTGAAAAGCAATGACAACTCGGTCTACCAATCAGAGCTAATTAAACACACTGACAAATCAAAAGTACAGATTACAAGAATTCTTGATAGATTAGAAGCTAAGAAAGTCATTGAAAGAAAAAGAAGAGGCATGACTAACATTATAATTTTAAAGTAATTGCTCCATGTTTACAAGCTTCAACACAAGCACCACAACCAGTACATTTGTCTTCATGAAATTCAATAATCTGTTTTCTTTCTAAAGCTTCAGTAGGACAAACTTCAACACAACCTTCACATGTTCCCTTACATGAACACTGTGTGCATTTACCTTCTTTCCAGCAACATTTTTCATAATCTATTTTAATCATAATAAATAGACTAAGACTAATATTTATATAATTTTTGTTAAGAAACTAGTTTCACTACATCCTTTATAAGGGGTTTCAAACACCCAATTGGAATGGAAACAAAATCTTTCAGAATTAGTGGCATGGTATGCCACAGTTGCGAGAAAGTAATCATAAATGAAGCAAAAGATTTCAAAGGAGTAAAAGACTTCAAAGTTGATTACAAAACACAAAAAGCAACAGTCACATTTGATCCAAAACAAACCAGCCTAAATAAGATCTTCTCACAAATTGAAGAAAATGGTTATTCTTGCTCAACTAAAGGTAAGAAGAACTGGTTAGGTTGGGCATTTGGAACAATTGGAGTAATTATTCTTTTTTATTTTATATTACAATTATCAAACACATTTGAATTACCACAAATAAGTTCAGGAATGGGCTATGGCTTACTTTTCGTAGTAGGTTTACTAACAGGATTACATTGTGTTAGCATGTGCGGTGGCTTTGTACTATCTTATACAGCAAAAGATGCACAAGAAGGAAGAAAATCATATCTTTCACATTTCAGATATGGCCTAGGTAAAACAATCTCTTACACTTTAATAGGTGCAATGTTTGGTCTGTTAGGTTCAATAATAGCATTCACACCAACAATGCGAGGAATTGCAGGTTTACTAGCAGGATTATTTTTAATCTTATTTGGATTGAAGATGTTAAACATAGTTCCTGCTTTGAGCAAGATTCAATTCACAACACCCAAATTCATTTCTCAATTTGTTGGAAAGAATAGTAAAAACTCAAGTCCATTAGTAATTGGTCTGTTAAATGGTCTAATGATAGCTTGTGGTCCCCTTCAGGCTATATATATCATGGCAGCAGGAACTGGAAGTATGATCGAAGGTGCAAAACTTCTTTTCATCTTTGCATTAGGAACACTTCCAGTAATGCTTGGGTTTGGATTCTTTTCAACATTTGTTTCAAGCAAACTAACAAACAAGTTAATCAGAGCCTCAGGAATTATAGTTATAGTCTTAGGACTTTTCATGATCAACAATGGTTTAGCTTTAACAGGAACAGGTTATGATTTTAACACATTAACAACATCAGTTTCAGCAAACTTTTTAGCAGGAAATGCAAACTCAGAAAACCTTCCATCAATTGTAAATGGTTACCAAGAGATAAGAATGGATGTAGATGGAGGTTTTATCCCTAACCAGTTCATCCTACAAGAAGACATCCCTGTGAAATGGATAATTGATGGGATAGGAATAACTGGTTGTAATAATGCAATCCAAGTTCCAGAGTACGATTTATATTTTGATATTGTACCAGGAGAACAAACAATAGAGTTCACACCAACAGAAACAGGAACAGTATCTTGGAGTTGTTGGATGGGAATGATCCCAGGAACTTTTATTGTTGTTGAAGACTTAGGTACAACAGAAGTAGAAGCAACATTAAACTCAGCTCCAGCACCAACCGGTGGAGGTTGTGGTGGTGGCTGTGGATGTGGAGGATAAAAATGAAAAAAATATTATTATTAGGAATTATCATGCTGGCACTAATAACAGCATGTAGTCAATCACCAACAAGTAATGCAGTTGCTACAGGAGAACAAGAGTTGACATTAGAGGTTGACATACCTTGCCCTGGACATGCTTCACTAATTACACAAGAGTTATATACAATAAATGGTGTAATAGATGTTAAGTACAGTTCACCAAACATTTATGATATAACATATGATTCAACAGTAACAAGTGAAGAAGAAATTCAAAGCTTAGATGTATTCAATGAATACCCTTGCCAAGAAATTAAATGAAAAAAACAGAACTACAAATAACTGGAATGCATTGTGCTAGCTGTGCTGCTAACATAAACAAAACTTTAGACAATTTAAAACAAGTCAAAGAAGCTAATGTTAACTTTTCAACAGCAAAAGCAACTATCATGCACAGTAACAAAATAACAAATAAACAATTAATTAAAAAAGTTGAATCCTTAGGCTTCAAAGCAAGCATAGCACAAGGCAATGCTTTTGAAAAGCAAGCAAAACAACAAAAAAAAGAAATAAAACATTATAGAAACACTTTTTTATTCTCTTTAATATTTGCAATACCAGCATTTATTATAGGAATGATTTTTATGTGGTTCAACATAAACATTCCTTACAATGATTATATTTTATGGTTCTTAGCAACACCAATTCAATTTGGAGTTGGATATCAGTTTTACAAAGGAACCTGGAATGCAATAAAAAGTAAAACAGCAAATATGGACTCTTTGATAGCATTAGGTACAACAGCTGCATACTTATTCAGTGTATATGCAGTACTATTCAATCCTTCTTTAGGACAATACTTTGAAACTTCAGCAATACTAATCACTTTAGTTGTAATGGGAAGATGGTTTGAAGCAATTGCAAAAGGTAAAACATCAGATGCAATAAAAAAACTAATGAACTTAGCACCAAAAACAGCAACAGTAAAAAGAAAAGGTAAATACATCCAAGTTCCAGTTGAACAAATAAAACTTGGAGACATAATTATAGTAAAGCCTGGAGAAAGGATTCCAGTTGATGGTTTAGTACTTTCAGGTCATTCAACAGTAAATGAATCAATGATTACAGGAGAATCAATCCCAATTGAAAAGAAAAAAGGTGACAAAGTAATATCTGCAACAATAAACAAACATGGAACATTGACATTCAAAGCAACTGCAGTTGGTGCAAACACAACTTTAGCACAAATTATAAAACTTATTGACGAAGCACAAGGTCAAAAAGCACCAATCCAAAGATTTGCAGACACAATTTCTGGATACTTTGTACCAACAGTTATCGCAATAGCTTTAATCACATTCATCTCATGGACACTATTTTTTGGTAAACCCATTTCATTTGCATTAATTACAGCAGTTGCAGTGTTAGTGATAGCATGTCCTTGTGCATTAGGTCTAGCAACACCAACAGCAATCATGGTAGGCTCTGGAAAAGGAGCAAGAAAAGGAATTCTAATCAAAGGTGGAGAAGCACTAGAAACAGCACACAAACTAAAGTACATTATTTTTGACAAAACTGGAACAATAACAAAAGGTGAACCAGAAGTAACAGACATCACAGGAAAATCAACTCTAAAGATTGCAGCATCACTAGAAAAAACATCAGAACATCCTTTAGCAGAAGCAATTGTAAAAAAATCAAAAACTTTTTTCAAAACAACAGCATTCAAAGCAATTCCAGGACATGGTATTACAGCAAAAATCAAATCGAAACAATACTGGTTAGGTAATAGAAGATTAATGAAAAGAAACAAAGTAAATATAACTAAGTATGAAAAACAAATAACAAAATTAGAATCACAAGGTAAAACAGTAATGATCTTAGCAGACAAGAAAGTAATAGGATTAATTGCAGTTGCAGACACAATAAGAAAAACCTCACCAAGAGCAATCAAACAATTAAAAGAGCTTGGACTAAAAGTTTACATGATCACTGGTGACAATGAAAAAACAGCAAAAGCAATTGCAAAAAAAGCAGGGATAAACAATGTTTTCGCAGAAGTTCTACCAAAAGACAAAGCAAACTATGTTAAGAAGTTACAAAGAAAAGGAAAAGTTGCAATGATTGGAGATGGTATCAATGATGCCATTGCATTAGCACAAGCAGACATAGGCATTGCAATGGGTTCAGGAACAGATGTAGCAATGGAAACAGGAAACATAGTATTAATGAAAAATGATCTTTTAGATGTACCTAGGTCAATCAAACTAAGTAAACAAACAATGAGCAAAATCAAACAAAACATGTTTTGGGCACTTTTCTACAATTCAATGGGTATCCCTATTGCAGCAGGAGTGCTTTACCCTTTCACAGGCTGGTTACTATCTCCAATAATAGCTGCAGGTGCAATGGCTTTGAGCTCAGTTAGCGTTGTAACAAACTCTCTCCTACTAAAAGGGAAAAAACTCTAACAAAACTTATTTAAACTTTTTCACCCACAAATTAAACATGCAAAACTTTTTCACTCCAAAATCAGTAGCAGTAATTGGAGCTTCCAAAAATAAGAAGAAAATAGGTCACATTATTTTCAAACAAATTATAACTAAATATAAGGGCAAAGTATACCCTATAAATCCTAAAGAAGAAAAGATTCTAAACAAAAAATGCTATCCTAGTGTACTTAAGGTAAGAGCAAAGATCGACCTGGCAGTAATTGCAGTACCAGCAAAAGCAGCACTCAATGTAATAGAATCCTGTGGAAAGAAAAAAATAAGAAACATAATTCTAGTAACTTCAGGTTTCAAAGAGATTGGCAACCATGACCTAGAGAAACAATTATACAATCTACTAAAAAAATACAAAATTAAATGTGTGGGACCAAATTGTTTAGGAATATTTGATGCACACTCAAACTTAGACACTCTATTCTTGCCAGAAGAGAAGCTTACAAGGCCAAATAAAGGCTCAATTTCATTCATTTCACAATCAGGAGCATTAGGCTCAGCATTAGTTGATCTTGCAGCATACGAAGGCTATGGCTTTGCAAAGTTCATCTCATATGGTAATGCAACAAACTTAGATGAATCAGACTACTTAGAATACCTAGACAAAGATCCCAAAACAAAAGTAATCTGTTTATACATTGAAGGAATCAAAGATGGAAAAAGATTTATCAGAACTTGTAAAAGAATAAAAAAACCAATAATTGTAATCAAAGGTGGTAAAACAAAAAAAGGTTCAGAAGCAACTCTTTCACACACAGGATCAATGGCTGGCGCTTACAACATTTACAAAGGCGCATTCAAACAATCAAACCTAATTGTAGCAGACTCTTTAGAACAAATGTTTCACATTGCTAAACTCTTTATCACCTGTCCAAAACCTAAAGGGGATAGAGTACAAGTTATCACAAATGGTGGTGGCTATGGCATTGTTACTGCAGATGGATTAGAATTAAACAACATTCCTTTAGCAAAACTTAGCAATAGAACAACAAAAAAGTTAAAAAAATCCTTACCAGAAATTTGCACAATTTCAAACCCAATGGACTTAGTTGGAGATGCAGACACAAAAAGATACAAATTAGCAATTGGAACTTGTCTAAGAGATAAAAACAATGATATTTTACTAGTAATTTTATTACCACAAACACCTTTGATAACAAAAGATGTAATAAAAATATTCAAAAAAACAAAAAAACCAATTCTTTTGGTTATGACAGGTGGAAAACAAACTCAACAGTTCAAAAAAGTTTTAGAAGATCATGGTTTACCAGTTTTCGATTTCCCAGATCATGCAGTCAAAGCTTTGAAAAAGTACCTTACTTAATTTTCTACTTATTTCTATAAATTATTACTTGATAAACAATCATTCCTGTGGTTATAATTCCAACACCTTGTCCTAATATAAGCACCCAATCTCCTTGAAGTGCACCATGCAAAGTCCATAATATATACGATACAAATGCAAGTACTATAAAGATTGTAGATAAACCTCTGGTAGATTTTCTTTTAAAGTTTTTTCTGAATTGATCAGGAAAACCAATTATTTTCACAAGAATTCCTATAACAACAGTCAATACACCAATTATTACAGCAAAAGTAATTTCAAAAGGTAACATAATAATCATCTATATTTTATAACTATTTAAAGATATTGTAGAGCTTTAAAGAAATTCTTACTTACTAACAGCTCTCTCAGAACCACCCTTCTTATACACTCTAAACTTTCTCTTCAATTTACCTTCTTTCTTTGTTTTCCTATGATCAGAAGTATATTCACCCATAAAATAAGCCAATCTAAGCTAAGTTATAAAGATTAACACACTACTAACAGGTAACGAAACCTTTAAATATCACCTTAAAATCCCATTTTTATGGATAATGTAATAGCTAGTGATGTTGATGGAACTTTAGCCTTTGGAGAAAAAAGTCATGGAATAAGGGTTCTTGAAGAAAATGATAAAACATATGTAGTTACAACTCCAGATTCATCTACAACTCACCAAGCTTATAGTGTTTCAACAGATAAGTATAAGGTTTATTTAGCACTAGAAACAAGAAGCCTTCTAAGAACATTAGCAGGAAGACATGACATTGTCCTTGCAACAGCTGCAAGACCTTCTACAGTTTATACAAGAAGAGAATCTTTTGATTTTGTAAAAACAGTAGTACTAGAAAATGGTGGAATGATTTTAGATTCAAATTATGAAATTGATAGGGGATGGGAAGCAGAACTTGAACCACAGAGAAAATATTTAAGAGAAGTACAAGCACAATTAGAAGGTAAAGGTTGGGTTCTTGATCATGAAGGAAGAACATCAGCATTGAGAGTAAGACCAAGAGATAATCCCCACAAAGGAGAAGATGAATTTGAAGAACTTCGTAGAGAAATACAACTTCCTTTTGAATTAAAAAAAACAGCAAATTTTGGTTGTCTTGATATTATTTTAGAGGGTGCAGGAAAAGAAAATGCATTAAGATACTTATTTGATAGAGAAGGTTATACAGAAACAAGAGGTATTGGAGATGATATTAATGACATGAGTTTCCTAGATATAACCAATGAAAGATTTGTTCTTAGAAATGCAGAACAAGAAGTATTAGACTTAGCAAGAAAGAGAGAATGGTTTGTTTCTAAAAAACCTTATTTTGAAGGAATTAATGAAATATTACAACACATTCTTATGAGTTAATAATCATTACTTTCCCAAAACTTACCAGAATTAATAGTTTCCCACTCTTTTTTAACTTTTTTCTGAATATAATTTATCATAGAAGCATTCAGATGTTTATACCTACCCTGCATTTTCAAAACATCTTTAACAGGAGTCATTGCTGGTTTAATATTAATTGTAACTTTTTTGTTTTCAATTTCATAAACAGGCCACATACCTGAATCAACTATCATCTTTCCAACTTTAAACATTTCATTAGTCTTAACTAACCAACCTGGTTCACAAGGTGTTAACAGATCAATAAATTTGAAACCCTTAATCTTAGAAGCTTTTTGCAATTTTTCAATAAAATCATGTGGATAACTAGTTGAAGCAGTAGCAGAATAAACAGCACCATTTTGTGCCATCAACTTAGCCAAACTTTTCCTAGGCAATAAATTACCAAATTTGTTTTTCTTACCAATGGGACTAGTAAGGGTACGAGCATACTCAGGTGTTTCAGCAGAAACTTGATGTCCTGTATTAGCATAGTTTCCATTGTTATAACAAATGTAAATTATATTATCATTTCTATAAGCAGCACCAGAAACAGCACCAAATCCAATTTCAGAAGTTGAACCATCACCAGCATAACAAACAACATTAACTTTTTTACCCTGCGCTTCAAACCCTTTTGCAACACCAGTTGCAGTAGAAGCAGCATTCTCAATAGCATTAAACAACCAAGGTGTTTTATAACAAGTGTAAGGATGAGTTGCAGTCAGTGTCATACATCCTGCAGCATTAATAATAACAGTATCTTTACCAAGAGCCATTCCAACCAACCTCAAACCATAAATAGCCTGGCAACCAGTACAAGCAAAAGTTCCTCCAGTAATCAACTCTTTTTTCTTTGCTAACTGTTTTACATTAACCATTTCCTCACCTCTTTACCTTTTTTCAAATCATCAAATATTTCAATAAACTCTTTATCACTAACATCTTTCCCACCCAAACCACCAATATAATTGCTAACCTTTACACTTGGCAACATACCACGAACCTCTGAGAACAAAATCCCTGACAAACCAGGTGCAATGCTTTGGTCAACAACACCAACATGTTTAACTCCCTTCAACATTTTCTTAAATAAGATCTCATTAAATGGTCTCAAAACCCTAATTCTTAACAAACCAACCTTTCTACCTTTCTTTCTTAATTGATCAACTGCATTCTTAGCAATAGTTGTATAACTTCCCATCATAACAATAACCTCTTTAGCACCACTCAATTTATACCCTTCAAAGAAATCATACTTCCTGCCAGTTAACTTGTACCAATCAGAATGAACTTTCTTAATAACACTAACAGAATCCAACATTGCTCTGTGCACTTGTGACCTAAAATACATATAACCATGTAAAACAGGAACAGCCATTGATTTTGGATTTCTAACATCTAACTTAATTTTCAAATCTTGTTTAGGAATAAACTTATCAACCATTTTTTGTTTAGGTATAACCACTTGTTCTCTGGTAAAAGAATGAACAAACCCATCCATGTTAACTAAAACAGGTAATACAATTTTTTTATCTTCACTAATTTTATAACTCATAATTACAGAATCTAAAACTTCTTGATTTGTTTCACAAACCAACATAATCCAACCAAAATCACGAACAGACAAAACATCACTGTGATCACACCAAAGCGATATTGGAGCGCTAACAGCACGAGAAACATTCACATAAACCATAGGCAACCTAGTTCCAGAAATGTTTGGAAAAATTTCATGAGCTAACAACAACCCTTGCGAAGAAGAAGCAGTAAAAGTTCTAGCACCAGTTGCAGCACTACCTAAAGCAGCACTCAACACAGAATGCTCTGAATCAACTTGCTCAAAAAGTCCTTTAAACTCCCCATCAGCTTTCCACTGTGCAATTGTTTCAATTATTTCAGTTTGAGGAGTAATAGGATAACAAGGAACATACTGTACTCTAGCTAAACGAGCTCCCCATGCAGCACATTGGTTTCCATCTAATAATTCCATTTTATTTTTTCACCATCCTAATACATTTAACAGGGCAATGCTCAGCACATATGCCACAACCTTTACAATTTTTACTAATCAATTTAGGACTTCCTTTAACAACTTTGTAAGCAACATCAGGACATTGCATCCAACAGGTTAAACATTTAATACATTTTGAATAATCAATAACAGGAGTGACAACTCTCCAAGTAGACATATCTTTAACAACACCAACTTTACAATGAGGAACTCCTTTTTCTCTCTCATTTTTCAACTGATTTTCACTTAACATCTTACTTTTTCATAACACTCCTTTGCAGCCAACATATTTTTCTTAACAATCTCTTTACCTTTTTTACCTAACTCAATACTAACAGCTTTTTCTAAATCCTTCAGACTAAACAGTTTAGAAACTTTACAAAAAGCACCTAATAATGCAATATTAGGAACATTCCTTCCAAGATGTTTCATTGCAATCTCAGAAGCATTAACATTACAATATGCAGTACCATTAACAACAACTTTAGTACTTTTTTTCTTCCCATCCATCACAACTTTATCATCAATACTCTCATCAAGAACAATAATATAATCAGGTTCATGGATATAACCTCTTGTACCAATTTTTTTCTTATCTAGTCTAACAAAACTTACAACAGGAGCACCTCTTCTTTCAGCACCATAAAGTGCAAAATCTTGTGTTAAATTCCCTTTCAAGAAAGCAGCCCTAGCAAGAATTTGTGCACTCTTCTTAATACCTTGACCACCTCTTCCATGAATTCTAATCTCTATCATTGATTCACTATAATAAGAAGTATATTTGTTTAAATAACTTTCTTAAACTAAATTCTATCTAATATAGGTTCAGTAGGAGTTCCTACAGGATCAAACTCTCCTTCTTCACATCTTGCTAATAATTCATTTATGTAAGGGACATCATTCTCAGGAGAAATTCCACGACTAAATCTCATAAAATAATCTCCCTCCTCAAGCATCCTTACATCATCAACATAGCAACTGCCATCATCCTCTCTTCCAATATCATAATTACCTACAGTTTGCAAAAATTGACCAGATCTCATATAAGCACATCCATTTAATGTACCTAAGGAAAATGCAAACAATACTAACTTATTAACAGTTGACGCCAAATTCATAGAAAACAGTAATTTGTCTCTATTTAAAAAACTTTTTAAACCCTTTAAGCATAAGCATATACATGCCCTGGAGATTATTTAAAAGAGGAGAAAAACCGAAAGTAGGCTTTGTTTCCTTTACTGGTTGTCAAGGTTGCCAATTTTCAATATTATTCATAGATAATATATTAAAGATATTAAAAAAGTTTGACATAAAATATTTTCATTTATTAAAAGAAAAAAATAAAGAATCAGATTTTGATCTAATATTTGTAGAAGGTGCAATCTCAACAAAAAGTCAAGTAAAGAAATTAAAAGAGATTAGAAAGAAATCAAAATACTTGGTAGCCTTTGGAACATGTGCAACCTGTGGTGGGATTCCAGCAATGAGAAATTTCTTAGAGGCAGATGAATTAAAAAAACATGTTTACAATCAAAAATTATCCAAAGATTCAATAGATGCAGGTCCAGTAGAAAAACATGTTAAGGTGGACTATCATATGTATGGTTGCCCTGTTATTAAAAAAGAATTTGTTAATTTTATAAAAACTTTCTTAAAGAAAAAAGAAGTTAAAGAATGTGAAACACCAGTATGCTTAGAATGCCCTAGAAAAGGAAAAAATTGTTATCTGTTAGAAAAGGTTCCTTGTTTAGGTGCTGTAACACATGGTGGTTGCAATGCATTGTGCATTAGAAACAATCATCAATGTATTGCTTGCAGAGGACCACTAAAAACTGCAAACTTTGCAGCAGAAGTAAAACTATTTGAAAATCTTGGATTATCAGAAAAAGACATAAAGAACAAACTACACAAATTCATAAACAATGAAAAAAATAACACTAAACCACATAACAAAGATTGAAGGCCATGCTAAGCTAAATCTTGAAATAGAAAAAGGCAAAGTTAAAACTTGCGAACTATCTATTTTTGAAGGTTCAAGATTTTTTGAAGGTATACTAAAAACTCAGGATTACTCAGAATTACCAGACATAACTTCAAGAATTTGTGGTATCTGCTCAATATTTCATACAATTGCGTCAATCAGAACAGTAGAGTCAGCATTTAACATTAAAGTTTCAGAACAAACAGATTTGTTGAGAGAACTTCTTTTAATTGGTGGTATGATACAGAGCCATATTTTACACTTGTACTTCTTAGTTCTCCCTGACTACCATGGTTGCAAAAATGCTTTGGAGTTAGCTGCAAAAGATAAATCCTTGATTAGAAGAGCATTAGAAATTAAAAAAGTTTCAAACTTAATTGTGAATACAATCGGTGCAAGGGAAATTCATCCCATATCAGCAATAATTGGTGGGTTCACAAGACTTCCAAAAGAAAAAGAATTAAAAAAAATATTAAAAGAATTAAAAAAGTGTAAAAGGGAAGCAGAACAAACAGTAAAAATATTTCAAAACCTAAAATATCCAGAGTTTGACTTCAAATCAGACACATTTGCTCTAACTGATGGTTCTTACTTCTGTTCAGATAAAATAATCTCTTGTGAAGGAAAAGCCTGTGTTCCAACAAATGATTATGAAAAACATTTTAAAGAATATTTCAAAGAAGGTTCAACTGCAGAGTTTGCAAAAACAGATGATGGGAGTTACAGAGTTGGTGCTTTAGCAAGATTAATGTTAAATAAACACCTTTTATCAGAGAAATCAAAATCTTTTGTAACACAAATTAAAAGTAAAGATAATCCTTTTATGAACAATGTAGCACAAGCAATAGAAATTTATGAAGGTTTTGAACAAGCAATAAACATTTTAGAAAATCTTAAGATTAAAGAAGAAGAATTGCCAGAAGTTAAAATTAA
Source organism: archaeon (assembly GCA_018653605.1). Lineage (GTDB taxonomy): Archaea > Nanobdellota > Nanobdellia > SCGC-AAA011-G17 > GW2011-AR17 > JABHYY01. The sequence goes on from JABHYY010000004.1 coordinate 55,578, forward strand.
AGCAACAACAGGAGTTTCAGCATTAGAAGCACCAAGAGGGATTTTGTTCCACAAGTATAAGTTTGATAAGAAAGGAAAGTGCACCTTTGCAAACATTACAACACCAACAACACAGAATTTACAAAATATTGAAGATGCAATAAGAGTTTATGTTCCTGAATTGCTAAAACAAGATATGAATGAAGAACAAATTAAACTAGAGATTGAGAAATTAATAAGAGCTTATGATCCTTGTATATCTTGTTCTACTCATTTTTTAGAATTTAATTTTAAGAAAGATTAAGCAGCAATTTCAACTTCAGGATCAACATACCATTTTTTGGTATTAAGATTTATTACTTTTTTTGAATCTCCATTCAAACCATATCCACACTTTTTAGAAAGATCAATGATATAATCATTAAAAAATGGATCCAAATCAATATTAGTTGCATAGTAGGTTGGAAACCTCACAATATTTTGATTAGAATCAACAGCAATCAACACTCTTGCTAATACCTCTCCCTTTGAATCTTTTGCCCATAAAACTCTTTTATTTACATCAATAGCATTAACAACAGTACTCCAATAATTAGCTCCACCTGTGGATAAACAAGATCCATTAATATAATTGCCCATTTGTAAAATTTCTAAAGGATCAAATTCAGGTTGTATAATTATTTGTTTTGAAAAATTCTCATGCATCCTTTTAACACCTCTAGTAGATTTAATCCCATCAATTTGTGTTCTTAAATCAGAGATCAAATTCTCATCATACTTGTCTTTCTTTTCTGCAAGGATTTTATATATTTTTTCAACATTTTCAAAATTCAATTCTCCAAAGTCTATCTTTAATTCATTCAAGATTCTAGAACATTCATTCAAATGGTTTTTAATCCTCTCTTCTGTATTATCTTTTTTCAAATCTTCTTTAGTAATTTTATATTTTTTCCTAAAATCCTTATACCAATATTTATTTTTAACATTTTTTCTTAGCCAGGTTTGATTTTTTTCCAAACTAAAAGGATAGGATTTCAAAATCCTTTTTTTAGGGTAGGTATTATTTAACAATGCATTTTTTATAAGGTAAAAACAATGATTAGAAAATTCTTCTAAATCCTCTCTCTTCTCTAATCTATTCAGGACTAATAAAGAATTAAGAAAACTCTGATTTTTTATATTCTCTTTTATTGTTCTAGCTCCCATATTGAATTTCCTCTCTAAATTTAATAATATTTTATCTTCACTAACATCTATATACAAATGATTTACCATGTCAAAAAACATTTGTCCTACCTTTCCAAAATTCTCTGATAATCTTTTAGGAGCAATTCCTTTTAAATCATAAATAGTTTTATTATTTGAGATTATATTTAATATGTTTTTTTCATGTTTTCTTAATTTGAATATACTTTTTTTCAACTTCCTTAGTTTTAATTCTGGATTTCGCGCAAATTTAAGATAAATATAAACTAATTCCATATAAGAATATTCATTGATGTCCCCTAATCCTTCAGTGCTATTAAAAGATTTAACAAAATCAGCATTCATTCCTTGGAATGTTATAAAATTTTTATTTAATTTACCTAAAAAGAACTTTTTTATTCTTGGAGGTAAGCTACCTATAGGAACAACGATTATTTTAACCTTATCTAATTCCTTTGTCTTAAACATCAAAGGATTAGCAATACTTAAAAATAATTGCAGTTCTTCTTTAAATCCCATTTTTAATGCTTTTATCAATGAATAATTCCTAATAACATCTACAACTTTGTTGGGATTATTTACCATTAAATATTCAAAAAATACAATCATTTCTTCTTCAAAATCTTCAGGTAGTGCAGAGATTAACCCCGTTAATTCAATTAATTTACCTTTAGATTTACCCATCTGAACGGAGAAATCCATAAAAAGATCCCAATTATTTTTATTGATTATTCTTATGAAAAAGGCTGGATGACTATATATTAAAGCAAACCCTATTCCATCTTTTTGAATACTACCTAATTTACAAAAGCCATCTACAATTTGATTCCAACTAATATTCTTATTCTCCATTAATTCTTTTGCAGAAAGAAATATAAATTCTCCAATAATGTTAAAAATTTCTTTTTTACAAGATTTTTGTATTTTTAATACTCCTTCATAAATTTCTATCCAAGTTAATTTATTTGATCTTAAAGATTCTTCAGTTGCTTTAAATATGGAATTTATTACTTTTTTACAATAACTCTCTCCCAATGTTTGTCCCAAGGATGGAAATGTTTGAATTATATCTTCCCAAGTAATAAGTCCTTCCATTAAGGGCTGTAAAATTTCACCAAAACCTTCTTTGTAATAAGCAGCATCTCCCATTCTTATAAATCCATTCACTATTTCTTTCCAACTATAACCCTTTCCCAAAAGAACTCTAACAAAAAACACACCATATTGAAACATATCTTCAGTACGATGTTTACAACTATTTCCTAATGTAATATATCCCTCAACAAAATCTCTCCAATTAATTTCAGTATTAATCAAATCTGAAACTTCTCTTTGAAAAAGATGATTAAATGTTCCTAAATCCTCTATAACAACACCAGAAGCTATAGGAATACCATATTTTAAAACATGCACTTCATTTTTTGTTTCTGAATTAATCCTTAATAAACCTTCAATAGCATCTTGTAAACTAAGTTTTCCACTACAAATTGTTTTCTCTAAAGAACCTAAAGAAAAAACAAGTATTCTTCTTAATTGTCCTTGATTTAATTCCATGTCAGTAAGTTTTTTAATAATATTTAATGCTTCTCTTAGTGTTGCTCCTTTTCGATGCACAATTTTAAACAAAATACGAGTATAATCACTAATAATATGATCCACATATATATCTTTCTTCACTTGTAAAAACCAATTAAATTCTTTAATAGCTTCATCCCAAGTAACCACTCCATCTTGTATAGAAGGAATTATTTGATAAAATGTTCCAAGAACTCCATCATCATTCTCCCATTTTTTGGATTTTATCACTAATTTTTCAAAATCTAAAACAATTCTTTCCCATGGAACTTTTTTGCTTGTAACTAATCCTTCTACAAAATCTAAATACTGTACATAATAATCACCTTTTGAACTTAAATATCTTAAATCAGAAGGGTGTTGCTGTAAGAATTTTTTGTAATCTGGATCAGGTTCTTTAAAAAAACTATGGTGACTCATACTTCCTTTTCCCACTTCTTCAATAACATTTCCAGGATTTTCTTCATGATATCTTTTCAACAAATTATTTGCTTTTCTAAAAGCACTATCCAAACTAGTTATCATAGCATTGATTTCTTTAGTTTCTTCTATTAAATGATTAAAAATCTCTTGAAAATGGCTTGGAGCACCCTGGTCTTCAGACAATTGTAATTTTAATTGTGCAGGAGACATATTTTCTAGCAAAGCAGTATATTCTTTTCCTATTTGTAAAAGAACATCTCTTTCATCCATCCAGAATCTCTCTATTTTTTCATTAACTCTCATTAACAAACTATATTTTTCTGCAATTTGAGGATCTATACTCATCAGTTTTTCAATAATTCCATCTGGAGTTGTCCACCTTCCAGCTATTTTATTAATTCTCTCTTCATATGCATACAAATAATCTAAAAGACCAACTGCTTTTTTTAGATCAAGAAGCCTTTTCCTTCCTTTTTCACTCCTAATTCTTTCAAATGTTCTTTGGAGTTCTAACAAATGTTTTTCTTCAGAAGCAAACCATTCGATTACTAAAATAAGACTATCTTCAATATCATCCATAATAATGCTTTGTCTTTTTATTTAATATAAGTTTTGTTTTTCAACCCATCACAAACCTGATCATAACTCCAACCAAAAGGCAAACAAATAACTTTAACTTCTTTAATCTCACCAACAGCCATTCGCAAACGAAGCTCAGTTCCATAATCAAAATCATGCACAGTAACAGGATTTCGAGCCAAAAACTCATCCAAACCCAATACAACAATCTCAGAAACACCCTTAACAACATCCATAACAACCATTTCTTCACAAACTTCACCAGAATATTTAACAAAATCAAAACCAGAAATCCTTTTGCCAACAAACTGCAAAGCCAACTCATCTCCAGAAATACTAGACCCCAGACAATACACTTTTACCATAATCTTTTTAAAACTACAAACCTTTAAAATTTTATGGATAAAAAAAGAGGAATATTACTAGTCCTATTAACAGCAATTATCAGTGGATTTTCAATCTTCATAAACAAACTAGGAGTGCAAGGAATAGATCCTTATATATTTACATTTCTAAAAAATACATTAGTAGCAGTATTCCTTTTCTCAATAATAATCCTAGCTTACCAATACAAAAAACTAAAACAATTAAAGCTAAAGCAGTGGTTTCAACTTGCACTAGTAGGCCTTTTAGGAGGATCAATACCTTTCCTACTTTTCTTCAAAGGACTAACATTAACATCTGGTGCAACAGGAGCATTTATACACAAAATAATGTTTGTTTTCGTAGCAATCCTAGCAGTAACTTTACTTAAAGAAAAACTAAATAAAGCACTATTCATAGCAGCAATTTTACTTCTAACAGGAAATTTACTTTTACTAAAACTAACAGCACTAACTTTTACAAGTGGAGAACTGCTAATCCTAATAGCAACACTTTTCTGGGCAGCGGAATTTACATTCTCAAAGCACTTACTAAAAAATATAGAACCTAACCTTGTAGCTTTTGGCAGAATGTTTTTCGGATCAATATTCATAATAGCCTTTTTAGCAACAACTAGCAAGCTTACTCTAATAACAACATTAACCTTAAACCAATTTTCTTGGATACTAATAACAGCAGTCTTCTTACTCCTTTATGTTTTCACTTGGTATAATGGATTAAAACATGTAAAAGTTACAACAGCAACATGCATACTATTATTAGGCTCACCAATAACAACAATACTATCAGCTATATTTTTACAAACAACAATAACATTCACACAAATACTAGGAATAACATTAATTTCAGCAGGTGTAATAATAACAATCTACTTCTTAGAAGCCATTTCTGCAGCATACCCAAAATGGATAAAAACAAAATCACCAATTAAAGCATCTTGAACAAAATCATTAAACACCCTTCTCTTACCATTCTCATACTCAACTAACAAAGTACCATTCTTAACTTCTAACACTTTAGCTTTAAACACTTTAGACAAATTCTTAAAACTTTCAGGTGCAGTTGCATAAGTTCCAACACCTTCAGCAATTTCTTGGTTATGCCTCTCATGCCAATACTTTTTCATAACATCCATATGCCAATAATCTTCACCATGCCAATCTTTAATTTTTTCAAAAGCTCGAAAAAAAACTTTTTCTAACAAGGCTCTTTCAACAGGTTTGTTATTAATAGAAATATCTTTCAACTCATCAAACTGTTCTTGAGTAATCTCTTTCCAATCTAACAAAATATGAGCACAAGGAAATGCGTACCTCAAAAAATAATGTTCAACATCCATGCTTCTCAAAAAACTCCCTAGCTTTCCGATCTACAACCTCAACAACAATTCCATTCTGTACTAAAACATAATCACCTTGCTTAATTTCATCCATTGCAAGAACTTTCTTAAACTCTCCACCCCAATCTACAACAACCTCATCTTTGTTAACTTCCACCACCTCAACTGGATATTTTAAACACATATCTCTTTTACTATAACATTCTTACCTTTTAAAATTTTAGGAACTTTACCACAAGATGGACACTCAAAAAAGACAAAATCATGCTCCTTTTCTAATATTTTAGGTTCACCTTCAAAACCACACTCACATTTTACTACTCCTTTTTTCTCTAAAACTTCACAATCAATTCTAATTTCTAAAGCTTTTTTTATCTCTTCAACAGTATATCCACTTAATTCTCCAACAATAACCTTCACTTTCTTAGCATTACCAACTTCTCTTAAAATACTTTCAATAATTTTGCTTTCATGATGCATAGGCTTTGGAGGATTAATGTAAATAAAAAGGTTATGGGAGTTACTTAACAGTAACAACAAACCGAAACCTTTAAAAATGGTGATTTAGCTATAATATTATGGCAGAATGGATTTATTATGCAAGATCTCAAAGAGATGCAGATATATTAATTGGATTACAAGAGATTGCACAACCTTATACTGTAGAAGGTCGTACTGAGGAAGAAGGCCGTGTTTGGAGAAAATTATATCTCGAATTTAATGATAGGAATCCAGAAACAGTAAGAGTTCTTTTTAAAAGAGGAAAGACAGGCCTTGTGGCGCTTATTCCAGAAAAGCCTGAGCCAGTTGAACAAAGAGTAGAAAGATCTTGTCCAAGATATATTGATTTAAACCCCTTAGAAAGTTGGTTTGTAGATTCTGTTGTTGAAAGTGAAGGGAATTTGGGCCATGGAGAAAAAGAAAGATTATTGCTTCAATGTTTTGCTAAGAGATATGGTCCTGGTGCAGAATTTGATTTAGAGAAATTTCCAGATCCTGATGCCAGAGAGAAAATTGTAAGAGTATACTTTATATCAAGAGAAAGGCAATATAGAAGTGCAATTAATTGGAGATCAAAACAACTTTAATTCAAAACTTTCTCAATCCGATCCATAGCTTTCTTAATTAATTTCAAATCAGTAGCATAACTAAACCTAACAAACCCTTCACCATACCTACCAAACTCAGTTCCAGGCACAACAGCAACTTTAGCTTTCTTCAGTAACATGTCAGCAAACTTAACACTATTATTAGAATACTTTCTTATATTAGCAAAAGCATAAAAAGTTCCACCTGGCATTGTAGTTCTCAAACCCATTCCATTTAACCTGTGAACAATATACTTTCTTCTTTTGTCATACTCTTTATTCATGTTGTTAACATATCTATCACTAATTTTCAAAGCTTCAATACCTAATCTTTGAGAAATATGTGGTGCAGAAATAGTCATGTAATGTATTGAAGTTCCCATTGCCTTTATTACTTTTTTAGGACCATGACAATAACCCAGCCTAAACCCACACATTGCATAACTTTTTGAAAATGTAAAAAAACTCACAACATAATCTCTCATACCATTAAAAGAACCAATTGAAACATGTTTATTATCATCATAAACTAATTTTTCATAAGCTTCATCAGAAAAAACATACAGGTCCTTATCAACAGCAATATCAGCAATCTCTTCCAACAACTTTTTACTCAAAACAGTTCCAGTAGGATTTGAAGGTGTATTAAGCATAATAGCTCTAGTTTTACGAGTGATTTTTTTCTTA
>JABHYY010000005.1 GCA_018653605.1 archaeon
AATAAATCTTCCTTCTGGTGAAGCTTTTGTTACACCAAATGATACACCTGGAAGCAAAACAAAAGGTTACCTTCCTGTTTACTATGATAAACATTTGCTTGTTTATGAAGTTGAAGAAAACAGAATTGTTGATGTTATTTCAGACTCCCCAAAATCAAAAGAAATGCAGAAATATTTCAAAGATGATCCAGTAAGAGGCAATATTGCAGAGCTAGGTTTGGGTTGTAATGATAAAGCTGTTTTCATAAACAACATTCTACAAGATGAAAAAATTGAAGGTATGCATTGGGCATATGGTTACAATAAATACATGGGTGGAAACATTGACATTTCAGATTTCAAAAATCCTTTATCAGCAGTTCATATGGATATAATTTATACAACAGAAGCAAAAATAAAAGTTCACAAAATAACTCTTGTTTACCCAGACAAATCAAGAGAAGTAATAATGGAAAATTCGAGGTATTCTTTTAACATTAGGAAGTTATTTAATTCCTGATTTCAGTGAGTAAACTTTATAAATAAGAAATTAACTCAATTTTTGTATGACAAGATTAAAAAAGGCTTATGAAGATGATAGTGGGGCTTGTACTGAGATAGGTGGGCCTGAAACAATCACTGAAGAAGGAATTGTTAGAAGGGCTAAGAAAGAGGGCTGGGCTGAGTCTTTATTAAATATAGTTAGAGGTCATCATAGGGTTAGAAATACAGGAACTGTTCCTAGAGGTACAGTTCAAAATGTTCAAAAGCAATCTAGACATTCTGAATTAGATCCAGATTTCCCTAGAGATTATGCCTTAATTAGCAGAGCTACTGAACAACTTCATAAGCTTGGTTTTGGAGATCTTGAAAAAGGGAGAATCTTATCTTCCTTACCTGAATTTATTTCTATTGAACCTGTTTCAACAAAATCAGCAAACCCTGTGTTTAGTGTAATTACTGAAGATGGGAGATATCTTTTTGTAAAGAAAATGCCTCTAAGAGGGGGATCTAATGTTGAAATGGAAGTTTTAAACATTCTTTCAGGTCTTGAAGAAAAAGGTAGGTACAGTAAAAGATTTTTTCCAAATGTTGCTCCAGAAACATTTTCTGATAGTGATTCACTTTACTTGATAACTGAATTACCTAAGCTTCCTGTTATAGATGCAAGTTTAATTATAGAAGAAAGAATGAGGGTTCTTGGAAGACTTCATGGTTTAAGTCCAGCAATTCAAAGAGACTTAGTCAACAAAGGAGAAGGAAATTTGTTGCCTGAAGGAAAAAATTATGGTGATCCTAAGCGTTTAATGCATGAGTTTAATGGAAAACTAAACAAGGAATATAGATTTAGTCCTACACAAATTAATAGGATTTGTGTTTTATATAATAGATTTGGAATTGATTTAAGAGATGCTTCAAGAGATAATAGGCACAGGAGAATAGTAAGCCCTGATGCAAAAGATGAAAATTGGGATTCTACTATCCATCTGGATCTGGAAAAAATGAGGTGGGGAGCAAGACCAGAGTCCTTTCCAAGAGTTTTGTATGACAAGTTTGCTTATGATAACAATGATATGGGAGAAGAGTTGGAAGCTCTTTTAATGGAATCTTTACATGAAGAGTCCATAACAGTAGAAGCAGATAAGTGGATGCCTAAAGAAAATCCTGCATTCATAGAAGAAACTATAGATCTAACTCTTGGTGCAACATTAATAGATATGGTAAGATTACTTCATTACAATATAACAACTGACAAGGTAGATGCAATGGAAAACACAAGAGTTTATTATTCCAATTTAGTATCTTTTCTAGAATTTTATGGTTAAAGTTCTTTCCCAACCAAAACTTCATAAAAGTCAACAAAGATTACAAGAATAAATTTTGCTTCATAAAGCACTTTTGTTTCAGGAAGACTAAATTTTCCTCTTTTTATTTTTCTAGAAAGTTCAAATCTCTTTTTAATAATTTTAACTTTGTCCTCTTCCTTGAACTTATAAAATAAATGATAATAATTTTCATACAATTCAAATAATTCTTGTAATATTTTTTTGGCTTTTGGAGAAATAGTTTTTGCTTTACATAACTCTTGATGAGTATATTGTAGATAATCAATCAGCCTGTCTTGTATTAAGAAAAAACCATACAACAATTCTTTATTTGGCAAAGAAGCTTCTGGAATTGCATTCAACAACCTGAAAAAATAATTAATGAATTTTGCAACATTATCATGTGCTTTTTGGGAATCATATTTTTTATCAAACATATTCTCCATAAAACTTAAAATCAAAAGAAAAATCCTTCTTTGAACACTTTTTAATTCTTGTATGTTAGTATTAGTAAAACATTTCAAAACAATCTTGTGTCTTTCTGAATGGATTATTTCCATTCCAATAAATCTGTTGTGTGCTCCTGAAATAAAATCCTCTACTTTTGTATTTTTTTCTTTTTTTAGTCTTTTAATATTTTGTTTAGTAAATGTAATAACGATCTCTTCATAACCTAACCTATACAACATAGTAAGATATCTTTTAACCAAAGCATCATCTTTCCCTTCAATATTCAAAACATAGGGTTCTCTAACTTTCGGCTCAACAATCTCTTTTCCAGAGACAACAATATTATTCGCAATCTCTTGTAATTCCACCTCTCCACCTTTTTTCAACTTATTTTTTTTAATCCATTCAGAGGGCATACTAACAACTAAAGACTGTGGGCCTTGTTTTACTAGTTTTCTTTTCATATATACACCTGTATATACATATATACAAAGCCTCTATATAAGACTTTTGCAATACTATCTATTAAGAAAAAAGAGGAGGAGGATAAAATGCCAAGAAAAAAAACAGCAGATGGAGTTCGAATCTCTAGGGTAGTTAAGAGTTTAGAAACAGTGCCCGGGATGGAACTAAGGGAAGGGAGAGACGAAAGACTGGTTGCAAGAATGACTGGTTATGATAGGGTTTGCCAAATTGGGGTTAATACAGATGTAAGGAAGTCAGTAGTATCCTGGTTCAGATATGCAACAGGGACTGGAAAAGGATCAGATGAAATATATGATTTATTAAAAAAAGGAGGAAGGTACGCAACAGTACCTTAGAAGAAAAATGGCAAGAAAAGATATTCAAGATAATGTAACAGTCGCAGACCAACCTTATGGAATAGGTGCTAGAGGAGAAGATCGAACAGTTGAAGATGGTAGAAGAGTTCAAAGATACAGGCCAGTACAAATAGGACCAAGAGTTCAACCTAACATTTTAGATGTTGGATTTGGTTACCATAATGCAAGAGTGGTGGTTGGTTCAAGAAGAGCAGTATTAAATTTACCCTATAACGGGTTTTCATTTCCAATTGATGAAAGAGGAATAACAATTGGTAGAAGTGATAGAGCAGACTTACAAATTTTAGATGCAACAGTATCCAGTATGCATGCAAGGTTAAGATACCAAAGTGGTGTCCTCTCAATAGAGGATCTTAATAGCACAAATGGGACATATCTAAATGGAAGAGAATTAGGACCACACATTCCTACAAGAATAAGAAATGGTTCACAAATAAAGTTTGCAAAAAGGTTAGAAAATACAATCCGTTTGCACTTTGGGAGATAAAAAATGGGATTATTTAGAAATAGGGAACATGAAACAGTTGTAGATGATGGTATCCCTGCAAGAAGAGCACCAAGAAAAGGAGAACTAATAGGTCCAGGAGCTCAGACTGCAGAACTTGGAAGGGAATTACTTTGTGTGAGAATAAATCCCAGAGCTTACCCAGAAATGGCTTCTCTAAGAATTAGACATAAATCAAATATTCAGATTCAAGCTGGCAATGCTCTCTATCAGTTAGGTGGAGAACTGAGAATACCTGTAGATGAAAGAGGACTGCTAATTGGGAGAGGTAGACAAGCAGATATACAAGTTCTAGATGGAAAAGTTTCAAGAGTTCATGCAAGATTAGCTTACAATCCTGATATAGGATTATTCACTATTAGGGATTTGGGAAGTTCAAATGGAACAATAATCAGAGGAAGAATGGGTTATATGGATTTAAATGGGACTGAAGGTAAACAAAGATTATATAACGATTCAACTGTAAGATTAGGTAGAGAAGGTCCTAGCTTAGGAATTAAGTACAATCTATAAGAACAACTAATCTTTTTTTCTTTTTTTATTTAATTTTTCAACAAACTCATCAACATCAATACCATGTACAGTACAACCTTCTTCAATAGTTTCAAGAGCAGCCATAGCACATCCCATACAATGAAATCCTGCTTCTACAAAAACTTCAACAGTATCAGGATATTTTTCAATAACTTCAGCAATTTTAGAATCTTTTTTAATCATTTTTCTTCCTCAATTTTTATACATTGAACCGGACAGCTTTCTTTTGCTTTTTCATTACAACCCTTTTCTTCTACTTTACTTTTTTTAGGATTACCTTTACCATCTTTTAATTCCCAATTATCACAAAGCTGTACACACATACCACAACCAATACATTTTTCCTTATCATTACTTATTTTATACATCTAGATCTTCCTCAAATTCATCTACAATCTTTCTTCTATCTGTAATCTTCTCTATTTTTATAGCGTCCACTGGACACATATCAGCAGCTTCACTATTACTACTATATTCATTCTCAGAAATTTGAGTTTTTTTAGGTTTGGCCTTTTGTTCACCATTCACTTGTATAAGTTCCCATGTCTCAGGACATTGAGAAGCGCAAACTCCACAACCAATACATTCATCTTTGTTAAATTCAATTTTGTAACTCGCCATAGGTACTATATAAAAAATATCTATATTTAAAGCTTTCTAATCAATATTCTTGCTTAAAACACAATGTTTAAATAGAATAAAGAAAGAAATAATTACTATGAAACAACAAAATTTTATCCAAAGAATTGTAGATAAGATCTTCTTAAACTGTTGTTTCTAATTTTTGCACATTATTTTTTCTTAAAAAAACCTTAGGAGGTAAAAAAATGAAAAAAAACAAAATAGATCAAAGTGGTGATTATGCGTGTAGTTGGCACTATAGGAAAAACATCTTTAATTGAAGTAGATGGTATTTATGCCAAATTAGAAACAACTAATCCTACAGGGAGTGTAAAAGACAGAATGGCTTGGTACATGGTAAAACAAGCCAAAAAAAGAAAAGAATTAAAAAAAGGAACAAAAATTCTAGAAGTTACAAGCGGTAACACTGGAATAGCTCTTTCTATGATTTCTTCAATTGAAGGATATGAATTTATAGCTATAATGCCTGAATCAATGAGTTTAGAAAGAAGAAGAATGATAAAGGCTTTTGGAGGCAAGTTAATTCTAACACCAGCAAAGGAAGATATAGAGGGTGCAATAAAAAAGTATCAAGAATTAAAAAAACAATATCCAGAAGCTTGGCTTCCAAAACAGTTTGAAAACAAAGATAACATAGAAGCCCATGAACTAGGATTAGGGAAAGAAATTATTGAACAGACAAAAGGAAAAATTGATGCATTTGTTGCAGGCGCAGGAACTGGTGGAACTTTGATTGGAGTTGCAAGAGCTCTAAAAAAATTCAACCCTAAAATAAAAATAATTGCTGTTGAGCCTGAAGAGTCAGCAGTTTTATCTGGAAAAGAACAAGGATTACACAAAATACAAGGCATTGGCGAAGGATTTATTCCAAAAATTTTAAGTGATAACTTAGATTTAATTGATGAAGTAATAACAATAAAAAGCAATGATGCCATTGAAATGAAAGACAAGTTAGCTAAAAAATATGGACTTTTGGTTGGAATAAGCTCAGGTGCTAATTTCTTAGCTGCAAAGAGAATAAAAGAAAAGAATGTAGTAACAATTTTTCCAGATCGGGGAGAGAGGTATCTCTCTCCTAGTATTCTACTCCCTTACGAGCATTAATCCCTTCATCAAAAGGATGTTTGATGGGTCTCATCTCAGTTATCAAGTCAGCTTTATCAAACAATTCCATTGGAGCATAACGACCAGTCAAAACCAATTCACAATTTTTATGCTTAGATTTAATCAAATCAAACAAGTCATCAAGTTCAATTATTTCTTTTGCAACACAAACAATAACCTCATCCAGAACAACAACATCAACACTTTCATCCATAACCAACTCTTTAGCTCTTCTAAAAGCTTGCAAAGCCAACCCTTTCTCTTCTTCATCACCTAAGAAGCAAGATCTACAATCACCACACTCAACATCTTCTCTAAAATATTCAACTTTAGGTGTACCTTCAAAAGAACTAAGTTTCATCTGTTGCTTTTCTTTAACACAATTTTTTCCATACTGCTCAAAATTAATCTGTGGAACATAATTAGAAATAGCTAAAAATTCACCAGTATAGTAACCTCCTTTCAAAAACTGTATAATATGCACTCTAAGGTTCTGTCCGGCAGCACGAATAGCAACCCCCATTGCCATCGTAGTTTTGCCTTTACTATTACCAGTATACACATGTACTAAACCTAATTTCTCTTTAAACATTGAATCACCTCTTTAAGCATTGCAGACGGAAAAACCACAAGCATAACACTTAGCACAGCCTTCTTCTCTAGCTAAACTACTGCTACACTCCGGACACTTTCCCTCATCTAACAACTCAGCTTTACTCAACTTTTCTTTCTCTTTTTTATCTTCATAAGCTTTTTCCATCTCTTTTTTCTTTTTGTTTACACTTCCAATATTCAGAACTTGATTTTCTCTACAACCATCTCTGTAAATTGTAACACCTTTACAATTCAATTGGTAAGCTAAGATATACACTTGCTCAACATCATCAATTGTTGCATTGTTTGGAAAGTTTACTGTTTTTGAAATTCCATTGTCAGTATGTTTTTGGAATGCAGCCTGCATTCTAATGTGCCATTCAGGTGTAATGTCTTGTGCACACACAAAAACTTTCTTAACATCTTCAGGAATCTCATCAAACCCTTGGATAGTTCCAGCTTGAGCAATTTTTTTCATCAACTCAGGAGTGTGGAACATTCTTTCTTTTGCAATTTTCTCAAACACTTTATTAGTATAAACTAACTCAGTATTATCCATAACATTCTTAATGTAAGATATTGCAAATGTTGGTTCACAACCACTTGAAGCTTCACCAATCATACTAATTGTCCCTGTTGGAGCAATGGTAATACAAGTTGCATTTCGCATTCTTCTACCTTCTTTATGGTGTTCACTTCCTTCCCATGCAGAATAAACTCCTCTTTTATCAGCAAGCTCCATACTTTTTTCATAAGCTTTATCTTTTACAAATTTCATAAGTTTTTCAGCCATAGCCAAACCCTCTTCAGAATCATAAGGTATTCCTAATTCATACAAAAGATCAGCAAAACCCATAATACCCAAACCGACTTTTCTAGTTTTACAAGACATCTCTTGAATCTGTTTCAAAGGTAACTTATTCATATCAATAACATTGTCTAAGAAATGAACTCCATTCTTAACACACTTTTCTAATCTATCCCAGTCCATATCTTCTCTATCTTTTCTAATGAACTTGTGCAAATTAATTGAACCTAAGTTGCATGATTCATAAGGTAAAAGTGGTTGTTCTCCACAAGGGTTAGTACTCTCCAACTCACCAAGATTTTTTGCAGGATGTTTTCTATTGATTTCATCAATAAAAACAATTCCAGGATCACCATTTTTCCAAGCATTCTGTACCATCATGTTAAAAACATTTCTTGCTTTGTACACTCCATCAACCTTTGAAGTCTTTGGATTAATCAAATCATATTCACTATCATTCAAAACAGCTTCCATAAACTTATCAGTCACTGCAACAGAAATGTTAAAATTAGTAAGAGTAGTCATATCATTTTTACAATTAATAAAATCAATAACATCTGGATGATCAACTCTTAAAATCCCCATATTAGCTCCTCTTCTTTTTCCACCTTGTTTAATAACATCAGTTGCAGAATCAAAAACTTTCATAAAAGAAATAGGTCCAGAAGCAACACCTGATGTACTTCTTACTAGGTTACCAGAAGGTCTAAGCCTTGAAAAAGAAAATCCAGTTCCTCCTCCACTTTTGTGAACCATTGCAGTATTTTTTATTGCATCAAAAATTCCTTCCATAGAATCCTCAACAGGCAAAACAAAACAAGCACTTAATTGTTGCAAATCAGTTCCAGCATTCATAAGTGTTGGTGAATTAGGTAAAAATTCTAACTCTTTAATCATGTCATAAAAATCTTCTGCAGTTTCAGTTGGATCATCACCATAGAAATGATCAGCTTTAGCAATATTTGTAGAAATCCTCCAAACTAATTGTTTAGGATTTTCAATTAAAACACCTTCACCATCTTTTAACAAGTATCTTCTTTCTAAAACTCTTATAGCATTATCAGTAAAGTTAAGATTTTCAGCAGACTTCCTCATATCTTCTATTGTCTGTTCACTCTCTTTTCTCTCTTCAGCTCTTTTTGCTCTGTAAAGAATATAAGCCTTAGCAGTTTTAACATGTCTATCTTCAATTAAAACTTTTTCAACAGTATCTTGAACTTCTTCAACATCAGGAATTTCTTCAATAAATCTTTGATCTAATTCTTCTTTAACTTTATTCGCAAGTCGCATTGAAAGATCTCTATCAGTTCCTCCAACAGCCTTTGCAGCCCTAAAAATAGCGCTTTCAACTTTTGTGATATTAAAATCAACAACTTTTTCATCTCTTTTTTTTATTTGACTAATCATTTAAGCAACCCCCTTACTTTGTTATTAGTTTTTTAACTTCTTTTCTCAGTTCTTCAATATCTGTAAACTCTTTGTAAACAGATGCGAATCGAATATAAGCAACCTTATCAACCTTTTTTAATACAGCCATAACCCAATTTCCTAAAATTTTACTATTGATTTCACTTTGCTTGTAATTCTTTAATTTTAGTTCCAGGCCATCAACAATTTTTTCAATTCTTTGATCACTAATTCCTCTTTTCTCACATGCTATCCTTATACCTTTTAATAGTTTATTACGATCAAATGTCTCTTTTTTACCATCCTTTTTCACAATAATCATTTGTGTTTCTTCAATTCTTTCATAAGTGGTATACCTTTTTTCACAACCTGGACACTCTCTTCGCCTTCTTACAGCGACTGCATTCTCTGTGGCTCTCTTGTCAAGAACCTTACTCTCTTCCAAGTTACAAAATGGGCATTTCATTTTTCAGTGACTACAACATGTTGTGGTTGATTTTGTTGTAGTATACTACATCTTGATGTTTTCTTTTTATAAATATTTTTCAACTTTGGAATATATTTTTAGAAAGTTGTTTTGTTAAATAGATATTAGCTTGCGAAAGTAAGACAAAAATTTATAAAATCTTTTTCAATTTCTCTTTGTATGGAACAATTAGTATTTTCCTTTTATCAAGAAATGTTAGATGAAGAAGCACATCAAGAAAGATTAAATCAAATTCCTTATTTTATTAGGCAGAGAGGTTGCTTTAATTGTGATTCTTATCTTAAATATGGAGGAGAAGGTTTTAATCATGAAATTGTAATTGCATGTTTGATATATGGGTGTCGTCAAATAAATTTCCCCGGCCGTGCTACTGGTTTTGATCTTTATTCTCCTTACACAGATCCTCAGGAATTTATGGAAAAAGCAAGAGATCCAGAATTTCAAGAAGAATACCCTGATGCCTTAGAAAAAGCAATAACCTATGCAAGACAGATATTTGAAGCATTTGGAGAACATTATGAATACATAGGTGTTTCTTTAACAGACATAATTGGTGAAGAAGCTACAAACTAAAGTAAACTCTTCTATTATTCTTACCTTTATTCTGAGATTTCATAAAAGTCAAATGCCCTACTTCTTTAGTATTTGCAACATGTGTGCCACCACAAGCTTCTTTTGCAAAACTTTCAATCTCAACAACTCTAATTTCTTTAACAGATTCAGGCAAACCTTTTGCTAACATAGAAAACTGTTCACCCATACTAGAAATAGCCTCTTCTCTAGAAACAATAGAAAGTTTAACATCTAATCCCTTATCAACAATCTCATTTGCTTCTTTAACATACTCTTGCAATTTTTCAGAATTATAATCTTCAACACAGAAGTCAATCCTAGCCTTTTCTAAGGACAATTGATTTCCAGTAATCAAAGCACCTGTATTCTTATTTATTACATTAGCAAGGATGTGTGCAGCTGTATGATACCTCATTAACTTGTATCTCCTTTCCCAATCAACAACACACTTAACTTTATCTCCTGGTTGCAAACCTTCTTTGTCAACTTCATGAGAAACCTCACCTTTAAACTTTCCAACATAAACAACATTATAATCATTTATTTTACCTGTGTCATTTGGTTGTCCACCAGAGTTAGGATAGAATGCACTCTCTTCTAAAACAACAAACTTTTCATTAACAGATTTTACAGTAGTTTCAAACTCTTTTTTGTAACAGTCTAAGAGGTATAATGTTTTCATGGCTTTGTATAATTAACTTACCTTTTTATTCTTTTTGGATAAATTTATAAGTATCTATTTTTTATTATCAAGGTATGCACGGGTTCCGGAGCGGTCAAACGGGTTGGACTCAAGTCCAGAAATCTTAAGCTTTATCTGTCAAGCACTTTGCTTGGTGAGATATCCAATGGCTTAGTGCCTACGCAGGTTCGAACCCTGTCCCGTGCACTAATACTTCTCTTTAAAAGAGCTACTCAATACCTTATCCATCCACACACAATCTATCCCTCTATTAAAATCAGATTTCTTAAAGAACTTCATACTCTTAGGATTATCAGTTTCAACAATTGAACACACATATTCACATTTTAACTTCTTCAATTCTTTAATTGCAGAAGAAAGTAATTTTTCAGCTAGTTTTTTACCTCTAAATTCTTTTACAACAAATATGTTTTCAATAGTTGCTTTTTTAAAAACTGGACTAAAATTAACAATTATGAATCCTTTTATTTCATTAGACTCTTCTGCAACTATCAAAAAATCAAATTTACTTTTAATAATATTTAACAATATTTTCTTTGGCCAAAAAGTAACTACTTTTTTGCTAACTTTAAACTCTTCAACAAGGTTTCCCAGCTTTAATATTTCATTTACATCAGAAGTCTTTGCAAGCCTTATTTCCATATTATAATATAATTCCTGTGTTTATAAAAAACTTCCTAAAACTATTCCCACCGAAGAGCTTCAACAGGCTTCAACTTAGCAGCTTTCCAAGAAGGATAAACACCAGAAATCATTCCAATAACAAAAGCAAACACTAAAGCAAAAGCAACAATATCCCATTCTATAGTAATTCTAAGCAAACCAAAACCCATCAACCCAGCAACACCTTCAACAGCAAATGCAAACACATTACCCATTACAACACCAATCAGTCCACCAACCAAACCAATCAACCCAGCTTCAATAAGAAAGATAAACATAATTTCAAACCTAGAAGCACCAACAGCTTTCATAACACCAATCTGTTTAGTTCTTTCCAACACAGAAGTATACATAGAGTTCATAATACCAATCCCACCAACTAAAAGAGAAATAGCAGCAATACCACCCAAAAGAAACTGTACAACACCAAGAATAGAACCTAACTGATCTAACAATTGATCAGGTGTAAACATATCAAAATTATCATCATCTCTTCTTCTCTCTAAATCTTTTGCAATTTTATCACCAATCTCAGTAATATCTTCACCCTCTTCAATCGCAACAACAATAGCATTAACTTCATCACCCATTTCAAACTTATCTCTTGCATAATCAAGTGGGATGTAAACCACAGTATCAGAACCTTGATCACCAAGTGCCTCTAAAATTCCAATAACTCTAAACTTCTCATCATCAATCAAAAGATTATTATTAACTCTAATCTCTTCATCAAAAACACTATTTGCAACAGCATCACCAATAACAGCAACATTAGTATCACCATTTCTATACCAAGAACCATCAACTAAACCCAAATCAATATCAATCTTACCCTCTTCAGCCAAATCCTCAGGATAACCCTTGATAAACATAATTGTTTCTAAATTATCATACTCCACTGTTGCATAATTCATAGTAACCCCGGCAACCCAATCCACTCCTATCACATCTTCAATTGTATCAACATCATCATCAGTCAAACCCGAAACTTCAGCAGGAGGTCCAGTCAAACCTTCAGGTATAACTCTAATCTTATCCGCACCCAATGCACTAAACTGATCAGTTATAGCATTCTCCAAACCCTCACCAATTGTAATCAAAGAAACAATAGCAGCAATCCCAACAACAACTCCTAAAATAGTTAACCAACTTCTAAGTTGCCTATGCCTCATGTTTTTCAAACCATACATAAAAAAATCTTTAATCATTCTCTTAAGGCCTCCACAGGTAATAGTTTTGCAGCTTGCTTTGCAGGCAAATAACCAGAGATCATTCCAACAATGAATGCAAACATAATACCAAACACAACTAACCACCACTCAACTCTAATATCTAAATATAAAAAACCAGCATAAGCTGCAGCTTGACCAATAGCAAAAGCAAGTAACACACCAACTAGAACTCCTGTAATTCCTCCAACCAAACCAATCATCCCAGCTTCAACAACAAAGATTTTCATTATATCTTTTGGCCCAGCACCAATTGACTTCATAACACCAATCTCTCTTTTCCTTTCTAAAACATTAGTAAACATAGAATTCATAATCCCAATTCCCCCAACTAAAAGAGAAATCGCAGCAATTCCTCCCAACACAACTTGTAAGATATTTAATATATTACTAAACTGTGCTAACAATTGTTCAGAAGTGAAAATCTCAAAATCTTCTTCACCACGTTGTCTTTCCATTTTTTCAAAAACTTTTTCAGCAACCTCTTCAACATCAAATCCTTCCATCACAACAAGTTCAATAAAAGAAATCTCATCAGGTTCACCATGGATAATCCTAGCTTCATCCATTGAAACATAAACAGCTGTATCATCTTGTTCATTACCATAACTTTCCATGATTCCAATAACCTTATACTTTTCTTCATTAATTTCTAACTTATTATTAACATAAACTTGTTTATCATAAGCACCCTCTCCAATAGAATACCCAACAATCACAACTCCAGTTTCACCATCTGTCATAAATCTCCCATCAATAACTTCCAACCCCATGTCTCCCCACCTCTCAGCCATATCTTCATTATTAACACCCATCACATTAGTGTAAAGTTCTTCATCACCAAAATAAACAGAACCCTTTGCAAACAAATAAGAATTAATATAATCTATCTCACCAAACCCATCCAAGAAATCAACATCATCCTCAGTCAACCCTTCAGCACCCTGTGCAGCACCAAACATACCAGCACCTGTTTTAGGCATAACATAAATCCTATTTGTACCCATCTCTTCAAACTGATCAGTTATAGCATTCTCCAAACCTTGTGAAACAGAAATTAAAGTAACAATTGCAGCAATACCAATAATAATACCAATAACAGTTAACCAAGTTCTAACCTTTCTATGTAAAATACTTTGTACAGCAAACCCTATAGTCCTCTTCATAGTAATTCTTTATGTTTTATTATTTATTATGTTTTGGGTAGTCAGACCTAAATACTCTTAAAAAAAGCCTGAATCTTCCTTGGCCACTTTCTAACATTTTTCCACCTAAACAAGAACAAAATTCTAAATGGTAATTTAATCAATTCCAACAAACCAAACTTCAAAGCTTTATCTAACTTCTTTTCCTTTCTCCACCCTTTGAAAGCAAAATACACAAACAATATCAAAATAAGATATACACCCATATTACCATAACCACCACCATTTGAACTCAAACCATACATTGCAATTTCTTCTTCAGAATAAATTGGCAAACTAAGATTAACACTTTCAGTATACTCTTCATTGAAAGCATCTTTGTAACTTACTTCTAACTCTAATTCAACCTCGTTATCTAAAGCATATATTTCAAAAGTTGAAGTTTCAAAATCATCACTATCAACATTACCTAAATATTCTTTACTTGATCCTAAAACTACATAATCTTCACTTTCAAGAACACTTAAACTCATAAATTTTAATTCAGATGCACCTGTATTAGATATAGAAACAACAACATCTCCCTTTGAACCTTTTCTAAAAGTATCAAACTCTTCTAAATTAAAATCTAAATCAGTTGTAGAAGAAACTAAAAGTCCAAAACTTTGATTCATTGTATATTCATTGCCTAAATCATCTTCATAACTTAAAGTAAAAGGAACTTCATAAACTCCAGCAGAAGCACTTTCATCAACAATAATAAAGTAACTAAAAATATAAGCTTCATCAGCATTCAACTGTCTTAAGCTTTGTTGGTTAGTCATTTGATAAGGTACAATAGGAACACTACCACCAGTTTCAACTTTTGCTTCTAAATTCCTAAAAGAAGAATAAGCATTATTTTTAACAGTAATTTCTAACTCAGCAACTTTACCTGGTTCTAAATTATCAGGGTCAGTATCAACACTAATAATATCTAAGTTAGTATCAACAACTTGAACATCAATACCCAAAGCAGCACTTTCAACACCAAGACTATTGCCTTCATGTCTTACAATAAAACTAATATGGTTTTCACCTTCATAAGCATCTTCATCAACAACAAGACTATACTTAGCTAAAACATAATCTCCTTCTTTCAAAGTTCCATACTCTTTAATTGCATCCTCACCTGGAACTAATGAAAATGGAAAAGCTTCAACTAGTTCAAGTTCAAAATCTTCTAACTCATCCATTATATTAAGACTATTGCCACCTTGACTCTCAATAGCAATCCATAAATCAAATTCATCACCAGGACCAATAGGACTTGGATTAGTTCTAAGAACTTCAATTCTAATATCAGTAGTAGTATCAGCACGAACCAAAACAGAGTCAGCACTAACAAACTGCATTAATAGAACAAACATTAACAACAATACAACCCCTTTTTTAATTAATAACTTTACCATCTTGTAATTTTATCACCCTGTCAGCTTTCTTTGCTACATACATATCATGTGTTACGATTATTAAAGTTTTCCCTTTTTCTTTATTTAGTTTAATTAGAAACTTTAAAATTTGTTCTCCTGTCTTAGTATCAAGGTTACCAGTAGGCTCATCAGCCAAAATAACTTCAGGATCATTAGCTAGAGCTCTTGCAATAGCAACTCTCTGCCTTTCACCACCTGACAAACTACTTGGTTTGTGATCCAACCTATGCCCCAAATCCACCATCTCAAGTAACTTTTGTGATCTTGCTTCCATTTTTTCTTCACTATAACCTTGAAAAATCATAGGCAACTTAACATTATCAACAGCATTCAAGCTAGGAATTAAATTAAATGTTTGAAAAACAAAACCAATCTTCCTTCCCCTAACTCTAGCTAACTCTTTTTCATCCAACTTAGAAATATCTTTTCCATCCAAAAAAATCCTCCCTCTAGAAGCATTATCCAAACAACCAACCAAATTTAAAGTGGTTGACTTACCTGATCCTGACTTACCTATGATAGAAACAAACTCACCTTCTTTAATATTTACATCGATTCCTCTTACAGCTGGAACCTCTGTTTCATCCAACATATAAATCTTCCACACATCTTCTAACCTAATAACAGAATTTTTCATAATTAAATAATCAACATTGATCTTTTTATATTTTTACCTTTTCCATTTCCATAAAAAAGGGATTAAAATAGAACTTTTTTCAACAACTTCATCAACATAAACACCACTAACTAAAAGAATTATAACAATAGCAACAATTGCAACCACAATAACACCTACAGAAATCCAAAGTTTATTCATACTTGGTTTTTTTACTTCAACAGGTTTTGTAGTAGTAGTTTTAGGCACAAATTTTTTAGGCTGTACTTTTACAACCTCTTTCTTTCCAAACAAAGGTTTTCTCTTAGGAGTGATTTGTTCAACCATAGTATTATCCTAGTAAACTACATATATAAACTTTTTTCTTTCAAAACCCTAAGTATGTCCTGCAAAATTGGTTCAAAAGTTCGATTACCATCAATCTTAACAAGTTTATCTTTGTAAAAATCTAACAAAGGTTTTGTTTGCTTGTTATAACAATCCAACCTATCTTTAATAGTCTCTTCAGTATCATCTTCTCTGTGATACAATTCACCAGCACATTTATCACAAACACCCTCTTGTTTTGGTTTAATCTCAATTCCAAAGATAGCACCACATTTTCTACAGATCATTCTACCTAAAGTTCTTTTAATTATAGTTTCATCAGAAACATCAATTTCAACAACAAGATCAATATCTGAAAGGTCTTTAAACTTTTCAGCTTGACTCAAAGTTCTTGGAAAACCATCCAAAATAAAACTTTCAGGCAAATTGTTTTTCAAAAGTTCAACAGTAACATCAGCAGAAACAAGTTCACCTTTTTGCATTTTATCTTTTATTGAATTACCTAAATCAGTTCCATCTGCCATTTCCTTTCTAAACAAATCACCAGTTGAAACATGTTTTATACCAGTTTCTTTACTTACTAGTTTTGAGAATGTGCCTTTACCTGCCATAGGTTTACCAAAGAATATTAATTTTGCCATAATAACATCTATATTAATAGTTATAAAAGGATTTCTATTTTCAGGAATATAATTGATTATAAACATAGGTGCTGTAAAACTTTTAGAGGTGAAATAATACATGGACATCAATTTTCATGAGGGCAAACAAATTTATGGACTTGTTGGCCCTATGTTTTCAGGAAAAACATTAGCAGTTCTAAGAGCATGTGATAGAATTTCTCATTTTACAAATCAATGGCAGATTTTGAAACCAGAATCAGAATTTAGACCAGAACTTCATGAGGATAAGTTTCCTAGACATTATTTAGTTTCAAGAGGTTTTGGAGGGAAAAAATTTGGATTGCCTGGAACAGAAGTTACAGATGATAGAGTTGATATAATTCCTAGTCTTTTAGATAGAAAATTAGTAAGAGCAAGATCTGGATTCATAGCTTTAGATGAAGCAAATCATTATGATGGAGATTTAGTTGGATTAGTTCAAGAATTAGCAGAGTTTGGTTTTTCAGTAATATTTTCAGGGTTAAACCTGGATTTTAGAGGAATGCCTTTTGCTCCAGTTCCTGAATTACTTACATTAGCAACATACCAAGAGATAATAAAAGGTATTTGTATGTATGAATCAGGCGAAGAAGGCAAGTGTAAAAATACAGCTACTCACTCACAGAGGTACCATGGTGGTGAACCTGCACCTTGGAATTCACCAATAAAAGAAATAGGGACAGATCAATATGCTTGTGTGTGTAGAGAACATTTAGATGTGCCAGGAAGGCCAAAAAAATTTGAAATAAAATGAAAATCGCAATAATAGGAACACATGGAACTTTCAAAACAACATTAGCATACTTCTTAGCAGGTGTTCTAAAAGCAAAAGGAATATCAGTAGGGGTAGTGAGTGAAGTTGCAAGAGACTGTCCTTTTGTACAAGAAGGAAGAGGGAATATTATTGCACAAAATTGGATTCTGTTAACACAATCTCAGTTAGAAAGGGAATTCCAAGAGAAATATGAATGTGTTGTTTGCGACAGAAGTTTAATTGACAACCATATCTATGCAAAGAGTGCATATAGGACTGAAAAACAAGATCTTCCAGAATGGATTGAACCTTTTGTAATGCATCATTTAAAATCATATAATATTATTTTTAAAACTCCTTGTTCATCAATGGGTTTGGTAAAAGATGGCTTTCGTTCAATAGATTTAGATTGGCAAAAAGAAATGGACTTAGAATTAACAAAATTTCTAAAAGAGAATAATATAAAATACATAGAAATCCCTGAATCTGCTTCAAATGAAATTGAAAACATAATTGATTATTCTACAAGACAAGCAAGGTTCATGGCCAACAAAATAATTGACATGGATGTACAAACTAAGTTAAAAAGAATTTAAGCAACTCTAATTTTAACTTTCTTCCCTGTTAAATCAGGATAAGGTTTAGGATATGTGGCTCCTCTATATTTCAAACCCTTTTTCAACTTAATTCTTTTGTTATCAATAACATCTTGAGGGAAGTAAGGTAATGAACCAATTTCTTGAAACAAAGCACTTACAGGATCCCAAATCCACTTTTGTTCTTTCCAATATAATGCATCTAAATCTCTTAAAACCAAAAGAATTGTTACCAAAGTTGTTGCTAACAATGTAACAAGAAAAATTGAAAAGATGCTGTTTGTATTAATATAAAATAAACAGAATAAAATTATACCTGTTAAAATTAATATAGAACTCCATTCAGCAACAGTAATTTTATCTTGAGATAAATATCTAACTCTTTTATTACTTTCAACTTGAGAAAATAAAAGAGGAATCATCTCTTCATATACAAGACTTTGTTTCCCTTTTTTAGGTTTAATACTTAATATGTACATATATAATTTTGAAAATAAAGGATCTGATTTGTGATGGTCTTTAAGAAAATAATCCATTGTAGCAACTAACCATTCATCTAAATGCTTATGTATTTTTTTCTGCACATCTTTACTCATTACCTTTGAAAGATGATATAGATTAATAACATAAGCATCACTAACTCTCATAGTTTCTCTCATCTCTTTTTGTCTAGAATGCCGATCAGCAATTGAAAATGCAACAAAAATACCAAATAAAAATGATGAAACAGATAATAACGCTAGAACAAGATCATCCATCCCTTTCCCAGGTAAAAATACCCCTAACAAACCAAACACAATTACACTAAGAATAGCACCTTCCCAAAGATCTAACCTCTTTTTCATATCTAAACTACACATTACAAAATATATAAAGATTTTGGCTAGTGAGAAACATATTGAAGAAAATAATCTGCATTCAAAGACCACACTCCTTCTCCTCTTTGCAATACACCATTACTTTTTTTAACCTTAGGAGTAAAATAAATGTATCTGATATCTCCAACAGTTTGTTCTCCATAAACTTCAATAACCTTATCTTGTAATAAAGCATCTGCAGAAGGAACTTCAAAACTAGCTGTTGCAACTCCAAAAACTTTCCGATCGCCATTTACAAGAGCAGTGATGTCAGCATCTAACAGTGTAGGCAATTCACTTAATGCAGCTTCAATGTGAGGTATCATAAAAAAGCAAATTAACTCACCCTTTATAAAAATTTTGAATCAACACCAACAGCCTCACTAACACTATTAAAACCATCCTTCTCTAACAACTCAATCAAACCTTGATTTATAGAACTAACAACTTGCGGACCTTCATAAATCATACCTGTTATTAATTGTACCAAAGAAGCACCACTCTTAATCATCTTGTAAGCATCCTCAGCAGAAGAAATACCTCCACAACCAACTATAACAAACTCACCTTTTGTTTTGTAATGCACATACTTAACCATATCATGAGCTTTTTGCCCCAAAAGCTTTCCAGAAATACCACCCTTCCCAGGCAAATCAAGATCAACCTTTGTTAAATTAGTACAAATAAAACCATCAATACCATACTTTTTAGAAATTTCAATAATAGAATCAATATTTTTCTTATCAAGGTCAGGAGACAATTTCAAAAAAACAGGCTTACTCACTCTAGCCTCTTTCAATCTTTGTAACAATTGGTTAAGTTTATCAGGTTCACCAAATGTTCCACCACCATAAGCATTAGGACAACTAATATTAATTATCAACAGATCTCCATACTTCCTAAAACATCTATAACTCTTAAAATAATCCTCAATACCTTTACTTAATTCAATTGTATCTTTATTATTAGTCCTTGCAATGCTCACTGCAACAGGAACTTTACTCCTCTTACTCCTGAACCTTCTTGCTACCTTTTCACAACCTTCACTTTTCAAACCATAGTTTACTCGTAAACTTTTTTCTTTTTTTAATCTCCATAACCTAGGTTTAGGGTTTCCATCACATGCTTCACCAGTAATAGAACCAATTTCAACAAATCCAAAACCAACCTCAGGTAAAATATCTAACAAGTGTGCATCTTTATCAAACCCTGCACCCAAACCAACTGGGTTAGAAAAATTTAAACCTAAAATGTTTTGTTTTAACTTTTTATTTTTGTAATTAAAGAAAATACTAGTCAAACCTTTTGTGATAGAAAATTTTCCTAGAATTATACCTGCATCAACCATTCTATCATGGATAACCTCTGGATCAAAAAGAAAATATATCTTTCTTAAGATTTTTTTGTAACCAAATTTTATGAATGCATTTCTAAATTGCACAAAAAGTTCTTTCATAGGAAAAGTTTGTTAGAGTTACAATTTAAAAGATTTATGTAAATAAAAGCCTCGGCCGTGATTTGAACACGGGACCTCTTGCTTACCAAGCAAGTGCTATACCAGGCTAAGCCACCGAGGCATTAACATTTTAATTTCTTTATTTCTTTATAAAATTAACTCTAGCACAAGAATATTTATAATCTTGATTTTAATTCAAAAAATTACAATGCCTTTAGTCCAAATAAGCAGTTTAAGAGATATGGAATCACCTATAGTTATTTTAGTTAATGAGGGTTGTCCAAGAGATAGACCTGGTGATGCAGTATATAAAATTAGTCTTTATGCTCAAAATAGTGTAGGTGGGACAGGTTACAAAGGTTTTTCTAATGTTAGGGAATTAGCTCATTGGTATAACACACATATTGAAGGAAGAGAAGATGTAGATTTTACTTTGGATATAGGAGTACAATCTCTAGAATTCTGGGAATTAGTAGAAAAAAAATATGCGAGGGAAGGGATTTGAACCTTCTCGTGAACTTGGGCGAACCCAAAGTAAATCTCGAACTCACTAAGAGACAGGATATCTTACAAACCTTTGTTTGCATGTCTCACGAATGAGATTCTGGTCTTAAGTTTCGCAGATTTACAAAACTTGTAAATCCCCTGCGCATGTAGCCTGAAGCAAGATTACTCTAACTTCATTTGACCAGACTTTGCTCTGAGGAGTAAAAACCATCAGTTTAAACTAACCCTCGCATGTTCTGGTCTTTTAGTTAGTGGTTTTATTTTATTTAAAAAAGTTTCCCTCATGCTTTGATATATATAAATCTCATATAAAGGCTTTCTATTCACTTTAATAGAGGGTCCATTTAGTTTATTTTGGATTTTTAATTCTGTCAACATTTCAGAAATTTGTTCCAAACCTTTCAAATTAGTAGAAAAAAATCTTATCCTATTACTAATAGTGCCATCACCTTCAAAAAATCCTCTAATGAAAACTTTTTTAACTTTTTGACTCCCTTTTCTTACTTTTGATGGTACATGCCATTTTAAATGTCCTATATCTGTATGTGAAATAATACTATCAACAATTGCACCTTTACAAATTCTAATTCGATCCTTGCCAATATTTGGAGAATAATCAAATTCTATTTCTAATAATTTTTTAAAATAATCTAATAAAATTTTGTTGGTATTCCCAAATTCTATCCTTCTTTGTGGTTTATTTTTAATCAAATATTTTTTATTTCTATTTTTGTAATATTGCCAATAGGTTGATTTGGTATTTACATAACACCCTTCTGCACAAAGGAAGCCCAAAATTTCAGCTAATTCTTCAGAGATTTTCATATTATTAATTAAAAGCAAAAGAATTTATAAGCTCTGCGCGCAGATGCCATGTCACTCCACATATACTAGAGTATATACTTTTTCTACAGAAAACTTAAATACGATCAAAACATGTATACAATTATGCAAATCGACAATAAACATTTTCTAAAACTATCTCAAGACTTAGATAAAATAAAAAACACTGCAATGGAAACAAGGGAAAGCAAAGTTTTCGGTTTAATCGATTCTTTGGACCCACATTTCAGAAAAATGCAGCCAAAAGCAAGAGAGATACACAATCTGACAGATGAATACACAAAAAAGTTTCAAGCACTAAAGTCTGCACTCTCACAAAAGAACTTTGATCACGCACAACAAGACCTAGTAAAACTTGCTGCAATCAATGAAAATATTAAAACAAAGTTAAACACACACCTAAAAAACTTTGAAAGATAGTGTCTCCACATAGAGACAAAAACTGAACTAAGTTTACACAAATGTTATAAATAGCTTATTTTTTAATATTTATCATGGCACTAATATTATATGGTCCATCATGGTTTTATGGCTATGACTCTATATTTGCATTTGTATTCGTAATAATTACAATACTAGTGTCATTGCTAAGTCTTAGAGCATACAATTTTACTGGAGATAAAAAATACAAATTCTTCAGTTTATCATTTTTACTAATAAGCCTAGCAAACCTAGTTTTCTGGTTCTTTACATCATTATTAGTATTACATGTGTCACCAAGACTTTCAGAACTAATTGG
>JABHYY010000006.1 GCA_018653605.1 archaeon
TAAGAAAAACAAACTAATACTTTCAGGATTATTCTTAGGACTCACAACACTATTCTGGGATGCCTCACTATTCATTGTACCAATCTACCTACTAGCATTCTTTTACAATAAATCAGTCAAACAATTACTAACAATAACAATACCAGCAATAATCACATTCTCAATAAGGATTTTATTTGACTTAATTTACTTCAACTTTCCACTATACTCATTATACAGATTCCTGGGAACAACATACTTAACACTATTTCAAATGGGAGTTTGGTCAGAAAGAATTGCAGACATCCCAATATACAACTACTTGCTACTAATCCTAATAATCTCACCTTTGTTCATAACCTTATTTTTCCACAAAAAACTTTGGAAAACAAACAAAGCAGAACTTATCTTCATAATCCTCTCACTAATCCTATTCATTAAAATTGCACAACCAAGGTTCATGCTAATCCTATTCCCAATAGCAATACTTTTACTAACAAAAACATTAAGCAAAAAAGAATTACTAATTCACACAGTGGTGTCATTACTAATAATAGCACTACTTCTAGTCCCAATCTACCAAACAAGCCAAGAACTTACAGAAACACAAAAAGACATTTACCAAATAGCAAGTGATTATCCAAACCAAAGCTTCATTGCAGGATCACCAAGCAACACCCTACTAAGTGAAAACCTTGCAGCACTTTACTATGGAGACCAAATAGACTACATAATTGGCTACCAAGAATACACTTACTTAAAAAACAATGAATGCTACCAAACCTACACACTACAAAGTTATTCAACACTAAACAATCTAAGGCAAGCAATCTTAACATTTGAACTATGTCCAGTAGAAAAAGACTACCAAGACTTCAACTACTTAATTTCTCAAGAACCAACAACAGATCTAGAAGATTTTGAATTAATACAAGAGTACAACACATTATATTTGTATCAACTTAAGTAAGACCTAAAAATTTCCGGAAAGTTTACAGGATTTTCGGAAGATCTTCATAATCAGTTGAATTTTTGATAGCTTTAGTAAGTTTAGGACTAACATAATCAACCCAAAGAATACCTTTTGTCCCAATTAATATTTTCCTACTTTCCTGCAAATAATCCAAAATCTGAAGCAAAGTCTGATGCATCACTTTCCTAGGCAACCTTCTCTTCAACTCAGCCACAGTAATCATTTCCTCTGCCTCCTCCAAAACTTTTTCAACCATCAAAATAGTATTCAAAGTAGGTGAATGAGTACCTTTTTCCATAACTTGTATTGTTTTAGACATATTTATATGCTTATTAAGTATAAACTTATATATAAACCTTTTGCCTAAGTATCAGAAAATTATATAAGTCAAAAACACCCCATCCATAAGCATGGAATTACCAGAATTACCAGACTCTTTAGAAAATAAACAAGTAGAATATCAATTTAAACAAATAAAATCATCAATAACAACAGATTTATACCGATTCCAAGAACCAATTCTAACAAAAGAAGAACAGCATCTTTATGAGCTAATTCAAAAAGGTATGTATGAAATAATTAACATTGATACAGAAACAGAAAAAGATATTGAACAATACTTAAAAAAATGCCTTGACATAATTCTTGAAGAACTTAAAATAAAACCAGATAAAGAAACAATGCAAAAAATACTTTATCACACTTACAAAGATTTCATAGGATATGGAAACATTCAACCTTTCCTATTTGACCCATTAATTAAAACAATAACACAAATTCCAGAAATACCAATAGAAGTTGAACACATTGTATACAATAACCTAAAAACACAAACAACATTAACTGGAAAAGAATCAGAAAAAATAGTTAGAAAATTATTATTAGCTTGCAACAAAAACCCTAACCTAAAAGAAGGTACATTCGAAAACAAAAATCTAAACATAAGAATTAATAATAATAGTTTCACAATAACAAAAAAAGTAAAAGAACAACCAACCCCGTTAACATTAATAACAAACAGCCAGGCATCACCAGAAATGTTAGCATATCTGTGGTTAATCATTGAAAACAAAATAGACATTTACATAGACAATGAACAGATTCAAAGCGCATTAGCATATTTCTTGCCAGCACACTCAAAAATATTAACAAACATAAAAGGTTTCAAACCAATTGCTTACCAAAAAACAATATTAGATAACAAAGAATCAGACCAAGATTACAATTTCACAAACAAAGAACTAGAAGGGACAAAAGTACTTCTAACAACAAAATTACCTGGAACAGATGTAACTTGCAGAACAAAAAATAATTCAATAAAAAATATACAAGAACAAGGTAAAGAATTATTCCTATTCCTGAACAACAAATTCTACCATAACTTAGAAAATAGCCAATTCCTTAAATCAAGAGGTAATATAGAAGTACTAAAGCAAGAATTAGAATTAAGATCAAAATTATTACAAACACTTCAAAGAGGAAATACAACACCAGAAGATTTAAGAAAAATCATAGTTATTTATTATGACAATCCAACATCAGTACTACAAAAAGCAAGGATAATTTAAAATGGAAATAATTAAACAAAATTGTTTAGCAATAAATGAATTATGTAAAGAAAAGAACAAAAAACAGATAAACACACACATTGAAACAATTCTAAAAAGAGTAAAAGAAATAAAAAATGTTTAATCAAATCAACCATAAAGCCCATGAAACAGCAAAGTTAACACAAGAGTATCAAAAAGAACCTCTAAAATCAAGAAAAAAATTTCTTTTAAACAAAATTGAACAGAATGCAAAGGATATGAAAAGGTTTTTAGGAAAAAAACCAGTAGAACACAAACAAAAAAGATTAAACATTGATCCACAGATGCTAGAAGAAGCACTTTCAAGAAAAGATCTAAAACACCATTACAAACCAAACAGATATGCAAAAATATCAAACTTACTATTCGAACCTCTATCAGTAGAATTCACAAAGGTTTTCCCAGAAATATACAACAAACTACACACAGAATTAATGTATTCAGGACTAAGAATATTATCTATCAGTTACATATCAATGTTCATACTAACAACAATTTTAACTTTATTCATAAGTGCAGCATTAGGAGTTGTCCTTTTCTACCCAACAATTCTACACTCAGCAATACTTACAATAGTAACAACACTAACAGTAATGATTATACTCTTAATATATCCATCATATAGAACAAAAAAGAGAAAAAAAGAAATTGAAAAAGAATTACCTTTCATAATAACACACCTAGCAGCAGCAGCAAACTCAGGATTAACAGACATAGACTTATTCAAAACTTTGTTAGATACAAAATACTATCCTTTTATTAAATTTGAAGCAAAAAGAATAGTAAACTATGTAACAATTTTTGGTTACTCATTCAAAGAAACACTAAACACACTTCAAACACCATCAAAAAAATTCAAAGACTTCATAACAGAACTATCCAACAATCTTAATCAAAAGCATTTTTTGAACACAAAATCAAAAGCATTAATTACAAAGTACCAACTAGATACAACTAGCCTAAACATTTACTCAAATATTTACCATGACATTAAACAAACAAAAGTAAAACACAACATAACACAGATTCTAGCAATATTAGTAACAATTGCACTCTTAACAATAAACTTCTACTTTTTATATGACTTCACAACAAACACAGCAAACTTCATTTTCTACCCAATAATCATAATTGCAATAATAATAGTATTACTACCTTTAGCACTAAACATCTATGAAACATATCAAAAAAACATAAAGTTAGAAAATCAATTCTTTAAATTCATTAAAGATCTTAAAAAAGAAAAAGACATAACAAAATTAAGAAACAATGATTACAACATACTAACTCCATACATAAGCAAACTAATAAACCAATACAAAATAGGAATTCCTCTAGAAAGAGCACTAAACACTTTCGCAGGAGACACAAAAAACCCTTTAATTCAATCAGTTATACAAATATCTACAAAAAACAAAAAGAATTTATATGATACTTTAGAACAATTAACTAAGTCAAAAATAATTAGGAACAGATTAACAACAGAAAAATGAAATACAAATATGTAAAAGACTTAACATCAGATGTAATGTTTGAAGCTTATGGCAAAGACCTGAAAGAAGTGTTTGAGAATGCAGCACATGCAATGTTTGAAACTATTTGCCATGATGTTGAACCTAAAGATAAAAGAGAAGTTACAGTAAGAGCAGATTCTGTTGAAGAACTATTATTTGCTTGGTTACAAGAGTTAATTGCAATGGTAGATATTGAAGAAATGTTTTTTTCAAAGTTTGAAATTCTAAGCATAGAAAACAATGAATTAAAAGCTAATGTATACGGCGAAACAACAGCACCAGAAAAAGGTGAAACAGTAGTAAAAGCAGTAACAAACTATGGCTACAAATTTGAAAAAACCAATGAAGGTTACAAAGTAACAGTTAGCTTAGATATATAATGTTGTCAAAGCTTATAATTAACCCTACTCTTTCTTTTTAGAAGATTTCTTCTTAGCTTTCCATTTATCTACAAACCCATAAACAAACATACCAACAGATAAACCCAAAGCAACCAAACCAATAACTAAAAGAGGCATAACCAAAGGATTCAAAGCAGGCTGAATAATATCCAAAATTAATTGCAAACTAAACTCAACCATAGCACCTTCCATTCCATTAATAGGCAAATAACTCAAAAGATCACCAGTTTCCATTCCAGCAACAAACCATAAACCTAAACACCAACCTAAACAAGCCCAAGTTACTGAAAATAAAATTTTAGAAAAGAACTTAAAAATATTCCATTCAACACCAAACAACACCAGAAACCCACCACCAACCAAACAACAAATAATCATCATCCCAAAAATAAAAGAATTGTTATCAACCATTCTTACAGGTGCAAACAACTCACTAATCATAGGACCCAGCTGTTCAGTAAGCCCTTCACTCTGTGCAACCATCTCTTCAGTACCAACTAAAAGAGAAGGATTCTCCTGATACAAAGTCAAATTTGCACAAATATCCCCTTCAACCTGCCCCATAGAACAAGCAAGCTCCAAATCCTCCCAATCCAAACCTTGTGCATCCAACATCTCTTCAACCAAAACATCAGCATTATCAACAATAAAACTATCAACAGAATCAGAAACAATTTCATCAATATTATCAACCTGAGTCATAAGATTAGTACAAACCAAAACCAAGATAAAGAGAGTAATACCTAACCCAAATATAATCCCTCCAAAAAATCTTGAAATAAATGTTAAAAATCCCATACACATATACAAAATAAAAGAGTTTTTAATACTTACTGAAAAATTAGTAAGCCTTATAAAACAAGAATAATTCTTAGAACCTATGAAAGATCAGCTAAAAAAGCTTAATGACAATGAATGGATTTTGCCTAAGTCAGTAAGAGAAGGTATGAAAGTTGATGGTAAAATTATTGCTTCAGAAAAAATGCTAGAAGCAATAGAAAATGAAGCAGTTGAACAGCTAACAAATGTTGCAATGTTACCTGGAATCATAGAACCAGTAATAGGCCTTCCAGATATGCACTGGGGTTACGGCTTACCTATGGGAGCAGTTTCAGCATTTGATGCAAAGGAAGGAATCATTTCAGCCGGTTTATGCGGTTTTGATATCAACTGTGGAATCAACCTAATCAGAACTAACTTAACAAAACCAGAACTTGAACCTAAAATAAAAGAATTAGTTCCAGAACTATTCAATAAAATCCCATGTGGTGTAGGTTCAAAAGGGAAATTAAGATTATCAAATGAAGACCTAGACAAAGTCTTAATAGATGGCTGTGAATGGGCAGTAAAAAATGGTTATGGTACTGAAGAAGACCTTAAAAATATGGAAGAACATGGTAAAATGTCAGGTGCAGACCCAAGCAAAGTTTCAGAGATGGCAAAGAAAAGAGGAAAACCCCAACTAGGAACTTTAGGAGCAGGAAACCATTTCTTAGAAATTCAAGAAGTTACAGATATTTATGATCAAGAAAAAGCAAAAGAATGGGGAATTAAAAAAGGACAAGTATTGATCATGCTTCACTGTGGTTCAAGAGGATTTGGTCACCAAGTAGCATCAGACTATTTAAAAATCCAAGAAAAGGCAGTAGAAAAATATAATATTAAATTACCTGACAAACAATTGGCTTGTGCACCAGTAACATCACAAGAAGGTAAAGATTATTTTGCAGCAATGAAATGTGCAGTAAACTATTCATTCACTAATAGACTTGTTATGACACAATGGATTAGAGAAAGTTTTGAAAATGTTTTTGATAAAAAATGGCAAGAGATGGACATGCAAACAGTAGCAGGAATTTGCCATAACGCAGTAAAACTTGAAGAGCACACAGTTAATGGAGAGAAAAAAGAAATTTATGTTCATAGAAAGGGTGCAACCAGAGCTTTCCCAGGACAACCAGTATTAATTGCAGGATCAATGGGAACTTGTTCATACTTACTTGTTGGAACAGAAAAGGCAATGGAACTTACATTTGGTTCTTCAGCACATGGTGCAGGAAGGGCAATGTCAAGACACCAAGCAATAAAATCATTCCAAGGAAATGACATCCAAAAAAGTTTAGCAGACAAAGGTATTATTTCAAAAGCAACAAATCCAAAAGTCCTAGCAGAAGAAGCACCTGGTGCCTACAAAGATGTTGATGAAGTAATCAGATCCACACACAACGCAGGAATTTCACTCAAAGTTGCAAGGATGATTCCACTTGGTGTAATCAAAGGATAGAAATCTATTTAAATAATACATCTTTCTAACTAATAAGAGGGTTGACAATGATAGACAAATTAAAGATATTTTTTAACAAATTTTTCGCTAAAGTATTCAGAAAGAAAAAGCATGTAAAAATTGGATTATATGGCCCACCTAACGCAGGTAAAACTTCATTAGCAAATAGAATCTGTCAAGATTGGTTAGGTGAAGAGATCAACATGGGTACTGTTTCAGAGATTCCACACGAAACAAGAGAAATCCAAGTAAAAGAAAAGATTAATATTAAAAAGAAAGGCAAAGAAATTTCCTTCAATTTAATTGACACACCAGGAATTGCAACAAAGATTGATTATGAAGAATTTACAGCTTTCAAAATGAACAAAAAGAAAGCAAAAGAAAGAGCAAAAGAAGCAACAAAAGGTGTTATTGAAGCAATCAAATGGTTAGACAACATGGACACAGTTGTAGTTGTTCTTGACTCTACCAAAAACCCATATTCACAAGTTAATATAACAATTATAGGAAACCTTGCAGCAAGAGACATTCCAGTACTTATTGTTGCAAACAAAGTTGACTTAAAAAAATCAAACATGAAAAAGATTGAAGCAGCATTCCCACAATATCCAATTGTAGGAGTATCTGCATTAAAAGGGAATAATGTTGATGAGTTCTATGAAGAGCTAATCAAAACAGTATAAAGAGGTGAAAAATGTTAACACTACAGTTCGTAGCATACGACGAAATAGCAGAACTATCTTCAAAAAGAAGAATAAACAAACTACTAACAATTGTTAAAAAGAACAGTGTAGTCTTACTGCAAGGTCAATTAAAACCTACAGAAGAAACAGCACTAATCCAAAAAACAATGGAAGACATTTCAAGAACATTTAAAGGAATAGAACTTTGCACAGTTTTACCTGAATCAAAGAACAAACAAAATTGGGTAGAAAACGCTAAAACAATGTTAGTTAGAAAACTAATTGGAAATAGAGATGGTTTCACAATCATAGGTCCTGCTACAGTTGTAAAGGAGATTAAAAAGAATCCCCAAAAAGTTGAACTGTTAATTAAAAAAGCTAGGGGGAGAAAATAAATGCCACATCAATGTGTAAAATGTGGTAAACTTTATCCAGCAGGCTGTGAAGAGTTATTAAAAGGGTGTGGGTGTAGTGGAAGATTTTTCTTTTTTGTAAAAGATGAAGCAGTAGAACAAGCAAAAGAAGTTACAGAAAACCTTACAAAAGTAGAAAAGAATCAAATTGAATCAGATGTTCTTGACATAGTAGGTGACAAATTTGAAGACAAACCAGTCATTCTAGATTTTGAATCGATTAAAATTAAAAAACCAGGCAAATATGAATTAGATCTAGTTGACTTGTTTAAAGGAAGACCTATTGTCTATAAATTACAAGAAGGAAAGTATGTCATTGATATTATCAGCAGTTTTGCAGCAAAAAATCTTGATAAAGAAGTAGAGTAAAATTTATTATATAAATTATATAGTATTAATTAATATATGATTAAAACATATTAAATAATATGGTCAACAAAAAAGAATTAGCTTTATTTCTAGGCATGCTAGCAGGGGATGGTTGTCTTTCAATCAAGCATAATGGTGATGGAGATAGAGTTTATCCCATTAATTTTTATAATACAAATAAGGATTATGTCAAAGGATTTAGCATCCTTTTTGTAAATTTATTTGATATTAAAGGGAGTATTAGGTGTAGAAAAAGAAAAAATAAGCAAGATCTTTGGGAATTTGAAAAATATTCAAAAAAAATATTTACTAAAATAAATGAAGAATTTGAAATCCCTTGTGGGAAAAAGGCACCAATAGTTCAAGTCCCATCATTTATCTTATCAGGAGATATAGAAGAAAAGAAAAATTTCTTTTTAGGAGTATTAATTACAGATGGAGGAATTAAAAAAAATAGATCAATAATGTTTCATTCTGCCAGTAAAGAACTAATTAAAGGAATTATAACTCTAATTTTTGATCTTTGGGGAATTAAGAGAACAATGAAAGAATATCTTCAACGTCAAAGATTTTTATCCTATCAGATAACTTTAAATATAAAAGATAGTTCCATAGTCTTAAATGATCTTGCCGAGGTGGCGCAATCTGGTACCGCGCAGATTATGACTCCAATTTTGGAGCATAAGCGTAAGCCTTGAGAAGCAATCAGGTAAGCCTGTTTCCTTCGGGATATATGGGTTCGAATCCCATCCTCGGCGTATTATTTTATAGAATAGAACTAACTCAAACCCAACACCTTATTTATTACATCCTGCTTCAAACTTTCAGGCTCAGTTCTAACCTGTGCAGCAAACACTAAGAAATTTACAAAGTTAATATTTTCAGCATTATTTAGTATTTCAACAGCAGTATCAGCAGGAATATACACAGACACACCATCAGAATGCAACCCTTCTTCAATGTGAACAATCTCTCCATTAACCAGATCAGCTTTAATATTAAAGTTAACATCATCTTCTAAAACAAGATTAACTTTATCATAATCCTCCAAAATAAAAGTAAAGAAATCATTCGAATTAATAAACCAAACAATCCATCCAGCATCAACAAACCCATACTCTTCAGGCAACACTAAACTAACAACCTCTTCCTCAATCTCTTCAACCTCTTCAACTACCTCTTCTTCTTCAATCAACTCAACAACTTCAATTTCCTCTTCTTCATAAACAGCATCACAATACAAAGAATCAACAATTTCATCAGCAACAGCCTCGATAAACATTGAATCAACACAAGTATAAGAAACAATATAAGTTTTATAATTACAATAATTAAAACCAGCCTTAGACTTTAAAACATTATCACCATTATCCTGAGTATACTCTAAAACATTACCAATAGCAACAGGATTTTCTAGTGAATCATACAACCACCCATACACTTCATCATAGCCAGCTTGATTTTCAAAAACATAAACATTACAAAAAGCATCATTCAAAACATAAGCACCCTCATTCTCAACCTCAGACCATTCAGGCAAAGTAACATAAAAATCATCCTCATTATACATAAAATAATCAACCTCTATCTCTTTTTCTTCACAACTAAAAGAATCAAAAAACTTAGAATAAACACTCTCATTAAACACACTCTGTTCGCAACTCCAGATTGCATTATAAGCATAGCCATTACAATCAAAAATCTTTAACTCAGTATTAAACAAAAACATTCCAACAAAAGCAGAATAACTAAACGACCTCTCAGCTTCATCAGAAGAAAAAACAGTAACACCTTGCTCACCAAGATACAAATTCAACCAATCAAACATCATCTCACTATTCCCATTGTACTTATTTACAGCCGCCATACACCCCATCCCATTCACAGTAAACAAATTATCATCACTTTCAGAAGTACCATTCCAATCAGGCTTATCAATACTAAAACCATTATCATCTTCATACTCAACCCAACTAATCTCTTGTACAACAGCCTCTTCACAACCCACTACAAACAACAATAACAATAATAATAACACCTTTTTCATCATAAAACCTAATGAATCCCTCTTTAAATAAATTTAGTTATTTTAAAAATTCTAAAATAGCCATAATTAAAACAGTACCAATAATCAAAATCCCAATAATTTTAATTACCAAAGCTACTGTTTTTACTACCTTTTCTTTATTTTTCATTTTTTCAAGAATAAGTTTTACAATAACAAAAAGAACTGCAAAAACAACAATACCTATCAATATACCCATTATCATAAGAAAATCTAATGAATCCCTCTTTAAATAATTTTATATAACATTAGTTTAAACCCAAAACTATGGAACACCTATCAATTGTCTTAGAATACGAAATAAAAAGGATTAGTAATGAATCTCAAGTAGTACATGTCTATAGAAGAGAAGGAAATGGACCAGAAGAATTAACTCATTTCCTAGAAGGAGAAGTTCCAGAAGAAGAAAGATTAGAAGAATTTATCTGTGAAAGAACACACGATGAAGACCATTTTGGATTTAAAAACCCAAGAACAATAAAATTCTTTGTAAGAGAACAAGGTAAAAAAGAAGCTTATGAATATTATATCGTAGAAATATAAACTCTATACCCACCACTCTTAACCAAGGTATCAACATTACCAAACTCTTTCTCCATAAACAACATAAAAGTTTTACCACCTTTATTATGTCGAGCAACAACTTGCAAACTTCCACCTTTAACCAAATAATCTTTAGCTTTACTAATCATTTCAAAACAAATCTTTTTCCCAACAGCCTGTGGAGGATTAAATAAGATCACATCAAACTTACCAAT
Source organism: archaeon (assembly GCA_018653605.1). Lineage (GTDB taxonomy): Archaea > Nanobdellota > Nanobdellia > SCGC-AAA011-G17 > GW2011-AR17 > JABHYY01. Next base: position 11,029 of record JABHYY010000006.1, read on the forward strand.
AATCTTTTCATACATGTCACCACAAAGAACCTTCCCCTTTCTACAATTCATTTTAGCTAACTTACAAGCTCTTTTATTTACATCAGTCATAACAACCTCAGTAGCTTTTTCAGAAGCAATTCTACCAACAATACCAATACCACAACCCAAATCCAACACCCTACCCTTAACCTGCATATTATGCACTAAAACTTTTGTACCAAAGTCTAATTTTTTTGCAGAAAAAACACCAGGTGCAGTATAAAAAGTATAACACTTGCCATTAATAACACAGTCAAATTGATTTAATACAAACTCTGAATCCTGTTTCTTGTCATAATAATGTGCCATACAATACAAAAACATTCTATACTATTTAAAATATGCTATCTAAAGGTTGGGATCAAAATAATCTCCTTGACAATCTTCAGCTACTGCAAAATCCCCTCCTAATGAACAAACCCATTTTCCTTCATCATTAAGTTCACAAGATCCAGACCAAGAATAAAATCCTTGATTCCAATTACTTAACATCCCATAAAGGTCAGTTTCTGTAAACTTACACCAACCCTCTCTTCCAACAAGTAATTGTTGTTGTTCATTTGAATCTATCAATTGTAGATTTATCTCATCTTCAGTAACACCTTGTTCAAGTAAGGTTTGAGTAAATGTATCACTATAACTAACTGATGAAGAAATCATTTTAATATAAAAAACACAATCTTCAGAATCAAAACCCCTTATCTGATCAGTATAAGTTGCATTTATAATTATTCCAAACAATTCAACACCTTGTTTACGATAAACTTTAGCAGGAGTACAAGAATCAACATAAGATAAAAAACAATCATAATCCTCAACACAATTAATAATATTTCCTGGAACAGGAGGGTCCCATGGTTCAGAACCAATGTTTACAATCTCTTCAACAACCTCTTCCTCTATAATTTCTTCATCACAATTAAAATCCCCAACAAAACCTTGAACTTCATCTGATTCACACATTGAATAAGAACAAACATTATTATAACAAGAATAAAGAGAATAAGTACAATCACTATCACTTAAACATGAAAAAGAATCATAAGAATAAGTTCCTTCTGGTGTAAAATAAATCCTTAAGTTAGATGTTTCTTCACTAAAATAATACTTAATTAAATAATCTTCAAAAAACTTGTTGAATCTATAAGAATTAGTGTCATCCGAATTCCAAGCCCAACCATCCAAGAAAAACTCTTTCAAACTTTCTTCATATATATCTTCAAAAGTTAGATCTGTATTATCACTATACTCTATTACAAAATAAGGACCTTCTATACCACTAAATGTTGGTTGAACATATAAAGTTCTTGATATTTCTTCAAAATCATCTAATAAAGGAAAAAAATCTCCCATATTATCTTTTGTAACAAAATCATCACCAAAATAAAAACCAGGCCCTTCACAGAAACCATCAATACAATAATAATCTGTATAACAAACATCATCTGATTCACAAGGAAAAGATTCTTCTTCAATATAACCTAACCAAGCACATTCTGATTCATCTGTTCCAGGATTTAAACAAGTATAATTTGTATTAATTAAACCTTCATTACAATCTTCATCAGAACAACAAGCATAATCATAACAACCAATACCAATATAATATTGACAATCACCACAGTTTAAAGAAACACATTCATTATTTTCACAATTTTCTCCTTCATCACAATCTAAATAATTTTCGCATCCATAACATTCAGTATCTTCATCATCAATTTTTTCATCACAATCATTATCTATTCCATCATCACAAATTTCCTCAGCTTTACGATTTATTTCCGAGGAAGTATCATCACAATCTAGAAGAGTCCCTTCTCCACACAATTCACCAGAATAATAACCATCATCATCATTATCAGAACAACTAGGTTCATTAACTTCTATTTGTTCTAATTCTATTTGTTCTGAAGTACAACTACTCAAAAAAAAAATAATTATTAAAAGCAAATAAATTTTGTTCATTATTAATTTATAGATTTTAATCTTTAAAAAAATTTCTAATTCATAAAGCATTCTAAGCAAAAAAAAGCAAGCCTAAGACATAATACCCAATAAATGCAAACTTAACCGATCAGCAGCACGAATCAAATCATCCTCATCAGCACCTTCTACAATAATACAATAATCATCAACATAAACAGCAGTCTCATCAGCAACACCCAAGTAAATAACACTATACTCATCATTAGCCATATCACAAGTCACAATAGGATACTCACCATACTCTTCAGTCATTGCACTAGAAACAGGAATATTATAAAAAAACTGATTGTCAATAATTTTATCAATCTCCAATGCAGCAATTGTAGCTTTAGAACTCAAACCAGCATTAGGATTAATAACAATATATATTTCTTGATCATTTATAATTCTTTGAGCAATATTTCCAGTAACAGAAATATCTTCTAAAGACAAAGGATCATTTCGCAAATTCAAAATATAAGCTTCCTCAGAATCACCAATAGTAATTCTAATCTGTGTTTCAACTTCATTAAGAACATTCACATCAAAAATAGAATCTCCATTTGAATACTGATAAACATTAGTACTATTAAAATCTGAAAAATAAATAACAGTACCTAACACAATCAAAGCAGCAATTATTCCAATTATCAAAGCACTATTATCTTTAGCCATAGTAATCTACAATCAATTTATCAGTAACACTTAATAAATCTTTTCCTTCTATAACCAAACAGTTACCACTATAAGTTACAGAATTAGAAGAATTTGTCTCCTTAAACATAATAACTCCAATCCCATCAACAGCATCATCACAATCTTTCAAAACCATATCAGAACAAAGATCATTATCTTCATAACAAGCATAAACAGTTTGAGGTAAAATTTGTATATTACTCTGAAAATCATTCAAAGCTTGTTGATAACCATCATAAGGATTAATACTAATATAAATCTTACTCATTAAATTTAAATTTCCAAAATTAACAGAATCAATAGTAACATTCTCTAACAGTTCCGGATATGAAGAAATAAGTATCTTTTGATTCCCAATATAAGCTTGCCATCCATAACCAGTTTCAACAAAAGTAAGACCACCATACTCAACACCTTCTTCCTCACCACCCCACATACTAAGAGCACTAGTAGCCATAATAACAATAATAAACAATCCAACTCCATAAGTCATAAATTCCTTTCTTTTATAAAAAGGCAATTTTCTTTTGAAATTTTTTTTTAGTCTCATTTGTAATTAAGAATTTCCTTTAGTTTAAATATTTTTTTATTAAGTATAAATCTCCGATTTATATTTTTGATGCAGTCAAATAAATTAAAAAAAAAAAAAGAAAGAAAAAAAAGAGGTTTATTCCTCTACAACTTCTTCAGCTTCTGCTTCTTCTTCAGCTACTTCTTCAACAACTTCTTCAGCAACTTCTTCTTCAGCAACTTCTTCTGGCATAGCACCTACTGTAATGTCTTCGAAACTTGAACCAGATACCATTACTTCAGTACCTGCGAAGTCATAGTCAGCATAGCTTGCAATAGCTTTAGCAGCTCTTCGTGTGTCATCAGCTACAGTTCCAGCCACTAACATTGCTACTTTATCGCCATTTTCAACTAATTTTACTACTGCTTCACCAGTTTCATAAGCCCATCCACCACAGGATAGACCAATAACATCTTCTACTAGGTCGTTAGCACATGGACCACCAACTAAGATTAAGTTGTAGTCACTTGCAGTACCTACTTCTGAAGCTAATTTAGTTACAGGTGTAACTTCTGCTGCTACATAATTTGTAGAGCCACTTGTTACAGTTGTTGCTGTTCCCTTAATAACCACGTTTGCGAAAACTTGGTCATTAGGTACCATCAATTCAACCTTGTCACCAGCACCAGTTGCTTTTGGATCACTAATAGTTATACCGTAGTATGTCCTATGGTCTTCATCTTTTGTACCAATGCTTGTTGAAGTTGAACCGGATGTCCAAGTCAATTCATCAGCTTCTTCTGTATCAGCAGTTTCACCTAAGTTTACATAACCTGCAGCATCTATTGTCCAATTCATAGAGATGTTTTCTCCACCATTAGTCATATCTGTACTTACATCAGGTAGAATTTCTATGTACAATGCACTTAAAGTTGCAGATGTAGGAGGTTCTTGCTTAACAACACCAGAACCTACTTTTAATACAGCGTTTGTGGTTTTTGTGTTTTCAAAGTTAAACCTTGCAATTTCTGTACCAGTTGTGTTACCGATAGCACCAAAATGCTTAATCTTGTTGTCACTTGTATCTTTGTAGAATACATCAACTGAACCATTCAAAGCATTACCTTCTAAGTCAACATTATCATTACTTGTCCATAACCAGATATCTGTTGTCTTAAGGTTTGTAGATACATTCTGTACTGCTGCTGCGCCTGTTGTGTATGCTTGTAACTCAATACCTTCATCAACTGCAGATTCGATGTGTAATGCATCTAATGAAGCATTTCCTGCACCAAATGTGTCAGAAGCATCTAAGTTCTCATCAACTTCAAATGTGTACATTTTATAGTCGTCATCACCTACTGAAAGTGAGTCTAAACAAATTTCAACAAAGTCATTTGGTAATGTAATACATCCACCAATTGTTGGAATACCAGTATCACCTGCATCGTTGTAGTAGAAGTCGCTCTCAAGACCGAACTTCTGTACACCTGCACCTGTGTTACCTAAAGCATCTAGATCCCATACCCATGTTGGATCATCTTCGTCTTCTCCAGGGAATGCATCTCCATCTTTGTATGTTTTTGTTGCTTCTTCACCAATAACAAGACTTGCGGATGAATCTTCTCTTTCAGTTCGACTGAATACTTCATCAACTGCAATTTCAATTCCAGATACAGTTTCAGCTGCGGATGTGGTAATAATTTCTTCTTCACCATCAACTACAACTACAACAGAAGTGGAACTTACATCAATTAACTCAACTGTATGACCATCTACTTCTACACTCTCATCAACTTGCAAGTAGTGTGATTCACCAACATAAGCAGTAAATGATTGTTCAGCATTTGATTCTCCACCAACAGCAACGTCTGTAATTTTAAAGTGCTGTCCACAGAAGTCAATATCTAACGGAGTAACAGTTGACGCTGAAGAATAGTTTAAGCCTGCTTCGTCTGTAACATAGTAGAACTTGATATAGTCTTTAGCTTGTACGTCCATGTAGACGTTTGAACCATAATCATCGTCAACAGTCACACCAAGACTTGAAACAATTCTTGGACCTGAAGTAGACAAGTTCAATTCTTCTGATATATCATATGCAGTTCCTGAAAATGTAATTTCAGTGTCTTGCAGATTGGATATTTCATCATCTTGCTGCTGTGGATCAAAGAATCCTGTAGCTGTCAAGATACTACCAATAGCAACTTGCTTTGTAATTCCACCTTCTACTGATACAGATGTAGAGTCACTTTCGACTGCTGTTCTTGATTCATATTGTAAGTTAGAAGCAATATCAACTGCACCTAATGAGTCGGCACCAGAAGCCTGGTCTCCTACAACCAATACATTTGAATCATCGTATACGCCACCAACAACGAATGGATCTGGATAGTTTCCTAAGTCTAAAGCGAGTGCACCTGTAATTGTTGCACCAGCCATTACTACTCCAGTACTAATCGCTGCGATTTTTTTTAGTGTTTTCAACATTTATTCAACACCTCCCAAGTGTTTTATGTTTTGTTTTTTCTAAACCATGTACCCTTTTTTTTCAAGTCTCATTTCATATCAAAGTCACTTCAAAGCACAAAGCTTGTTGTCGCTTTTTTATTTTGTCTCTCGATTAAAGCAATATTAAAGCTAAGCTATATTGACAAAAATTGCTTTATAAAGTTTTGTATAATACACCACAACAAACAGAGTTAATTCATACAAATTCGGGCAGTACAAGCCCTAAACCAGCAAAATAAGCAAAATACAAAAATTTTATTTGTTACCACTAAAATATAAAATAAAGAAATCAGCCCTATATACAAAATATTTGACATATAACAAAAAAAAGTGAAACAACTAACTAGTAGCAATAAGTTAATCGGATAGAAGTACTAGACAAAGTGAAGTCATCAACAAAAGTATTACCAACACAAGAACCAACTAATAAACTACCTTCAATCTCAAACATATACGAAGAATTACCCCAACCATAAACAGAAATTAACTCTGGTAATTCATTTTCAATCTCAGTACAAGCATCATCATTACAACCTAATCCACCAGATATACAAGTCTTCATTAAGTCTTTCATATCAACACCCTCACAAACAGTATACTGTTTAATTGCATTCAACATATTTGAAACCTCTAAATTCTGTTCAGCTTCAGGAATTATCGACGAGGGCTCACCACTTGAGAACTTAAAATAAAATATTAAACCAAAGATTAACAAAAGCACAATCACCATAAAACCAAGTATTTCCATCTGCCCTTTTTTCATTGCAACACCTCCACCACTAACCTTCCAACAGTATACTCTTCAGTCAGAGGGTAATACA
>JABHYY010000007.1 GCA_018653605.1 archaeon
AAAAGCCCATTTTATATGGATATCATGTCCCTTTTTGCTTAAGTTTTCTATAATTAAAAAAAACTTTCTTATCTCTCCTTTAAAATCATCAAAAGGATTTTCCTCAGGAGTTAATCCTTTCTTTCTTATTTTTGGGATGTACTCATTAGAAACAACTCTATAGAACATTTTATTTTTTATGTATTTGTTATATAATTTCTTCAATTCTTTTTCTTCCATATTGCTTTGGTTGGTGTTTTTGTTTAAATAGTTTTAGGGAGATTTATATTTCTGACTGCTGTGCAAACATTTATTAAGATTTTGAGCATAAGGTTATTATGCTTTTGAGAAAACCTAAAAAAAATGAGTTAGCTATTTATAAAAAGTTAGAAACTGAATTTTATTTGCATCACAAACCCTATAGGACTATGTTACAGGATGTTGACCCTAGAAAGAGGAATCTAAAGAAAGAATTTTTTGATCTGATTAATGAAAGGAACTCATTTTTTAGGTTTGTTGAGCTTGATGGCGAAGTTAGAGGTTATATTTATGGTGTTCTTAAGAAAATTGATAAAAATGAAAAAGGTTGGACAAGGATTGGTGATTTGAATTCTCTTGTTGTTCTAAAGAAGTTTAGGAAAAAAGGTGTTGCCAAGTTTATGTGTAAAGAATTCTTTGTTTGGCTGAAATCTAAAAAAGTTAAATATGTTGAAGCTAGTTGTAATGTAAAGAATAAAGGAGTTATAGGTTTTAACAAAAAAATGGGCTTTAAAGAGCAGCATGTTAAATTTGGTAAGCTTCTTTAGGTTCTGTGCAAACATTTATTAAGATTTTGAACATATCAACATGATGGTCACTGATCTAACCAAGATATGGATAAGTAATATTGATAAAAAAGCTGCTAAAGTTAGAGCTATGAGGATTCTAAAAGTTATTAAAAAATATCACAAACGCCCTAAGAATATTTTAGAACTTGGTGTTGGTTTAGGGGTTGTTTTGGCTCACTTTAAGAAATATAACATGTATGGTCTTGATTTAAAAAAAGATTTTATTAAATCTGCTAAAAATATTGTCCCAAATGCTAAATTATTTATACAAAGCATGCATAACTTTAAGATAAGAAATAGGTTTGATATAATTTTCTCTGTGCACGAATGTATTAATGAAGTGAAGCCTTACAAGAATTGGGAAGCTACATTTAAATCCTCTTATAACCATTTAAATGAAGGAGGTTTGTTTATCTTTGATATGCGAACAAAGAAACATTTAGAATTTTTGAAAAAACAGACAGTTAAACTCGAGAGAAATCCCTCAGGTTATGTTTATGACAATACAGTTGTTAAAGGACATAAGCTTACCTGGAATACTATCTACTTTAAGCGAATTAAAAAAGATTTATATAAGATTGAGAAAGATAGATATTCTGAATTTGTATATCCTGTTTCTAAAGTAAAGAAGAGTTTATCCAAGGATTTTAAGGTACTTGAAGCTATATCTTTTGAAAAAGGCCATAAAGTGATGTTTGTATGTAGAAAGTTATGACTGCTGTGCAAACATTTATTAAGATTTTGAGCATATAGAAAATAATGAAAAAGATTAAAGCTAGGGTTAAAGAACTTTTTTCAGACAAAGCTTATGCAATTTTTAATAATGGCTCTTCTATTGTTAGTAAAGACTTTGCTGACATTGATTTTACTATTATTGTGAAAGATAAAAAAGATATTAGAAAAGTTATCAATTTTGCTAAGAAAACACCTGAATTTGATAGAGTTGAGTGTGAGGATCCTTATTTTAACCTTTATCTTAAAGGTAAAAAACCAATTGACATTAGTATATTTCACAAAAAACATTTTGATTCTATAGTTAATAACTTATTCAAGAAGGATTTTCTTAAGCTACAGAATATTATACAACACAAGGTGGTTAATTCAGTTCCTGTTTATGATCCAAAGAAATTACTTTCTAAATATAAGAAAAAAGTAAAATATCCTAAAAATATACAAGAAAAGGTGTTTTCTGAATCTCTGAAATGTTTAGAATCTTATTATTACAATTATTGGGATTTAGGTTTTAAGAATGAGTTTCATTTTATGTTTGAAATGAATGAGATTATTGAATATATTTGTTATGCACTTTATGCTAAAAATAAAAAATTCTGTATGCTGCCTTTCAAAGGGTTGCATAAAGATTTGAAAATGTTAAAGCCTAATATTGAGAAAGAGATGCTTTTCTTAGTAAAAGGTGGAAATTCAAATCTTGCAAAGAAAAAAGTGGTTTTGAAAAAGATTATTGATAAGCTTAATTAGTAAGCATTACACCTTTCATTACATACCTAGCCTTAAAATCCAGCTTATACTTTTCATAACCATCTGATATTTGCAATTCCTTTGCTGTCATACCTAACACTTTGAACAAACTGTTCACATCATCCCTATTCCTACCTTCAAACTCTTGAATTACTATTTTAACTTTATATTTCCTACAGAGTTGAATATTCTGTATAATCCTACCTAAGTCTTTGGCACAATTTTTTGAGTTTAACACACTTTTGAAAGAAAAGCCTATTGCAACATTGTTCTGTTTAGCTAGTTTTAATAGAACTTGGTTTAACCCTGAGTCCCTTTGGTGCATTTTATCATGCCTTTGGCCTAGATGTGGGTCTAAGAGGATGTCTACATTCCTTGTGGAGAGTGCTGCTCTGTTTACTTTGTCAGATCCTCCTTCTATTATAATGATTTTGTTCCTATCAAAGTGTTTCATAAGAATATAAGAATAAAGAAGAATAAATAAAGGTTTTGTTTAGAAATACTTGTCGTCATCAAAGATTTCATCAGTGTCTTTTGCTAACATATCCTCAGTTGATGCTCCTACATACTTTACATCATCAGGGTTGTACACTTTTTTTCTTGATTCTGGTTCTGGGACTTCTACCTTTTTTTTAGCTTTTACTGGTTTTTTCTTAACAATTACAACCTTTTTCTTTTTTATAGCTACTTTCATTGGTTTTTCCTGACCAAGAACCTCTTTGATAACTTCATCTGTAATCTTTTCTTCACTATAGTTTACTGCGTATTTGCACAGTTCTTCACAATTCTTTAGCAATTCTCTAACATTGTTGTTTGACAGTTTGAAAACTTCTCTAATTACTTCATCTGGTAATAATGGAAGTTCGCCAATTCTTTTTCTAATGAATTGTACTGCTTCATCTGCTGTTAAAGATTTAACTTTGTGAGCTTGTTGTGCTAATCTTACTTTTTCTGGCAATTCTTTTGTGTCAAAATCTGTTCCAACAAAAACTATTGACTTAAAATGACCATTTTCAAAGTAACTGTAAACCTTTTCATAATCTTTTTTGCCTAACTCTTGTGCTTCATCAAGCAATAAAACCATGTCTTTAGGTTTAATGTCAAACATTTTACCAAAAAAGCCATATTTACCATTTAGCATTTTTTTAATGTTTAATCTTTTACCCATTCTGTTACAACTGTAGTAAAGAACTTGTTTTTTTCCACCAAAATCATTTAGTAATCTTTTTAGAACTGTTGTTTTACCTTCACCATAGCTAGCTTTCAAAAACATTATCTTATTGTTTAGAACACCATATGATAATTCGTCAACTAGATCTTCATTCCCAATAATCTTGTCATGAAATGCAGCTGGCTTAATGCTGAATGGATTGTTAAAAAATCCTAATTCTCTGAACCATAAATTGTTATTCATTTACTTCCCCTCCTTTGCAAGAATCTTGTTAACATCTTTTTCAGTTATTTCTTTGTTATCCACATAAGCTTTACACACAGTTTCTGAATTTTCTAGGAACTTTTTCATGTTCTTATCTGATTGGTGATAAACTTCTTTAATAATTCTATCATTCAAACAGTTGTTTCCTACCTTTTCTCTAATCACTTGCACTGCTTCGTAATCAGATAAAGTTTCAACTTGCATGTTTTTTCTAATCCTTTGCAATAAACTTTCAGTGAAATTTAGCTTATTTGGATTTTTTGTTGCAAAAATTACTGCTTTTATGTGATTCATATCAAATAAATATTTTATTCTTTCATTGTTTTTTTCACTTAACTTTTCAACATCATCTAATAATAGAACCATGTTCTTTGGATATTTCTTGAATAACCAACCCATGAAACCACTTTTCTTTACTACAATGTCTTCAATATTAAGTTCTTTTTCAATTTGTTTGCTGTTCATGTAAACTACTTTACCTTTTCCACCAAACTTTCGAATAACTTCTCTTAAAAGTTTTGTCTTTCCTGTTCCTTCATCACCTTCAATAACAAGGATGTTGCCTGACATTATTGTGTAATAAGCTTCATCTAGTAGGTTTTCTTGGCCTACCATTCTTGTATTCACTTCAAAAGGATTTTCATCATAATCAAGTTCTTCATACCATTCCATTTTAGCTTAACTCCCTTGCTTTTTTTCTAAATTCATCAGCTTCTGTGTAATATTCTTCAGCTAACTCATATTCACCAGTAGAATAAATTTTTTCTGCTTTTTTATGCGTCCTCTTTGCTTTTCTGTAGTACTTTTCCGGACTGTCTTTCATTGTGAAGTAACCAATAAGTGCTACCACAATCACAGCCACAATAATTATTATAATTTTCCAAACGATTTTTAGTCCCCCCTCTGAGTTTATATCGAGAATTGTTAAATATTGATGACTTATAAGCTTTTTTGTGGTTTACTACTTATATCTCAATGCATAGTTTTCCACTGTATAGTTCTCAAGAAAGGTTTATATAGGAGTTGCTTTTCTGTTTGGTTCTATGAAAAATTTAATTAGAGATAGGGTTGAAGAGGCACTTAATGGGCTGTTAGGACCTGATGTTGTTGGTGCTAGAGAGGTTAAGGATTGTTTATCTGGAGTTGTAACTTCTGTTTCAGATAGGTATGCTAATGATATTCCAAAAGGATTTAAGGTTAAAAAAGAGGTTAATCAAGTAGGGTATGCAATTGTAAGGTCTATGTATGGAAGAGGGACTTTTGGAAATTGGAAACTAAAATAAGTTCTTTATCCAAAGAATAATTTTTTGTATTAAAGGGATGTTTTCTACTTGGACTGCAATGTCTGTGTTGTATTCGTATTGTTTGTTTAGCTTATCTAGGTAAGTTGCTTCTAGTGCTATGTTGTTTAGGAAGTCTCTTCCAGCCAAATTTATTGTAAAATTGTTTTGTGGGTTTGGTATGAAAACAGTTGTTGTTGCACCCAAAGTTATGCTTAGGTTGTGTATTTCTCCTGTTTTTTGTAATGTGAACAAAGTTGGATTTGGATTTGTGTAGTCTAGCATTGGAGTTGCTGTGATTGTTAACTCTGGCTTTTCTATGATTATTAAGTCAAAGTAACTGTATGTTGATTGGCTGTTTTTTGTTGCAATTGCAACCATTCTTTGTGATTGGGTTTCTGTGATTTCGAAGGTTAGATCTTCTTGACAGTCATCTTGTATGCAAACCTCTGCTGTTTCGCCTTCTAATTCGCAAATTACTATTGGTGTTTGATCACTGTAGTAAACTTCATTTTCTGTTTGACAAGTGATTGTTGTTGTGCTTAAAAAATCTGTTTGGTCTTGTATGTCTAACTCTTCTATAATACTTTCTGCTTGTTCTTGTGTGATTGTATCATAGTTTGTTGAGTAAGTAATTTCTGCTTCTGAAGTTGTGCCAAAGTTTGTTTGTGCTTGTAATCTTGTTGTGTAAATTAAGTTTGAGTTTAGATCTTCTGGTATTGTTGCTATCCAAAACAAAGATTTTTTTTGGTTTGGTTCTAATAAAATTGGTTTGTTGTTTATTTCTGTTAGTCCAGGTGCTATTGTTACTGTTACTCTAGCTGGAACATAGTAGTTGTTGTTGTTTGTAAGTTCAACTTCAAATGGAATGTAAGAGTTTTCTCCAACTTGATTGTATAATGGATTTATTTCCATTTCTAAGTAAGAGTCAATTGTGTTTGTTGTTTCTAGAATGTCTGCTTGGATTTCAACTTGTGATGGTTGAATCTGGAAATTTTGTCCTGACCATTCATAACTTACTGTTGCTTCGTAAGGGTCTGCAATTTCATTGAACTTTATATGTGCTGGGTCTGTCCAGCCAAACTGTGCATAGGTTACATCAAATGGTACCCATTCACCATCTATATATACTTCTGCCCAACCATGTGGTCCAAAGTCATTTAGAATGTTAGTGTATGCAATTCCTGAAATAAATTTTGCTGGAATGCCTAGAGATCTACACATTGAAATGAAAAGGTTTGTTATTTCGTCACAAACACCTTCTCTGTTTTCTAAAACCCAAGAACTTTGTTGTACTGTGTTTACTGATAAAGTTGTTAAATTGTATTGAATGTTTTTTTCTGTCCAGTCTGCTAATTTGAAAACTGCTTTGTACAGGTCTGTTTCGCCTTCTGTGATTTCTATTGCTTTATTTTCTATTGCTTCTGTTATGTCAATGTATTCTGTTTCTAAAGTAAATTCTAGTTCTTCTTCTGCTATTCTTGGAAATGTTTGTTTATTTGTTTGTATTAGGTAATTTTTTGTTTCTACAAGGGAGTCAATGTTGTATTCGTACATTTCTGCTTCACTGTCCCATGTTATTGAAATATCATCTGTTGTTGTTGCATCTGGGGTTGCTGAAATTTGTTGTGATGTTATTGATTGGTAATTGTAGTTTTTTGGAAAGAATTCAATGTTTGCAGTTATTTGGTTGAATTGGTAACCTGCGTCAGGTATAACTTCTATGTTTGCAGTTATGTCAACTGAGGTTTGTATTTCTGAAATGTTGTGGTATTGTGCTGATGCTAGTGGTATTAATAATAAGAATAATAATAGTAAACCTCTTTTCATAGATTTACTATGTTGTGTGTTTATTTAAAGTTTTTCTTCTGCATTTAAACCTGCTTCAGTTCTAAACCTTTCTTCTAAGCTTTGGTAAATTGTTTCTTCATCTACACCAAAAAGCATTGCAAATCTTTCAGCTGATAATCTTAGACCTTCTTGTGCTTTTGCAAAGTTTCCTTGATATGATTCTAATGCTGCTTTTACTGCCATTCCTTTAATGTAATCTCCTGATTCTTCTTGAGGCCTTTCTTCTCCAACCTCTCTCATTAAACTAGTTAAACTAGTTGTTCTATAATCTAGATTAACTGGGTTTACATCATGATGTTTTGGTTGGGTAAATACTGGGATAAGAGGGTCGTAATCTGCTAAGAGTTCTTCAAAATTAGGTTGTACTGTTCCTCTCACTGGTACTTCTAATTGTTTAAAATCTCTGTCTCCTAACATTCCAAAGTATGAAAAATTATCTAAACCTTTATCTCGTGAAGAATAATCTATATCCATATTTGATAGGTCTGTATATGCATTGTCTCCAGAACCATTTTCATCTGTGTCTTCCCCAATGGATTTTTTATCATATTTATTAGTCATTTTGAGTGTTTCCTCTAATATTTTTGCAATATTTCTTATATATAAAGCTTTGGGTCTTTGTTATTGAGAAGTAGTGTTTTTAGAAATTTATTGTCTTTGAAATCTGTATGCTACTCCTCTGTTTGGTAGAGGTTCGCCTGTGTATTCTATGTCATCTTCTGCATGTGATGTTAACCAAGATTCTAGACTTTGTTTGTTTCCTGCAAAGTAATCTGTTGCATCTTCATCAAACCCAAATTCTGAAAGTTTACTATTTAACCAATCTACTGCTGTGTCTCTTTCTGCAAAAGTTTTTTCTGCTCCTTCTGATCTTACTATTATTACATCAATTGATGGGTCTTCCATGTATGCAAATGCTACTGTTGTAACAAGTTTTGTTTGATTCTCTGCAAATGCAAAGTCTTCTGTTCTTTTCCAAACTGGTGGTGCTTTAATTAATACATCCATGATCTTTCTTTTTTTATTATTGTTTATAAGATTTGTGTAGGGTCAGTTGAAGCTTTGACTACTTTGACATGTTCTTTATGTAAGAATTTAAAATTTGTTTTGTTTCTGCTTTAAGCTTTTCATCTATGTCTAGTTTGTCAACTTCATTTTCCCAGTTAATGTCTGGTAGTTTTGTTAAAGTTGAGATGAATTCACAGTTTGCTTTCTTTACTTGGTTTTCTAATTCTTTTGCTTGTTCTGAATTGAATTTTTTGGTTGCTGGGAATTTTGTTATTGCATCTGCTCCTGCTTTTAGGATTTCTGATACTTCGTCTACTCTTCTTAATGTTGTTCCTGCAATGATTTGTAGTTTTGGAAATGCTTCTCTTGTTTGTTTAATCCACCAAGTGTATTGTTCTGTTGTTGGACCTTCTGTGTAAGGTGTTTCTGGGACTGGTTTTAGTGCGTAGAATGTTATTCTGTCTAGGTTGTGCTTGCTTATGAAGTTCTTTAATTGGTCAAAATGTTCCTTCTTTTCTCCTAAACCTATTACTATTGTTATTGATTTTTGTAGGTCTGTGTTTTGAAGCATTTCTTCGTATGGTTTGATTGGTTTGTTTGGACAGATTTCATTGTGTAATGTTTCATCTATTGTTTCAATTGAAGCTACAACTCCTTTTATGTAAGGTTTGAATTGTTTTATTTCTTCTTCTGTTAATGCTCCTAGGTTGAGCCAGATTTTTTCTCCATATATTTCTGAGATTATTTTTGTGATTTGTATTAGTTCTTTTGTATTGTAAGTTTTGTATCCGCCTGTTAAGAATTCTATTCTCCAGTTTAGGTTTTTTGCTAGGATTGCTTCTGTGATTAGTGATGCTAGTTTTCTTCTTGCATGTTGTGCGTGTTTTATTCTTGCTTTTTGTGTGCTTCTGTAGCAGAATTTGCATGTGGCTACATCACAGTACCAAGAAATGAATATGCATCTTCCAAACCAAACTTTTTTCATGTGTTTTTGGGGTTTTTGGGTGTTTTTATATGTTTTGTAGGGTAATTTTTTGTTCTGACGACTGTGTTTGCTTTTTAGAAGCTGGTTGTGTGCTCTTCCTTTGGAAGAGAGGTTAAGTTATTTGTTTTTTCTTTTTAACTCCTTTTTTTGAAACTAATGATTTTTTTAAATTCTTTTCTAGATCTTTTCTTGTCCTTCCTGCAATTGCACCACCTTTTTCTGCGGAATCTTTGCATTCTTTGAAACCTTGTGAGTCTTCTGTTGTAGTTATATCAGTTGTTGCTTTCTCTCCAACCATTGTTAAGATTAATTCCCAATCTGTCATGTGATCTCTTAGGTTTTGATTTTTCTTTACTATACCCTTGAAATTCTTATGTTCAGGAACAGTTTTACCAAAAGTTGCTTTTGAAATTTCATTTGTAAGGATTGCAAACTCTTTTCCTTCTTCTACATCTCTTTCTTTCCATTCACCTGTTAATTCTTGCCTTATTATAATTCCTCTAATTCTTTTTTCAATCCACTCTTTTGGATACCCTTTCATTTCGTAATATTTCTTTACTCTATTTTGTGCTAACTCTGGATTTTCGATTTCCTTAACTCTTTCATAACCTACTTTTGCTAACCATCTTTTGAAGGGTTCTGCTTTTTTGGATGGTATTGACTGAATTATTCTGAACATATTTTCTGTATTGGCACAGTCTGTAAAGTACTTCTTACCATCTGATGCTTCTAATTTCAGTTGTCCCCAAATTGGGGACAACTGAAGTTCTTTGAAATCTCTATCTTTAACCTTACCCCAATATTTTCTAGGACTGGGACTATCTGTTAAAGCTTCAACTACATCCACAACAGAGAAATGCCATTCATTGTTATGCCAAGTTCTTCTTATTTTTTTATCTTGAAATACTACTAAGGCCTTATTTTTGTCCATGTTTAATATAAATGTTATTACCTATATAAAATATATCCTTGTAATTTATATAAATTCTATAATTGATTGAGATAAATTTGGTGTCACAATTTGTGATACCTTCAAGAAAAAAATTATATGTTTTGAAGGGTGTTGGTTTGTGTTGACTACTGTGTTTGCTTTTTAGAAGCTGGTTCTGTGCTCTTCCTTTGGAAGAGAGGGTAATGTTTATAGGGTAGAAGTTTTTTTCTTCAAATCTTTGAAAAGTTTCAT
>JABHYY010000008.1 GCA_018653605.1 archaeon
ATATTTAAGCTATTTAAATTAGATAAAGATGATTGGGATATCAACTATTCTGAGATACAGGGTAACAGAACAAATAAAATATTATTTGAAACATTTATTAAAATTCTTGATGATGAAGGCTATGTGATTGACATGAAGAAAGAATCTGCTAATAAGATAAAAACAGCTGTAAGTAATATATTAACTGATCTTGGAATAGATTCATCGATTCTTGAATTTGATCCGTCACTTGATGGTAAGGCATTAGAAAATCAATCATCTTATAAATTATGGCACCTCCTTTACTCTTACGAAGGAGATAATACAGAAACAGGACATGAGGGACTTACCAAGAAACTAATGAATGATTTTAGATTCAAACCCGAACATGTGCCATACATTTTAAATATAAATTTTGAAGATGATTACGGGAGTTTAAGCGCTAAGGCCATAAGGAAAATACTTCCATACTTAAGGGAGAATAATAAATATAGTGAGGCATGTGCACTTGCTGGTTACAATCATTCATCATCTATTACAAAAGAAGAGAATAAAGAAAGAGAGCTTAAAGACAGACTAACACTGCTTGAAAAAAATTGTCTGAGAAACCCTGTGGTGGAAAAGATATTAAATCAGATGGTAAATGTTGTAAACGCAATAATTGATGATTCAGGTATGGGTAAGCCCGATGAAATTAGAATTGAGCTTGCGAGAGAATTAAAAAAGAGTGCAAAGGAAAGAAAACTCATGACCGAGGGAATAAATAAAGCAAAGGATAGGCATGAACAAATTAAAAAGCTACTTAATGCAAAGCCATTCAACATAATGAATCCTTCAAGAAATGACATAATTAGGTATAAATTATGGGAAGAGCTTAAAGAGAATGGATATAAAACATTATACACAAATAAATATATCCCACCATTCAAAGTATTTTCAAAAGATATTGATGTAGAACATATAATTCCTCAGGCGTTACTATTTGACGATAGTTTCTCAAATAAAACATTAGAATTTAGAAACATAAACATAGATAAAGGAAACAAAACCGCTTATGATTATCTAGAACAAAAGTTTGATGAAACTGGTTTTAATGAATACAAACAAAGAGTTGATAAATATTACAAAGATGGCTACATAACGAAGGCAAAATACCAGAAACTACTAAAAAAATCATCAGAGATAGGTGATGGTTTCATTGAGCGGGACCTAAGGGAGAGTCAATATATAGCAAAAAAGGCAAAGGAAATGATGCTTGAAATATGCAGAACCGTTGTTTCAACCTCGGGCTCTATTACAGATAGACTAAGGCAAGACTGGGGATTAATAAATGTTATGAAGGAACTAAACCTTCCAAAATACAGATTAGCCGAGATGACGACCAAAGAGGAAAGAAGGGGAGGAAGAATAATAGAACAAATTAAAAACTGGACAAAAAGAAATGACCATAGGCACCATGCTATGGATGCCTTAACGGTTGCATTTACAAAACACTCACACATACAATACTTAAACCACCTTAATGCAAGGTCAGACAAAAAAAATAAGAAGCATCCTGTTATTCATGCAATAGAGAATAAAGAAACAGTAAAAACAGATAATGGCAAAAGAATTTTTGTGTCTCCAATGCCAGAGTTTAGGGAAGAGGCGAAAAAGCATCTAAAGAGGATCTTGGTTTCACATAAGGCAAAAAACAAAGTACTAACCAGAAACAGAAATATAACCAAGAAAAATGGTGGGAAATTTGAGCAAGTTTCATTCACACCCAGAGGACAGCTACACAAAGAAACTATATACTCAAGATCCAACCATTATGTAACAAAACTCCAAAAGATAAGTTCAGTATTTGATGAAAATATTATCAATAAAGTTGCAAACAAAGCATATCGCGAAGCTTTAATGAAAAGGTTTAAGGAGTATGGTAATGACCCAAAAAAAGCAAAAAATAGTCTTGGCAAGAACCCTGTTATTTGCCACAATGGAAAACATATTCCTAAAGAGGTAAAAATAGTATCTCTTGAGCATCAATATACCATAAGAAAAGAGATTACTCCTGATATAAAAATTGACAAGATTGTTGATGTTAAAATCAGAAACATAATACGTAATCGTGTTAAGGAGTTTAATGGTAAACAAAAAGAAGCCTTATCAAATTTGGAAAAAAACCCGCTATGGCTGAACGAAAAGAATGGGATCAAAATTAAACGAGTTACAATAACGGGTGTGAAAAATGCCGAACCTATACACACAAAGAAAGATCACCATGGAATTGAAATCCTTGATAAAAATGATTTTAAACAACCGGTTGACTTTGTGAGCACTGGTAATAATCATCACGTAGCTATATATAGAGACAAAGATGGTAACATGCACGAAGAGGTAGTCTCGTTTTATGAAGCTGTAACAAGAAAAAATGCAGGTGTGCCAATAATTCAAAAAAACCACCCACTTGGTTATGAATTTTTATTTACTCTAAAACAAAATGAGATGTTTGTTTTTCCTTCTGATGATTTTAATCCAAGTGAGATAAATCTCAAAGATGAACAAAAAAGAAATTTAATCTCAAATCATATATTTAGAGTTCAGAAGTTTAGCGGACCATCGATTGACTGTTGGTTTAGACATCACCTTGAGACAACTCTTAACAATGATACTAAATTAAAAAATACAACATATTATAGAATAAGTTCACTAAAGAACTTGGAAGGAGTAATAAAGGTAAGGCTTAACCACTTAGGGAAAATAGTAGCTGTGGGAGAGTATTAATTCAAGATGATTAAAAGAACACTATATTTTGGTAATCCATCAAAGCTATCTGTTGAATTCTCACAACTAAAGATTTCATTAAAAAGCAGAGAAGGTAAGCCAAAGATTAGCATGGTTCCAATAGAAGACATTGGTGTTTTGGTATTGGATAATAGTCAGATAACCATAACTCACGCTGTATTTGAGAAACTTCTTGATAATAATGCGGCAATAATAACCTGTAATGCGAAACATAACCCAACAGGGCTATTATTAAACTTAGATGGTAATTCCGTTCAAACTGAAAGATTCTCCTCTCAAATAAAAGCTACTGCTCCGCTAAAAAAACAATTATGGAAGCAGACGATTCAACAAAAAATTATAAACCAGGCATCAGTAATTAATCAATACACTGATAAGAATACCGATAACATGTTGTACTGGGCAAGAAGCGTTAAAAGTGGAGATACCTTAAATCACGAAGCGAGGGCAGCTGCCTACTATTGGAAGATTCTTTTTGAAGTAACGGATTTTAAACGTGACAGGTACGGTTTATTTCCTAATAATTATCTAAACTATGGTTATGCTATTTTAAGAGCAGTTGTTTCAAGGGCATTGGTTTCATCAGGCTTATTACCCAGCATAGGAATACATCATAGAAACAGGTATAATAGCTTTTGTTTGTCAGATGATATAATGGAGCCATACAGGCCCTTTGTTGATAAGCATATTTTAAACATAATGGAAAAACACCCAAGAGAGGAGGAAATTACACCAACGATAAAGGCCGAGTTATTAAAAATTCCAGTGTTAGACATGATTATTTCAAACCAACAAAGCCCATTAATGGTAGGAGTTAGTCAAACAACCGCAAGCTTAAATAAATGCTTTGAAGGGACCCAGAGAAAGTTAGTATATCCATATTTTAGCAACAATAGATGTTTGATCATTTAAATTCATATAGATGTATGTGGGTACTCATATTGTTTGACCTTCCAACAGAGACAAAAAAAGACAGGAAGGCAGCGGCAAGATTTAGAAAGAATATCCTTAAAGATGGCTTTGCAATGTTTCAATTCTCAATTTATTTAAGACACTGCCCATCAAGAGAAAATGCAGAGGTGCATACCTTGAGGGTGAAAAACATGCTTCCACCAAAAGGCCACGTAGGAATCTTAAGGGTCACAGACAAACAATTAAGTAACATGGAGTTATTTATTAGTAGCAAAAAAGAAATAATGAAAAATATACCACAGCAACTCGAAATGTTTTAAATAAAAAAACCTGTGCGAACACAGGCATTTTCATAATAAGCTTCAGTTTTACAATCCTAAAATAGCACTTATTAAACACAAAACCAAGACCTTAACATAGTCAACACTGTTGCTTAATAAGTCAAAGATACAATTTGAAAGCAATTCACAACAGCATTAATACCATCTTCAAACTCCGTGAAACTGTTGCTTAATAAGTCAAAGATACAATTTGAAAGCAATTCACAACAACTCCGTAGTAGTTTATTTCTTATGTTTAACTGTTGCTTAATAAGTCAAAGATACAATTTGAAAGCAATTCACAACCATAGTGCTGATGTTTGAAAACATCCTCTTACTGTTGCTTAATAAGTCAAAGATACAATTTGAAAGCAATTCACAACGGAGTGCCTAAAACATCGTTATATCCTTTAACTGTTGCTTAATAAGTCAAAGATACAATTTGAAAGCAATTCACAACACAAGGGCATTGTATATGTTAAGCAAGTTCACTGTTGCTTAATAAGTCAAAGATACAATTTGAAAGCAATTCACAACTGGAAAGTAATAGGCTTAAGCGAATCTCTTACTGTTGCTTAATAAGTCAAAGATACAATTTGAAAGCAATTCACAACAAC
>JABHYY010000009.1 GCA_018653605.1 archaeon
TACAAGAAAAAGAAACTTTGAAAGAACACGAGATAAAAATTCTAACTCAACTAGCAAAAAAAATTGAAGATCACTATGGCAAACCACAAGACATGGAATATGCAATAAACAAAGAAAGGGTTTACATTGTTCAGTCTAGACCAATCACAACTTTGGATAAGAAAGAGGAAACTCCTAAAGAAGAAGTTAAAGAAGAAGTGCAGACTGAAACTGCAACACCAAGTGAAGTTCTTGTAAAAGGTCTTTCAGCATCACCAGGCATTGGTTCTGGTAAAGCAAAGATAGTGCACAATCCTGAAGAGTTAAACAAAATTGAACAAGGTGATGTTTTGGTTGCAAAAATGACTAACCCTGACATGGTACCCGGAATGAAAAGAGCATCAGCAATAGTTACCGACGCTGGAGGTAGCACATGCCATGCTGCAATTGTTTCTAGGGAGATGGGAATACCTTGTGTGGTTGGAACAGAAAAAGCAACTCAACTAATAAAAGAAAATCAAGAAATCACAGTTGATGGTACTAAGGGTGAAGTATACTCTGGAATTATTAAGATGGAAGAAAAGAAAGAGGAAGTTGTTCAAGAACACTATGAACAAATTGAAACAGTTATTGATGTTAAAGTAATCATGGACTTGCCAGACTTTGCAGCAAAGGCAGCAAAAACAGGAGCAGATGGTGTTGGCTTGTTAAGGTGCGAAATGATGATGGCAGAGTCAGGAAAACATCCAATTTATCTAATAAAAAATGGTAGAACACAAGAATTAATTGATATTGTTTACAATGGTGTGAAAAAAGTAGCACAAGCTTTTGAAGGCAAACCAGTTTGGTACAGAACTTCTGACTTTAGAACAGATGAATACAAAAATCTTGAAGGTGGAGAGAACGAACCAGATGAACCAAACCCAATGATGGGATTTCATGGAATCAGAAGAGGTTTGGAAGAAAAAGAATTACTAAAAGCAGAATTTGTAGCTTTGAAAAAATTATATGATGAAGGTTTCAAAAAAATTGGAATAATGCTTCCAATGGTTACACACTTAAAACAAGTTCATGAATCAAAAGAATTACTAAAAGAAGTTGGTGGTGAAGAAATTACATTTGGAATAATGATTGAAACTCCAGCATCAGTACAAATAATTGAAGATCTTTGTGAAGAAGGTATTGACTTTATTTCTTTTGGCACAAATGACTTAACACAATTCACACTAGCTTGCGATAGAAACAATGCACATGTGCAAAACCTGTACGATGAAATGCATCCTGCAGTAATAAACCAAATAAAACATGTTATAAGGGTTTGCCGACGATACAATGTACAAACTTCAATTTGTGGACAAGCAGGATCAAATCCAGAAATGGCAAAGATTCTTGTTGAAGCAGGAATCGATAGTATTTCAGCAAACACAGACGCAGTAAACAAGATTCGACACATTGTTTCTAAAGAAGAGAAATCTTTATTACTTAAGATTGTAAGAAGAAGATTAGAACAAAAGGAAGATCGTAAAAGGAGGAAATAAAAAATGGTACCAGATTTTGCATTCAGTGCATTCAAAAAAGATGATTTAGAATTGTTGAAGAGTATTAATTTATTAATAAACCAAGACTTAAATGGTGAAAAAGGCTCATTAAAAGATTTAACAAAAAAAAATACAGAAATGATAAATATCCTTGAAAATCCAGGAAAAAGATTTGAGATGTACACTAAACAGAACATGATAGAAGCATTAGATCAAATTGAAAAAGATATGACTAGGTTACATGTATTATTAGGAAATCTAAGAACAAAGTTAGGGAGTAAATAAAAATGGGAGCAAATCCAAGAGTTGCAACAACTAAAGATCTTCCTAATAACATTTTACTTTGTTTTACAAAACCAGAAGATATAGAAATGCTAAAAGTAGCACAAACTCAATGTACAACTTTCCGTGCAACATTAGGTAAACTAAAAAAGCCTTATGAAGGAACAGAAAGTGATATTAATAAAACTCTAAGAGCAATAGAAGCATTTCAAAGTGGAGGAACAATAATAGCTCCTTCAAAAATACAAATTCTGACTGATATCAATAAGTTTTCAATGGCTATTGGTGAAATGACAAGAGAGGCAACCAAATTAGTTACAGAACTAACAAAAATACATGATAAATTACAAAAATAGGAGATAAAAATGGAAATAAGACTAAAAACAAAACCAGTAAACCCAATTATTATAGAAGGTTTTCCAGGAATTGGATTAATTGGAACAATCACAACAGAATATTTAATAAAACATCTTAAGGCAAAATCAATTGGTTACATTTGGAGCGATAAAATATCTCCAGTTGCAGCAGTACATGATTCAAAAATTGTTCAACCATTAGAAGTTTTCTGGGACAAAAAAAGAAACATAGTAATTTTACATGCAATGACAGATGTCAAAGGACTTGAATGGCAAATCTCTGAAACTTTAGAACAATTATACAAAATGCTAAAAGCAAAAGAGATAATCAGCTTAGAAGGTATTATGGGAGAATCACCAAAACCTGTTCCATACTATTACACAAATTTAACAAGCAGTATTAAAAAACTAAAAAAGCTAGAAGCTACAGAATTAAAAGAAGGAATTATAATGGGAGTAACAGCAGCAATTCTACTAAAAGGAAAAACAATGAAAACAACAGGAATCTTTGTAGAAACACAGTCCAAATTACCTGACAGTAGAAGCGCAGCAAAGATTATAGAAATACTTTCAGCCTATCTAAACTTAAAGATTGATGTAAAACCTTTGATAAAAGCAGCAGCTGACTTTGAAAACCATCTAAAAGGTTATATGGATAAAGTAAAAACTGCAAAACAACAAAAAGACAAAAAATCAGTTGATTACATGGGATAAATTTAAATATCCTTTTCTTCTTTTTTTATATTATGCAATTAATGACAACAAACATATGCACTTTCAAAGATCCTTTAGTAATTTGTGGAACTTGCTTACCAGAAATGGACCAAATAGCTTTTAACAAACTACCAAACCCTTATTTTGTTTGCTTAGAAACAATTCATATGAACATGGTAGCACACAAGATAGCTTCTATTATAGAACAAGGTAATGTTAAAAGAATAATACTTGCTTCTGTTGATAAATCACCACATTGCATACAATTACACCATATTGGAAGAGAACTAAATAAAATGTTTAACATTGAAATAAAAAACTATGTTGCAAAACAAGGTGAATTAATAGAAATTTCAAAAGAAACAATTGGACTTTCAAAAAATCTTTCTAAATTACAAGGCTAATAGCAATAGCTGCAACAATAGGAATATACAAATTATCTTCTAATCCCAAATCAAGACCTTCAAACAACATAGAAACAGCACCACCAACAACAGCAGGAATAATACTTACAAAAATAAAAGCTCCTAAAATACCACAACCAACACCAATAAGTGTACCTTTCACAGATTTCAAATACTTATACTTTTTCTTACTCAACAACTTCCCAAATATATGAGAAACAGCATCCCCTACAGCCAAAATAACCATTGAAGCCAGAGCAACATCTTTAGAAAACAACCAAAGTACAATAATTGAACCAATCATAAAAAATATAGGTCCTCGACCAGGAAAAGCCTTTCTATTTTCATCCCTTTCAAAATGATCCATCACCCAAGAAGCTAAAGGAACCCTTCCACGCTTGCAAAGCTCAGACAAAATTACACCAGCACCAAGAATACCAACCATCCAATAAAGGTTAAATATTTCAAAGTACAGCATAGCCACTAAGAACAGTCCAAAAAACATATGCAACAACTGTCTTCGCAGTTCTAGTAAAGTAAGCTTCATACCTCTTCAACTAAAACTTTTGTTTATAAATCTTATGTACAAAAACATTTATTAACCATTACTCCTATAAAATAACCTAATGGCAATAGCTAAACCAAAAGGTGAAGAAGCAATAGTAGGGTATGGTTACAAGATCAAAGCAAAGGCAACTTTAAACGCAGATGACTTTTACAAAGAGATTTATAGATGGTTTGAACACCATGGTTATGAATGGAAAGAATTACAATATAAAAAAATAGAATTTCCAGGTGGAAATTACAGATTAGAACTTCTATGGCAAGGTATAAAGCCTATGGATGATTACACCACATTTGTAATAGACTTACACCTAGCAGCAGATTTAAGTAATGTTGAAGTTACAGCAGAAACAGGACAAAAAGGAAAAAGACAAAAAGGAACATATGAATTCAGGTCAGGTGCAAACATAATAAAAAATGTAGATGTTTGGAAAGGAAAACCTTTTGGCCAAATCCAAGCAAAACTTTATGATGTTTTAATTAGGAAAAGAATAGATCAACAAAAAACAGATGCTTACTTAGAAGTTCACAAACTTTATGATGAATTAAAAGCTTTCATGATGCTTTACAAAACACCTGGTTAAAATGAAAAAACTCCTTTATGCAATAATTTTTGTCCTTTTTGACCA
>JABHYY010000010.1 GCA_018653605.1 archaeon
AATAGAAATTTCATAAGTACCAATTTTTCTAGCAATATTAACAATCTCTTGTTTATTCATACCAATAAGAGGACTCAAAATAACCCCATCATAAACAGAATAAACACAATCCAAATTTTCCAAAGTCTGCGAAGCAACTTGTGACAAAGAATCACCAGTAACCAAACCTAAAGCTTTCTCCTTCAAAGCAACAAGCTCAGCAATCCGAACCATAAACCTTCTATAAACAACCATTCTATCTTTAGAATCAACTTTAGTAATAATCTCTTGCTGGATTTCATCAAAAGGAACCATGTACAACTTACTTTCACCTTGAACCTTAGACAAAACTTTAACCAACTCAGAGATTTTATTTTTTACAGCACAAGATTGTTGAGTTTTATTAACAAAATGAACAAAACAAACTTTACACCCTCTCTTCATCATAAGAAAACTACTAACAGGACTATCCAATCCACCTGACAACAAACAAACAACTTTTCCAGCACTACCAACAGGCAAACCACCAACACCAAAAACCTTTTCACAATAAACATAAATTTTTTTATTACAAACTTCAACATAAACAGTTAACTCTGCGTTCTTCAGTTTAACCTTACAATCAAAGTTATCCAACACAACCCCACCAAGAATCTCATTAACTTGTTGAGAAGTTTTTTCAAACTGTTTATTATGTCTAGAAGTATCAATTCTAAAGTTAAAAAACTTTTTGCCAGCTAAAAGATCTTTAATCCTTGAACCTGCAGAATTCAAATCTAACTCAGCCTTCAATGCATCACCAAAGTAAGCTATTCCAGGAATCAAACTTAACTCTTCAGAAACATCTTCAGCATCTAGAAGAATATAACCATAATCTTTCTTAACCTTACCTAAATGTTTTATATTGTCAACTAACTGATCTTCAAACTTACCTCGGTTCTTACCTTTCAAACCAATTTCATCATAATGTATAATATACATAAAATAAAATAAAAATAAGTAGTTTATAAAACTATTTACTTAGTTTTCAACAATTTCTACAGAGTTACGATCCACACCTAATTCATGATAGATTTCCTTTAGCATGTTCCATGCCCTTACAGCACCAGGCCAACCAGGATGTCTTCTTGCAGGTGCAGGTGAATAACATAAATCCTCATCAAAATGCAGTTCCAATCTTGTTGCATATTCATCAAATCTTCCAACCTTAGAAGCACTTGCAAGAACAAGAATTGCATCTGAATCTAAACCTACATAATCATCAACTATTTTACTAGCTCTTTGCCTTACAACATCCTTTTCTTCATCAGAAAAATGACTTACAATATCATCTTCAATAAAACCAGGGATTTGCTCAACAATACATTCAAAACCTTTTCCATCAAACATTTTTATTTTCTCCTAAAACCCCTTTTTTTAATAAAATAAAAGAAAAATAAATAGTTTAAAAAACTATCTCCTTCGAGGTCCAAAACCTCTTTGAGGTCCTGAGTTTCTTCTAGGTGTTCCACGGCCAAAGCTTCTTCCACCACCAAAGCCACCCCTACCAGAGTTTCTTCTAGCTCCAAAACCTTGTCTAGCTTCAACTTGAACAATTCTAACTTTTTCAACCTGAGGAGTTTCTAACCTTTCTAAAGCAAAAGTCCTAAAATCCTGAACTCGACCAAAGTTTTCATGATCATACTCACAAAGCAAGTTTACAACTTTACCTTTCTCACCAGCACGAGCAGTTCTACCAATCCTGTGTACATAATCTTTAGGATCATTTGGTATTTCATAGTTATACACATGACTAACATTATCAATATGCAAACCTCTTGCAGCAACATCAGTACAAACTAAAACTTCAACTTTAGCTCCATTAAACATATCTAAAGTTTTACTTCTTTTGTTCTGTGATAAACCACCGTGAATTGCAATAGCATCAATACCATTAGTCTTCAAGTTTTTAACAACAAAGTCAGTCTGTCTTCGAGTGTTACAAAAAACCATCATCAATCCTTCTTTCTCATTATTTAACAAATGTATTAAAAGTGATAATTTCAAACCTTTATGCACATCATAATAAACTTGTTTTAATTTAGTTGGATCAACTTCTCTCTTAGCCATCACTTTAATTGGATTATTCATATAATGTTTAGACAACTCTTTAATCTTACTACAAATTGTTGCAGAAAAAAACATAGTTTGTCTATCTTTAGGACAAGCTCTAATAATTCTTTCAACATCATCAATAAATCCCATATCAAGCATTCTATCAGCTTCATCTAAAACTAGAATTTTAACTTTTGATAAATTAATTGTTCCTCTTTGTAAATGGTCTAACAACCTTCCTGGTGTTGCAACAACAACATCAGTTTTTGGTAAATTATAGATCTGTCTATCAATAGACACACCACCATAAATAGAAAGTACATTTAATCTCTTTCCACCACTAAAATTTTGCAAAGCACAACTTACTTGCTCACAAAGTTCTCTAGTTGGTGTTAAAACTAAAGCTTGTATACCATTTCTAGGTACAACACTCTCAATAATTCCACAGCCAAAGGCCAGGGTTTTTCCAGATCCAGTTGCGCTTTCGCCAACTACATCTTGTCCTTTCAAAATAGGCCCAATTGACCCAGCTTGAATTTCTGTCGGTGTGACAATATTTTGTCTTTTTATAGACTCAAGTAATTCATTACTTAGTCCAAACTCTTCAAATTTATTCATTTTAATTTTCTCCTATACTAGCACTTCTCTAGAAAAAGCGAAATAATCATACAAATGAGTAGGTGCTTCCTCTTATCACGTTCTAATATACTTATTCTGATTTAGAACCACTATATAAAGGTTTGCATTGTTGTCAAAAAGAAAAATTCCCCTAAATAAACTTTTTTGCAACTTTATTTTTGAAAACATTAATCCAAAAAATCACCTATTTGATTGAGAACAAATTCCCTTGGTTCTCCAATAGGCACTTTACCATCATAGTTAGACTTAACAGCAGGAGAATCAACTCCATCATCACCACCTTCACCTATAAACTCAGCAAGAGCATCTAATTCACAAGAATAAGAATGGAACTCACCATTCTCTTGTCTGATAAATCTATGTCTTCCTTTTAGTTCACCAAGGTAATAACCATAAGTATCTTCTCCAAACATTCCTAATCCATTCCCATGATGTAACCCTAAATAAACTTCTTCTCCTTTTTCAAAATCAACCCATTTAGAAGTCCCATCCTCCATTTGTTCTAAAATTGCCATTTTAAAAATAGAATATAAAACTAAACTTTAAAAGAATTATTGTAATAAAATAAAAAAAGGGGACTAAAGGTCCAAATCATTTATAGCCAATCTTAGCTAACTCTACAATTAATAGATCTACAGCCTCATTCAACTTTTTCTCAGATCTTGTACCAGTACAAACAATCTTTCCATTACTAAACAATAAGAAAGTAGCTCTTGTACCAGGCAACTTGTAAACCAATCCAGGGAATTGTTCAGGCTCATATTCTGTGTTTGATAACTGTACTGCCAATGAATTCAAATTCAAGTCAATACCAATACTTCCAGAAGCAACCATGTTCTGTATGGTATATTTAGGCTTAACAGTAATTTTAACCTTAATCTTTTCAATGTTTTCTATAATCTGTGTAACAGACTCTTTAACTTTTTTCATTGACTTAGCACCAGTACATACAATCTTACCAGAACTAAAAATCAAAGCTGATGTTTTGGGGTCTTTTATCCTCATCACCAACCCAGGAAACTGCTCAGGGTTATATTCTGTGTTAGGCAAAGTTTCAGCCAACTTTACCAAAGGAATAGCTTTTTCTAAACTTGTTGTAGCAACAATATTTTGAACTTTAATTTCTTTTTTAACAACCATTTTATAAATATCCTCCATTAATGCTTTATAAACAAAAACATTCAACCCTTTATAAAGGTACTTATAAAGGGGTAGTCCTCAAAAGGAGACAAAACTAATATAAACAACCCTTCTATACATATACACATGTCCATTGTAGACCATGAAAAGCAACTAGTATTACTTACAAAAGAACAAGAGAAGTTTATTCTTAACTATAATGCAAAATTAACTATAATAGAACAACATTCTCATGCTATAAATAGAATAATTAATTTAGCAAATGAAAATATTATACAACCCAACCAAAAGAAAATTCATTTCATAAAAAAATACATAAAATTAATACAAAAGAGATTACAACCAGCTTTTTTTGAAGAATTCAAAGAAGAAGAACTACTTCATCAAGACCAAAAAGTAACACAAACATTAATCTCAGCACTAGATACAAACAAAGAAATAATACAAAACCATCTCTCAGAACTTCAAGGATATGAAATAGCAGAACAATTAACATTACTTTCAGAAGACATTAACCAAGAAAGAGTGAGCCTAAGTGGAGACGAAAATGAAAACCAAAGCCTAGAACAAATAAACAAAGTTCTAAAAGATTTAATTAAAAGATTCAAAAAGAAAATAATTGAAATTCAAGAATTATTCAATCTAGAAAATAATTTATTTGAAAAATTTGAAAATAAATTGAGCTCTATAGAATTGTTAAATATAATAGATAGATTAAAGTCAACAAATATAAACATCAATGAACTAAAAAATGAATTAAAAGATGAAATTATAAGACCAATCTTAGGATTTTTAATAACAGAAACACTAATCACACAAAGAGTTCTTGAAATAGGACAAAGAGAAAGAATAACCATTCACACTCTAAAAAGAGATATTAAAACATGCACAACCCCTCAAGAAATTTTTACATACTTAGATTTAATCTCAGAATATGAAGAATTATTCACAAATCCAAATAATATTAACAAATTCATAAGACAACAATACAAAATAGCAAGAAAAGCAGAAAAAGAAAAAACAATAGAGTCAATGCGAACAAAAGCACAACTTAGAAAAGAAAAAGGAATACTAAGAAAATTTGCAAAAATAGACAAGCTAACAAAAGTTTTTAACAGAAGATCTTTTGACGAAGCAATGGAAAAAAAAGTTGCAGAATGCAAAAGAGACCCAAAAAAAATTCTTACAATACTTGTTATTGATATTGATCACTTTAAACTATTTAATGATAGTTATAACCATACAATTGGAGATCAAGTTTTACATTTTGTTGCACAAACAATCTTAAAGGAAATAAGAACAGAAGAAAATGTGTATAGATATGGTGGGGAAGAATTTACAGTTCTTTTTGTAATTGGAACTAAAATGGAAGAAGGTTTAGCAGGAGCAGAAAGAATAAGAGCAGCAATAGAAGAAGATAGCAAATCAGAAATGGAAAAGATAAATAATGAAACACAAATAAATAAAATAGATAAAATAACAATAAGTGGAGGAGTAGCTACTCTACAAATAACTAATGATAAAATAGAAACAGAAGAAATTGCAAAAAAACTTTTTGAAAGTGCAGATGAAGCATTAATCCAAGCAAAAGCTCAAGGAAGAAACAGAATACTTCCTGGAGAAACATTAATCATTTCTGAGTAAACTATTTAAAGTCCAACTTAAAACACAAATTTTATGGTATTAAATGGGGACTTAATTCAACTCATTCAAACAAAATTAGAAAATCATTCAGAGATATTAGTTGGATTAAAAGAAAATGGCAATCAAGGCCTTAGAGCAGTAAATTTTTGTATACGACCAACAGAAATACCAGAAGAAGAAAGAATCACTCTTATTACTCCTAGAAACGTTCCATATAATATTACAGGTGAAGAAAAAGTTGCTTATCCAAGAAAGTGGAGAGCATTATGCGATTTAGCTCAAGGAGAAGGCTTTAAAGACCCTTTTGAATACTTAAAATTAGAACAAATAGATGATTATTCCATAAATCTTCCTACAGCAACAGTCATATTATCAGGATTTTGTAAGTATTTAGAAGCATTTCAAGGAGCAGGACTTCCAATAACACATGTAGGAAGAACACTAGAAGGAGCCCCTAAACCCTTAAATAAAAGAGTTTTAGACAAATTTACAGGTCTAACAAAAAGTTTCTATCCTGGACATACAGTAGGAGATGTAGAACCCACTTTTTTCTAGCTTTACTTCTACAAAGTAACAACAAACAAAAGCCTTATATACTAGTAATCACTCCTTTCAAGTAATAAAATAGAGGTTTTTAACTAAAATGAAAGAAAATACAATATTAACAACAATCGGAGCTTTAATATTAATAGGTATTTTGGCATTAGGAGGTCTTTCTTTATATTCAGCATTTGATGACCTAAACCAAGAAATACCAGTTGATCAAGGTGATGATATTACAATAGTTATAGATGAAGATCCAGTTGAAACTGAAGATGAAAATTTTTGTCCAGTTCTAGCTGAAATTGCAGACATGGACATTAAAGAAGGTTCTACCCTTATTATAGAAGCATCAGCATTAGATATTGATGGCGATAATGTGACATACACATTTGATGGCGTTTCAGATGCAGATATTTCAGGTAATAAATTGGTTTGGAACACAAGTTCAGGTGATGCTGGTGATTATACAATTACAATTACAGCTTCAGATAATGAATGTGAAACAACTTCCTCATTTGATCTAACTGTTACAGACAATGATGATGATGATGACGACGATGATGATGATTCAAATGTTTGTCCTGTTATTACAGCTTCAAATATTACAGCAGATGAAGGTGCTTTAGTTAGCTCAACAGTTACTGTAACAGATGAAGATAGTGATAGTTTTACAATCACATATTCAACCCCATTAGATTCAAATGGTCAATGGCAAACAACTTTAGCAGATGCAGGTGTTTACACAGCATATGCATATGTTGATGATGGTGACTGTACTTCAGAAGATTCATTCACAATAACAATTAATGATATGGGTGATGATCCTACAGATCCAACCGATCCTACAGACCCTACTGAAACTGATTTAGCAGATTTAGAAGTATTTGCAATCACACCAAATGGTTTTGACCAAACTGGTAATTTAACATATACAGTTACAATTGCAAATGACAGTACTGTAGAAGTAACAGAACCATTTAATGTTGAAGTACATTTCACAGCAGGTGAAATGAGTTTATATGAAACAAGAGAAGTTACTGACTTAACAGCAGATTTAGAATTCTCATTTGATGGAAATGATATTTTAACAGCATTTAGATCATACAGTGAAACAGAGATTTTAACAAGTTTTTCAGTAACAGTTGATACTGCAGATTCAATTGAAGAAGCAGATGAAACAAATAATCAAATGAGTTACCAAGAAACTTTGTATGCAGAAAATTACTTTTCACCATATGAATTAGTGATTACAAATGTTGAATTTGTAGAAATGACAACACAGAATGTTGGAGCTACTTACACAATAACAATTGAAAACAGAGGTTCTCAAGATGTTGAAGTTCCATTCAATTTGAGAGGAGAATTATTTGTAGACAATTTGCTAAGTGCAGATTCAATGAATATTCCTTCATTAGCTTCAGGTGAAACAAGGGATATTGAAATGACAATAAATGTTCAGAACATTATAAATACAGAAGATGAAATGGATATTGTTTTATATGCAAAGATTGATTATAACGAAGAAATAACTGAAATTGATGAAACAAACAACACATACACATTCAGAGACACTTGGTATGGTGTAGATTTGGTAATGGATTCAATAACATTTGATTCTATTAATTTCGTAACACAAGAAATTACTTTTGAAATTAATGTAACAAATCAAGGAACTGCAGATTTAGATAGTGCACAGGTTACAACTGAATTTGTGGTAGAAGGAGATAATTTTAGTACAGGAAGAGAATTTACAATGATCAATTTAGATGCAGGTAACACAGCATCATGTTTGATTACAATGGACTTGACTGACTTATATGATTATTATCTACATATGTTCTTATCAAAGAATTATCAGTTTACAGCAGTTGTTGATCCATCCAATGAAATTGAAGAAAGTGACAATAGTAACAACACAATGTCTATTGAAGGATCATTTAGAAACTTTGAGCTAGATAACAGATGGCTTAATTTTTAATTTTTTATTTTTTTATTAAAGAAATCTTAAACTTTTTATTCTTAACTTTAAACTCATCTACTAACTTAAACTTCTTATCTTCATAATAAACTTTTGAAGCACCAACTTTCTTAATTAAATCATCACTAAGTTTATCCAAACCCACAACACTTAATTCAATAGTGTCTTTTTTAACCAATTCAGCTTTCTTTCTTAGCTCCTGCACTCTTCTAACAACTTCTCTCATATAACCCTCTTCTAAAAGATCATCAGTTTGTTTAGTATCTAAATAAACAGCACCATTTGAAAACTCTGCTCCAGCCAAACCCTTAGGAACATCTTCTTTAACATTTACATGAGTAATATTTAGCTTAAATTTACCTACTTTCAACTCACCTTTCTCAACCAACCCCTTTAATTTCTTATCATTTAATTTATCTAAAATACCTTTAGAATCTTTCTTAAAATCTCTGCCAATAGCATTTTTATTAGCAGTCACTTCAAATTTAACCCCTTCCATCTTGTCAACAAAAACAATTTCTTTAACATTAATCTGACTCAAAATTAAATCTTTTAATTTTTCAACACTTTTTTTAACATCTTTATCAGGACAAGCAATAGTTAACTTTTGCAAAGGCCATTTTAATCCAACACCAGCCTTCTCTCTAGCTGACAAAGAACCTTGAATAATACTAAAAGCAACACTAAACTCTTTCTCCAAATTCACATTAATCATTTTACCATTAGCTTTAGGCCAATCACAAAGATGTATTGATTCTTCTTCCAAAGAAAGAACTTCCTTCAAATCCAGGAAAATCTTTTCAGTAACAAAAGGCATAATAGGTGCAGACAACTTAAGCAAGTCTAAATAAACTTTACTCAACACACAATAAACAACTTTATCATCATCAGCCAAACGAGTCCTAACAAGCTGAACATAAGATCTACTTAAATCATTCAACCAAAAATTCTTAATCTTTCTTGTAATTTGATGTGGGTGAATATCTTCAAGCTCTTTTGTAACCTCTTTAATCAAAGTATTCAATCTGCTAATTATCCACTTATCTTCAATATTTTTCAGTGGACCCAAATCACCACTCATCCTAATTAAATTTTTCATATTGTATAAAATATTAATATTCTGTTGAGGTTCTTTAACAGCATTAAAACCAAATCTTAATTCCCTTGTAGGATCTTGTAAACAATAAAGTAATCTCATTGCATCAGCACCCATTTTTTCAACAGCATCATCAAACCAAATAGCATTACCTTTACTTTTGTGCATCTCAGCACCTTTTTCATCTTTAACAGTTTCATAACCTAAAATTGTCTTAAATGGAGACTTGCCAGTTAATGCAACAGAAGACCATAACAGAGCATTGAACCAACCCCTAAACTGACCAGGCATATTTTCACAAATAAAATCAGCTGGAAACCATTCTTCCCATTCTTTTTTATTTTCTAAATAAGGACCTATTGTAGAAAAAGGAACAATACCAGCATCCAACCAAGCATCACCAACATCTTCAATTCTAGTAACATCCTTTCCACATTTTTTACATTTAATTTTAATTTCATCAACCCAAGGCCTATGCACTTCTTTCAAACCATCAACCTTTTTCTTATCAATAGCAACTTTCCTCAACTCTTCTAAACTACCAGCAACAAAAAGTTCACTACATTCACATTCCCAAATAGGTAAAGGTAAACCCCAATATCTTTTTCTAGAAATTAACCAAGCACCCATATTATTAAACCATTCATTCTGTCTAACTTTCCCATACTCAGGGAACCACTTAACCTTTTGATTTGCTTTTTTCAAAGGAGCTCTCATATCATCACATTTAATATACCATTCATCAACCAACCTAAAAACTAATTCTTCAGAACATCTCCAACAATGAGGATATCTATGATTATAAGATTGAACTTTATAGATAAAACCTCTTTCAGTCATATCTTTAATAACCATTTTATTAACATCAGAATATTTTTTACCACTAAAATCTCCAAAATCTTCTAAATACACACCAGTTCCATCTAAAAGATCAACAGAAATTAAACCTATTTTCTTACTAAGTTCATGATCCTCAGCACCAGAACCTGGAGCAATATGAACAAAACCAGTACCCTCTTCTTCAGAAGCCAAATCCCATAAAACAACTTTATGAGGAGCATCTTTTTGTGCATCAAAATCCTTGTAAGGCATTATATATTCCATACCTTCTAACTCTTTACCAGCCTTATGATCCATAACTGTATAATCACCCTTCAATTCACTCAACCTTGCTTCAGCAATCCAATAAAATTTATCACCTTGCTTTACCCTAGCATATGTAACATCTTCATTTACTGCAATAGCAACATCCCCTGGCAAGGTCCAAGGAGTGGTTGTAAAGATTAAAAAATATTCATTCTCTTTTCCTTTAATAGGAAACTGCATAAATAAAGCACTGTGAGTCACTTC
The DNA here is from genome assembly GCA_018653605.1 of archaeon. GTDB lineage: Archaea > Nanobdellota > Nanobdellia > SCGC-AAA011-G17 > GW2011-AR17 > JABHYY01. The sequence goes on from JABHYY010000010.1 coordinate 10,464, forward strand.
TTTGTAACCTTCAGTAATAATATCATGTTTAGAACTTGCAGTACCACACCTCCAACACCAAGGTACAACATCTTTTCCTTTGTACAGCCAGCCTTTATCAAAATAATGTTTTAATAACATCCAATTGTGCAAATTATTAGAATCAGTCATTGTATAATAAGAATTGTCCCAATCCATCCATTGTCCCAACCTTATAGACTGATCTCTCTGTACTTTTGAAAACTTTTCAACCCTTTTTCTACAAGCTTTTACAAAATTTAAAATCCCAAATTCTTCAATATCTTTCTTATCTTTCAAACCAAGCTCTTTTTCTTCCTCTCTTTCAACCCAAAGACCTTGGCAATCAAATCCATTCTGATATCTCTGATCATAACCCTGCATTGCTTTAAATCTTTGAAAAATGTCTTTGTAAGTCCTACCCCAAGCATGATGAACACCCATAGGATTGTTTGCAGTTATAGGCCCATCCAAAAAACTGAACTTTTTCTTACCTTTATTCTTCTTTCTAAGCTTATCAAAGACCTTATTCTTCTTCCAAAATGCTAATATTTCTTCCTCAGATTTATTAAAGTCATACATTAGCACCAAAGAAACAACATATATTTATATAACTTACCATCTACTTTAGTAACCACTGAAGGATTAAGACAGACCAAAAACTTTATAAAGGACTTACCCCCCTATATTATACAGAGGGGTGTTAGATATGACTATAGAAAATGGCAGAAGAATTAATAGCAAAACCAATGATGGTAATGGAGATTAGACCAGAGTTTTCTATACAATATAAAGCAAAACCCAAAATTAAATTCAAAGAAGAACATCTAAAGGATACAAAGGCATTCAGAGAATTTCTTAAAAAAACTACAAAAAACTGGAAATCAGGTAATTACTTCTTAAGATCAGATATTGGCCCATTTGCAGGCTTTGAAAAAAACAAAAAAGGAACAATTAAACTCCAAAAAGCAAATAGTAAAAACACACCATATTTATGTTGGCAATTTATTGGCAAGCTTAAGTAATATCATCTAAAACCTTATAAATAATCTTTCTCTAACAAAGTTCATGAGCACAATTTGGACAGAAAAATACAGACCACAGACATTTTCAGAGGTAAAAGGCCAGAAATTCATAGTTGAAAGAGTTAAAAAATTTGTAGAACAAAAGAACATGCCTCACCTTTTATTTGCAGGACCAGCTGGTTGTGGAAAAAGTACTTTAGCTTTAGTTACAGTAAAAGAACTTTATGGAGAAACCTGGAAACAAAATTTCTTAGAACTAAATGCATCAGATGAAAGAGGTATTGATGTGGTTAGAAACACAATAAAAGATTTTGCAAGAACAAGACCAATAGGTAACTCAGTTTTCAAGATTATTTTTCTAGATGAATGTGATTCACTAACAAAAGAAGCACAGCAAGCACTAAGAAGAACAATGGAAAATTATGTAACTACAACAAGATTCCTACTTTCATGTAACTTTTCATCAAAAATAATAGATCCAATACAAAGTAGATGTACTGTTTTTAGATTCAAACCATTAGAAGAACAAGATATTAAAGAATACATTGCAAATATTGCAGAAAAAGAAGGAATAACAATAGATGAAGAAGCAATAAAAGCAATTGAAGATATTACTGCTGGAGATGCAAGAAGAATAACAAACATTCTACAATCCTGTGCATCAGAAAGCAAAACAATAACAAAAGAAATAATTTATCAAACCATTTCTGCAGCAGAACCTCAAGAAATCAAAGAAATAATTACCTTAGCCATAAACAAAAAATTTGTAGAAGCAAGAAATCTTCTTTTAGATACTATGTTGAAACATGGTCTTTCAGGCCTTGACACAATAAAACAAATACAAAAAGAGATTTGGAATATAGAAGAAATAACAGATGAACAAAAGATAAACACTATTGACAAAATAGGAGAATTTGAGTTTAGGATGGTTGAAGGTTCAGACGAATTCATACAACTAGAAGCATTACTGGCGTCCTTAGCAAAATGATCCCTTGGACAAAAAAATATCTACCAAAGAACATACCTGAAATAATTGGACAAAAAGTACAAATTCAAAAAATTAAAACTAACTTAGCACCAAAAAGACCTATAATTCTTTATGGACCAATTGGTACAGGAAAAACTTCAATTGTTTATGCTCTAGCAAAAGAAAGAAATTTAGAAGTTTTAGAAATTAATGCATCAGATGTAAGAAACAAAGGTGCAATAAACAAAATAGTTGGAAGCAGTATTCAACAACAAAGCTTATTTCATAAAGGAAAGATAATTTTAATTGATGATGTTGATGCCCTTTCTGGAACAAAAGACAGAGGTTGCATTCAAGAGCTGACAAAACTTCTTCCAAAAAGCAAATTTCCAATGATTCTAACATGTATTGACCCTTATCACAAGAAATTAAAAACCATAAGAAGAAAAACAACTCTTATTGAATTAGATCCTATTTCATTAACAGATACAAAAGACCACTTAACTAACCTAGCACAAAAAGAAAACATCAAATTCAATGAACAAGACATTATTTCAATTGCAGAAAAAGCAAAAGGAGACTTAAGAGTTGCAATAAATGATTTACAAACCAACATAATAGATAACAATCTGAATCTAAACATTCCAAGTGAAAGAGATTCAAGAGAATCAATCCTATATTGTTTAAGCATGATCTTTAAATCAAAAAATATAAATAAAACAAACAACATCTTTAACAAAGCAGGAGAAGACTTAGACACCTGTATTTTGTGGTTAGATGAAAACCTTCCAAAAGAATATTCATCAGAAGAACTAAAAAAAGCTTACAATTATCTTTCCAGAGCAGATGTTTTCAAAGGAAGAATAAGAAGATGGCAGTATTGGAGGTACTTAGTTTATATTAACACATTGATAACTTCAGGAATAGCAATTTCAAAAGAAAAAAAGCAAAGGCCTGTAACAACTTACAAACAAACAACAAGAATATTAAAACTTTGGCAAGCAAAAATGAGAAATGCCAAGAGAACATCAATATCAGATAAACTTGCAAAGTTAACACATACTTCAGTAAAGAGGGCAGTACAAGACACCTTCCCTTACTTAAAGCAACTATTAACTCAAGAAGACATTTGCAAAGAACTAAACCTAAGTGAAGATGAGGTAGCTTGGTTACAAAGATGAAAATAAATGAATTAAAACAAAATCAAAGAGGCGTAACAATAGAACTCAATATAACTGATTTTGGAGATTTAAGAAAATTCTACAAGTTTGGAACAGAAGGAAGAGTTATCACAGCCCTAGGGAAAGATGAAACTGGAAAAATTTGTGTAACTCTTTGGAACAAAGAAATTGATCAAATAAAGATTGGTGACAAAATAAAAGTTACAAATGGATATGTAAATCTATTTCAAGGAATAATGCAAATTACAGCAGGAAGATATGGAAAAGTAGAAGTTATCGGAGAAAGTGACCAAGAAGAAATCTCACCTTCGCCTTAATTTATCTTTAGTTATTTTAATTCTAAGCATAACCAAAGCATTTTGTAATTGAACTAAATCACTAAACATATGTTCTTTTTCATGAATAGTTAGTTTTTCATACAAAGGTTTAATCTGTTCATAATAAAACTCAGCTTTAGACAATTTCTTTCTCTTAACAGACTTCCAACAAGCATTAATCAAATTATAAGCCCTAACTCTAGGATCAGGATTATTTGCTAAGTAATCAAGTTTATCTTCAACATCATCTTTATCTAATTTCTTTTTAAGACTAGCAACAAACTTCTTTTCATTCACAGGAGGCTTAACAGGCTTCCTCAAAGGCATAGCATCTAAGAGCCCTTGCAATAAAGACTTTTCTTCTTTAACAGGTTTTTTCTCTTTAACTAAAAATTTATCAACAAGAGACTTTCTAATTTTTGCATCTTTAGGAACATCAATATGTCTAGGGACCTTCTTTGTTTTGACGTCAACTTTAACTGCCTCTTTCTTTTCAAACAACTGACCAAAGAAACTTTCCTTCTTTTCTTCTTTAGGTTTAAACACTTCTTTTGGCTTTTCTTTTTTATCAAATAAAGCACTAAACAAACTTTTCTTAGGCTTTTCAGCCTTTACAGACTTAAGGAATTTTTTAGGTTTGACCTTATCAATTTTCTTATTAAATATTTTTTTATTAAGTAATTTACTAAACCAGCTCTTCTTCTTAGGTTTAGGAACATCAGAAACTTTTTTTACTTTCTTAACAGGCTTTACCTTAGGTTTTGTTACAGGCTTTTTATCAAACAAGCCACTAAACCAGCTTTTCTTAGGCTTAACAACTTTTTTCTTTTCAACCTTTGCAGGTTTAAGGAACTTTTTAGGTTTGACCTTATCAATTTTCTTATTAAATATTTTTTTCTTAAGCAATTTACCAAACCAGCTCTTCTTCTTAGGTTTAGGAACATCAGAAACTTTTTTTACTTTCTTAACAGGCATTACTTTAGGTTTAACATCTTTTTTCTTCTTAAACAATGAACCAAACCAACTTTTCTTAGATTTTGTTTTTTCAGCTTTCTTAGACTTTTCAACCTTAGAACCTTTATTTTTCATAACATCATCAAATAAACCATCAAACAAATCTTTAGATTTTTTAGTTTTAGGTTCTTTTTTCTTAACCTTCTTCTTAAACAATGAACCAAACCAACTTTTCTTAGGTTTAGGAGCTTCAGGGAGTTTTTTAACTTTTTTAACAGGAATTACTTTAGGTTTAACCTTCCTTCTTTTCTTGAACAGATTTTTCAACCAACTTTTCTTCTTAGGTTTTCTAACCTTTCTTTTTTTCTTAAACAATGAACCAAACCAACTTTTCTTCTTCTTTGGACTTGGAACTTCACCCAAATCAATCTGAGGTTTCTTTTTCTTTTTATTAACTAAAAAATCACCACCACCAAAAAGCATATCTCCATAATTGGGTTCAGGCATAGTTTTGACAGGAGAAGCAGTTTCAACCTTTCTCCTTTTTTTGAACCATTTCTTAAAAATACTTTTCTTCTTAGGCTTTCTAACTTTTCTTTTTTTCTTAAATAGATTTTTCAACCAACTTTTTTCTTTAGATTTAGGAGCTTCAGGAATTTTTTTAACTTTCTTTACAACTTTAGGTTTAACTTCTTTTTTCTTCTTAAACAAAGAACCAAAAATACTTTTCTTCCTAGATTTTCTAACTTTCTTTACAACTTTAGGTTTAACTTTCCTTCTTTTCTTAAATAACTTTTTCAACCAACTTTTCTTCTTTGGTTTTCTAACTTTTCTCTTTTTCTTAAACAAATTACCAAAAATACTTTTTCTTTTTGGTTTAGGAACATCAGAAACTTTTTTAGTTTTATTTTTAGGATGTTTTAATTCAGGAAATTTGAAATCTTTTTTCTTTGGAAGAGTTTTCCTTTTCTTCAAAGCCTTCAACTCATTCTTTAATTTTAACTTTAGAGCATGTTTTTCCTGATACTGCCTTTCCAGCTCTTTCATATATTCACTCTTTTTTGCCATGATACTCTATTAATTATATTCAAGAACATATATAAATCTTTTCTTAAGCTAAATTTTTCAATTTTTTAATCCTATCTTCCATAGGAGGATGAGTACTCAACATAGCAGTCATACCCTTCATAGAAAAAGGGTTTACAATAAACAAAGAAGCTCCAGCTTCAGAACCAAATTTCAAAGGATGCTTCTTAACACCACCATCTAATTTTTTCAAAGCTTCAATCAAACCATGAGGATTATGCAAAATCCTTGCAGCAGAAGCATCAGCCAAATATTCACGAGACCTAGATATTGCCAACTGAATTAACATTGCCATAATAGGAGTAATAATAGCAATCACCAAGAATCCAACTATGTTATTATCACCATCACGACCACCGAAACCACCAAAAATTGCAGACCACCTTGCAACCATTGCAATATAAGAAATTACACCAGCCATTGTTGCAGCAATAGTTGAAACTAAAATATCTCTATTTTTAATATGTGAAATCTCATGAGCAATAACACCCTTCAACTCATCCCTTTCCAAAAGTTCCATTAATCCAGTTGTAACTGCAACAGCAGAATGATTAGGATTTCTTCCAGTTGCAAAAGCATTTGGATTAGCAGAATTTACAATATAAATTTTAGGCATAGGCATTTTAGCTAAATGTACAACATCCCTAACAATCCTATGCAATCCAGGATAATCTTTTTCTTTTGCCTCTTTGGCTTTATACATTGCTAATACAATTTTATCTGAAAAAAAGTAAGATCCAAAATTAATAACAACAGCAAAAACTAAACCAATAATTAAACCAGTATAACCCCAAAGACTACCAACTCCAACCAAAATACCAGTAAGTAAACCTAACAACAATACTGTTTTCAAATGGTTCTCAATCATACCATATAAGAAACAATTTCTCTTTAAAAGAATTGCTAATCTACTAAAATCCCATCTAGGTTATCTTCCCAATTATCATATTGGACTCTATCAGCCATCTCTGCAACCCCAGCAAGAGGAACAGTTCTTGCAGTCAACTCACCATTCAATTTTTCAGCAAATCCCCAACCCTCAATCTCTGAATACCAATCATCAGGTTCACTATTTGCTTCATTATCAGGAAAACCTTCACTAACACTTGAATGTATTTCAGATTGCACATAAGAAATATCACTATTCAATCTAGTCCATAAATCAGCAGTTTTATGAAACCCATCATAAGCTTGCCTAATATGAGGCTTATCATCAGCAGCCTGTACATGATCATAAGTTGCAAAACTTAACATTACTTTCAGGTTAGGTAATTTTTCACCAATCAAACCATAATTATTAACAGTAATTCTATAAGGCCAAAAATAATCAACTTCCTCAACAGTAGCCACATTATCAGGCCATTCAGTAAATGCTTCATTATCAGATAAAGCATGAGTTAATGCTTGTGAAAAATACCACTTACCATTAATCTGCGGCCCTTTATAATCCAAAACATAATCACCAAAAGCAGGCCTTCCACCTTCAGAAGGCTCAACCCAAGTAACTTCAGAATAATCTACATCAATAGAAGTGGGTGTATAACCAGTATGGTCATAATAAGGATTATAAACTTTTTCTTTATTAGTATCAAAATGTCCTATTTCTAAAGGATACATTTCAGCCATTGTTGGATTTTCCCTACCAACAAAATATTTTAAAGAACCCAAATCCTCACCATAATAGGCCATTACATTTGTAGCAACAACACCAGCATGAGATGAAGCAAACATTCCAACATTATCATAAAGAACATTAACATCAACCAACTCATGCAAATATTTTCCATTAACATCAGGAATTTCACCAGCAGCAAATTTAATTGTATCTCTTAATGAAGCCAAACTATCAGGCCCACCAAAATCATAAACACCTTCACTTTCTATTCCAGTCACCTTATCATATTTTCCAGGCCACAAATTTGTAACAGAAATTGCACCAACATCAACAGGATTATAATCTAAATGAAAACCACTAGCCTCATTATTATAAGATTCAACAAACCAAGTTGAAGCCACAACAACAATAGGTGCTGAATCCCCATACCTTAAATCATAAGGAACATCAATAGCAACAGCAATCTTTCCATTCTCTTCAGTATCAATTTGTGTAACAATATAAGTTGTATCACAGAGATTCAATTCTGTTTGATCAACAACTCCATCCAAATTATCATCACAATCTGAATATTCAACACTACAAGAAGAAATTGCAAAAACAAGTATCAATAAAAGAAAACATTTTCTCATATATTAAAACAGAGTCTTAAGATATAAAAAACTTCTGCATGGAAATATTTATTAATTGCCATATCCACTAAACAGATATGCCATTTAACATAGTCATAGGAAGAAATGAAGCAGACAGAAAAAAGTTTGGTGACAGAGGAACAGTTTTCATTGGCAAGAACTATGTTAAAATGGGACAAACAACATCACTTTCAAACCCAGTTTACCTAGATGTAACTAAGGCTCATGTTATCTTTATCGTCGGCAAAAGAGGTGGAGGAAAGTGTGTAACAGGAGATACTTTAATAACATTAGAAGATGGTTCACAAATACCAATCAAAGAATTAAAAGAGAATAATTCAAAAGTTTATAGTCTAGATAAAAAACTTAAAATAAAAAGTACTGAAAAATCAGATTTTTTTAAAAGAAAAGTAAATAAGATCATAAAATTAAAATTAAGAAGTGGAAAAGAAATAGAATTAACTCCAGAACATCCACTACTCACAGTTAAAGGATGGACTCCAGCACAAGAATTAGACCTAAAGAGCAGAGTTGCTGTTCCAAGAAGCATTGATTGTTTTGGAAAACAAGAAATGCCTAACCACCAAATAAAAATACTAGCTTATTTGATTGCAGAAGGTCACACAAGGAAAAGTTGGGTCATATTCAGCAATTCAGATCCACCATTAGTACAAGAATTTACAGATTGTGTTAAAGACTTTGACAAAGACCTACAAATTTCAGAACATAGCAAGCCAGGATGCTACAGAGTTGCAAATAAAAATAATAGATATAGTTTCAGAGAAAACAAATTAAAGACTTGGATAAGCACATTTGGGTTACATGGCAAATATGCACCAGAAAAATGGGTTCCTAATGAAATATTCAAATTACCAAAAGAACAATTATCCATTTTTCTAAACAGATTATTCAGTTGTGATGGAAGTATATATTATGATAAAAACAAAAAAATGTGGGAACTTAGTTATAGCTCTTCATCAAAACAACTAATCCATCAAGTTCACCATTTAATATTAAGATATGGAATCCTTTCAAAACTAAGAACTAAAAAAGTAAAATATAACGGAGAATATAGGACTGCATATGAAATTGTAATAAATGAAGAAAATGGAATAAAATTCATAAATGAAATTGGATTTTGGGGTAAAAAAAGAGAATTACAAAAACAATGTTTAAGTGAAACAAAAGATAAAATAAGAAATCCAAACATTGATACAATTCCAAAAGAATTATGGGATTTATACAGACCAAACAACTGGGCAGAAATTGGAAGAGCAATGGGTTACGCGCATCCTAAAGCAATGAGAGAAAGGATAAAATATGCACCATCAAGACAAACTCTTTTACAGATAGCTCAAGCAGATAATAATCAAATCATAGAACAATTAGCAACTTCAGATATTTTTTGGGACGAAATAATTTCAATGGAAGTAGTAGAAGGAGAATTTGAAGTATTTGATATATCAGTACCAAACAATCACAATTTTGTTGCAAATGATGTAATTATTCATAATTCTTATTCAGCCTCAGTTATAGCAGAATCAATGGTTGACTTAGAACCAGAAATTTCGAAAAATCTAGCAATTATTATGATAGACACAATGGGAGTTTTCTGGTCAATGAAATATGCAAATGAAAAAGACATAGATCTATTAGAAATTTGGAACCTTAAACCAAAAGGCCTGAAAAAAATTGAAGTTTACACACCATATGGTGTTTTCGAAGAACAAAAAAGAAAAGGAGTACCGGTTGACCACCCATTCTCAATCAAAGCATCAGAATTAACAGGTGAAGATTGGAGATTAGCATTCGAACTTCCAGCATCACACCCAGTTTCAATCTTGATTGAAAAAATCCTTGGAGATTTTGCAGACAAAAGACAATATGAATTCACATTAACTGAAATTGTTGAAGCAGTAAAACAAGATGACACTTTTGATACTAACACAAAAAATGAAGCATTAAACAGACTAAAGGTTGCAAAACAATGGGGCTTATTTTCAGATGAAGGTACAAAAATTGAGGAATTAATTCAAGGAGGGAAAGTTACAATCCTTGACACCTCTGCTTACATTACTTCAAA
>JABHYY010000011.1 GCA_018653605.1 archaeon
AAACTTCCATTAATCCTAATTCTTGCAGGAACAACAGGAAATCTGATTGATAGAGTTTTTTTTGGCTTTGTTAGAGATTTTATTTCAGTTTCAGTATGGCCAATATTCAACTTAGCTGATTGTTTTAATACAATAGGTATTTTCTGGTTAATATACTACTTCTATAAGGAAGAAAACACTTATAAATCTAAGAGACATAGAAAAAAATAATGGCAAGACAGAAAAGTGTTCTAGAAAATGTTCTGGCAAATAAGGCAGAATTAGCTAAAAAAGTAAAAGAGCATGAACTAACCTTTGATGAAAAAAAGAAAGCAGAAAGAAAAAGGTTAGAAGAAAACCCTTTAATGACAAGAAAATCATTAGATCCAAAAAATGGAATTGGAAAATTATTAATCAGGATGGAAAGTATGGGTGGTGGAGTAGAAAAACACTATTTCTGGCTTATGCGATTTCTAACAGGTACAAAAGCACCACAATATGCAGGTAAAGGATTTACAGGCTTTGGTATCAATGCAATGAAAGTTTACAAATTAAAAGACCAATTTGATGCATCAGTTAGCAGTTCATTTCATGGACAGATTGGTTCAAAAGTTTCACAGATCCAACAACAAGTTTCAACATACTTAGCACAGATTGGACAGATGACAAAAACTCTTTTCCCAATTGTTAGAGAAATTAGGATCATGGACGAGAGATTAGAATATTACAAAGACAGTTTTTGGGACAAAAAAGAAGCTTCTGGCGAAGACAAAGAAAGAGCAAAAGAAGCAGAGATTGCACTAAAATCAACTTGGATTGAAGTTGTTGAACAAGGTATGCAAAATCCAAACTCTATTTACAGTATGTCAACAAAATTAGGATTCATCACACTACCTGACTTATTTTTCTCAATTAACCCTGATGGATTAAAACCAGAAGAACAAAGAGAAAACATGACCAAATATCTTAAACAAATGCGAGATCAAAAAGAAATCAATGAAAAAGTTCTTAATGCTTTAACAAAAAAACTTTACCAATACTTCACATGGAAACAAAAAACCTGGCACGAAATGCAACACACTTACAAATTTAGAATAAAAAATCTAAGACAACACTACAATGTTGTAAAACTATACATGTCTTGGCTAAAACCTTTACTAACAACCTTAAAAAAATTACAAATGCAAACAGAAGATGATACAGCATTAGTTTCTGCATTTGAAACAAGCAAATTAGAATTAGAGCTTCTAGCAGTTGTAGGCAAGGGTAAGATTGATGTAGAAAAAAAAGACAACAAATACAATGCTTGTATCATGGTAAGATTAACACATGTAACAAAACCAGAAATGTCTTACACACAAGGTGGACAAAAACAACCAACTCACATGGGAGACACAATCATAGAATACGAACCTTATGTAGTAACTGATGAACAAATTAAAGATTATAAAAACCACTGTGATGATAAACTAATTGAACTGATTCCTGGTGAAGAAATGAACATGGTTAAAGATGTTATGGACGCAATGGATAGTTTAGGCGATGATGTAAGAGCATACATTCTACAAGCCGAAGGGGTAGATATTACAAAAGAAGATGAAGAAGAAGAGAAAGATTTAGACTTCTTTGCACCTGTAAAAGGACTTTTTGATGGGTTCAAAATTTTTGTTCCAGATTTCAAGAAAAAAGATGAAGATGATGATGACAAAATTGTTTACAAAGGTGAAAAGCAAAGAGACCTTGAAAGAGAGAAAAAAGCTCTAATAAAAAAGACAACATCTATCACTTGGAATGTTTATGATATTTTCAAAAAAGCTAATGGTTTATTGACACCATAAGCTATATAAAGAAATACCTCTATAAATAGTATATGGTAGACTTTGGTTCTGATTACTGGCACACACTGGATAGAAAGGACACACTTAAACCTAAAGAGTTTGGTATAAGTTCTAAGATGGGTGATGTAGTACAAAATCTAAAAGCAGACATCACAGCAGGTGCTTCTCATGTTGAATTAGGTTTTATGGGTGCTGGAAAAGTTTTTGGTGGAGACAAAACTCCTGAATCTTTTGATAGTCTTAAAAGAGAAGAAATAAGACAAATGGCCAAAGTTAACAACATTACAGTATCAACTCACGCATCACTTAAACTTTCTGGAATGACTGGTTTAGACAGAGAACAAAAAGGATTTTCTGACAGGTTAGCAGAAAACAATTTAATTGAAATTAAAAGAACAGTAGACTTTGCAGGAGAAGCATGTAATGGTGGTCCTGTTGTAATTCACACTGATGAATTTCCTAGAGAAGTTAGTAATCACCCTGAATTTGAAGTGCCAGGTGGGGACTTAGAAAAAGAAGAAATTGTTTCTTTAGTTGATAAAAGCACAGCACAGTTAGTTAGATTCCAAAAAGGGCAAACATTACACATGCCAAAACACTGGAAAAAAACAAAAGATGGGAAACATTATGCTGATATAAAAGGGGATAAAATACAAGATGAATGGGATTTTATACACAGAGTTCCAGATACTAACAAAGATGGAGATATTAAATTTGAACCAGTTAATTTTAATACAGTAAAGACATGGGTTAAGGACTATAACCAAAAAAATCCAAATGACAAAAAAAATGCAGAAAAACAATTTTTTCTACTTCTACAAAAATCCAAATTAGAACAAGCAACACCATTTGCACATAGTTATGAAACAGAATATAAGGATGCTCTGGGATCAATAGAAGAAGCAAAAAAACATCTAAAAGATTGGGAAAAAGGTGGAAAAGCAAAAGATCCAGAATCAGAAAAATATTTCTTTGAGAAAGAACATGGAAATTTCTTAGCAAGAAATCGTTTTGAAATGAAAAAAGAAGAAAATCCAACTGAATCATTAAATAGGTTCATAAAAGAAAAAACAAAAGCTGCACAAGCTAGAAAAGAAGGTTACATTGGTTATGCAAAACAAATTGAAGAAATAAAATATCTTCAGAATAATGTTGAAGGGTTAGAAAAGTATGGTGTTGATAGATCAGCAAAATACATGGCAAAAGCAGCACTTTATGCATTACAAAAAGAAGAGCAACTAAAAAAGAGACCTGAACACAAAGGAATGAAAGAAATTTTTATTGCACCAGAAAATGTTTTTCCAGAAGGAGGCTATGGTGCACATCCAGATGAATTAAAAAGGATTGTTGAAGAATCAAGAGAGAAGATGGTCACATTTTTAACTAAAAAACAAATTGACAAAAGACACAATCCATATTACAAATCAGGATTATCAAAAGATGAAGCAACAAAACTTGCAGAGAGCCACATCAAAGCAACATTTGACATTGGCCATGCTTACACTTGGAAAAAATTCTTTAAAGGTGATCCTAAAAAAACAACAGAACAAAATAATCAAGATTTTGAAGACTGGTTAATGAAAAAAGTTGATAAACTTAATAAGAAAAAAATCATAGGACATGTTCATGTTTCAGACAACATGGGCTACTTTGATGAACACTTAACACCTGGCTATGGTGAAGTACCAATTGAAAAGTTTGTTAAGAAGATGAAAAAAGCAGGCCATGATAAGCCTTTTGTTGTTGAATGGGGAGCACAATCTGAAACAGAACCTTATGGTGCAATGCTTGGTGCTTGGGCAAATGTAGCAAAGTCTCCAATTTACAAGATAGATGGAACACAACAAAGCTGGAGCGATGTTGAAAATGTTGGCTACTTTGGTAGATCTTCATCTCCTAATTTTATAATCGGAAGTTATGGTCCTACAAAAGACTGGAATGCATGGGGGTGGTCAGAAGCCCAAATTGAATAATAAAGAGGTGATAATTATGAAATTCAAAATACAATACAATGAAAAAAGAAATATTGCAAAAAGTTTTAAAAAAACTGACATAGACATTGCAAGAAAATTTGCAGAAAGAATCTATAAGGAATTTGGAGAATTTATTAAAGTTGTAGCTCTGTTTGGTTCAGCAAGTAAAGGTAATAAAAAAGCAGCAGACATTGATGTTCTAATAATTCTAGATGATGTTAGAGTAAACCTAAATGACTCACTTATTCAAACATACAGAATAATTTTACAAAAAATAATTGCAGATACAGATCCAAAAAGGTTACATGTCCAAACAATGAAGTTTACAAGTTTCTGGGAATATGTTAGAGCAGGAGATCCAGTAGCGACAAACATCCTAAGATATGGTTTAGCATTAATTGACACAGGTGTATTTGATCCCTTGCAAGCTTTGCTAGAACAAGGTAGAATTAGACCAAGTGAAGAAGCAATTGCAACATACTTTGCAATGTCTCCAGCATCACAACACAGAGCAAAACAACATCTGCTGAGTGCAGGTGTAGACCTTTACTGGAGTGTAATTGATGCAGCACACGCAGTTCTTATGTACAATGGAAATGTTCCACCTAGTCCAGACCATGTTGCAGAAATCATGGAAAAAACACTAGTTAAAGACAGAAGGATTTCTAAAAAATCAATCACAACAATGAGAGAAATGTACAAGTTATTCAAAGACATTACTCATAGAAATAAAATAGAGTTTACTGGAAAAGAATACGAAATTTATAAGAAAAAATCAGAAGATTTTGTTAAAGAAATGCAAGATATTGTAAAAAAGAAAAAATAAATAAAAAAAGAAGCTCTAATCAGCTTCTGCTTTTATTTTACTTTTAATGGTTGCTTCAAGGTCATCAACAATTCTACTGTACTTCAAGACAAGTGCAAACTGGTCTTCATACATTGAAGTTAATGTTGATATTCTGCTAAACTTTGAGTTCTCTAACTCATCTGCAGCATCTGTCCTCTTCGCTTTTCTTAGTTCTTGAACTATAAAGCCTTGGAATCCACCAATATCCTCAGTAGTCAAAGTCCCTAATCTACCAGCAATTTCTTGTTTGTAAAAACTTCCAGCTCTTTGGGATACTTCTCTTACTTCACCTTCAGCAGCTGTCTTATACTTCTTTTTTGCTTCTTTTACAGCTTTTTCTTTTTCTTCATCACTAGCATCTTCAGCAACATCAGGTGTATATTGGTCAGCTTTTTGTCTTAAGTCATATTCTAACTCACCTTTATTCTTACCTAAAATTTGAGTAATAGTATTCTCTAAAAATCCAGCACTAACTTCGCTTGATTTTATATCTACACTACCTAAAACAAATTCTCTAGTTGTATCATAAATTTTGTCTGCAAGATCTCCACCTTTTCTCCAATCAGCACTATCACAATGATCTTTAATAACTTTATTAACTTCTTCTGTTAATTCACTAGGCATCTCTTCATATCTTTCATTTGCGTCATGAATAGCCTGATATGTTGAAAAATTTGGTTTTTCTGGTTCAGTTTCTTGTGTCATTTTTATAGTTTACCTCTTATTGTTACTACTACAGAGGAACTACTCATATATAAACCTTTCGATTGTCCAATATAAGCCTTAAAACCTCTAAATATGGCATATTATTATGTAATTTATATAATTTATTAACCTCAAAAATATATACTTTCAAGTACATACATAGAGTATGCAAAAAGAAAAACTACTAATCCTCTCTTTATTGAGGGAAAATGCAAGAACTCCACTAACAAAAATCAGCAAAAAAACAAGAGTTCCAATATCCACTCTGCATGAAATTGTAAAAAATGACATGAAGGGTATGATACAAAAAACAACAATTCTCCTTGACTATGACAAAATGGGCTACTCAGCGAGAGCAAATATGTTAATCAAAGTTAAGAAAGACAAAAGAGTTTCACTAAAAAACTACCTAAAAAAGCTACCTCACACAAACAACATACAGTCGATAAGCAATGGTTATGACTTTATGGCAGAGTTTATCTTCAGAGATTTTAAGAAAATGGAGCTATTTTTTGAAGAGCTAGAAGACAAGTTTGAAATTTTAGATAAGAAAAAATTTTATATTATGGAAGAAATCAAAAGAGAAGGATTTGTTGATAGCTTTGACTACCTTAAACTTGGGGATGAAAATGGAAAACTATAAAAGTAAGAAAATTCTTACTAGAGATATGTTAATCCGAACAGTAAAAGTATCTGAAAAAGGACAGATTGCTATCCCAAAAGAAGTAAGAGAAAAATCTGGTATAAAAAAAGGAGATGTTTTGGTAGTTTACCAAGACAAAGACAAGATTATGCTAGAGAAAGATTCAAGAGCTTTAGAAGATGATTTTGAAGATTTAAGAAAACTTTCACAGCTTACAATGAAAAAATTATGGGATAACAAAGAGGATGAAATCTGGGATACAGTATAATTTCAAAAGCTTATGAATTAACAACAGCCAAAACATCCTCACCAAACCTACGCAACTTAACCTGCCCCATACCATTTATCTCAGCCAAATCATCTAAATCAATAGGTTTTCTCTTAGCAATCTCTTCTAACACTGAATCATGAAAGATAACATAAGCAGGAACACCATGCTTCATACTAACCTCTCTTCTCCACTCTCTTAACTTTGCAAACAAATCATCATTAACCTTGTACCCTTTGGAATAAGAGTCTAACTTTTTCTGCTCAATGTTATCAATAAACTTTGTCACACCAGGTGTAATAAATGAAGTGCTCCTTTTACCAGAATAAGTTAAGTACAAAAAATCAGAAGCTCTTGAAATAGCAACATAAAACAGCCTTCTTTCTTCATCATTCTTATCATAGTCGTCAATCTTAACCATTTCAATAACAGGATGCTCTGACCCTCTACAAGGAAAATTATTAGAATTACAACCAACAACAAAAACCATCTTAGCCTCTAACCCTTTGATTGCATGAACAGTACTTAAAGTAACCTCACCCTCACTAGCCTCGACAATACTCTTAAAATCCTCACTTTTTACAATATGCTTAACCCCTCTTTCCAAAAACACCTTAGACAATTCCATCAACTGTTTATTAGTTCGAGCCAAAACAAAAATTTCATCACTTTCAAGGTTAGCATTCAATATTCTCTGCACAACAAACTCATACTCAACACTTTCATTCTCAAAATCCAACAACTTAATATCAGTCTCACCATCATAAACACCTTCAAGATCAGGCAACCTCATTTCTTTGATCGCTTCATTAAACAGATTAACAATTTTTCTTTTAGACCTATAATTTTTTGTTAAATTAATAACACAAGCACCATACCTCTCTTCAAAATCCAAAATAAATTTAACATTTGACCCTCTCCAACCATAAATTGCTTGCCTAGGATCACCAACTGCAAAAAGATTTTTAGATTTCAAACGATCTATCAACTCAACTTGCAAAGCATTCACATCTTGATACTCATCAACCAAAACATGCTTAAAAACAGGAACTTTATCTTCATTCCCTCTAAAAAAGTTCAAACAATCAACAATTTGATCAGTAAAATCCCTCAAACCTTGGTCATACATATACTTTTCAATATATTTGCAAATATTGTAAACCAAAGTTGAAGCACCATCTTTAGAAAAATCCTCAACTTTTTTATTTTCAGCTTTAAAATAATCTAAGATAAAAAAACAATCATTCAAAAAAATGTTAAACAACTGATCATCATTCTTAGAATTCTTTTGTGATTTAGTAAAATAAATATCTAAAGCATCCTCAGGCTCACAACCAATTGTAGCTAATGCATTTCTTAACAACCTAATCTTATCACCATAAGTAACAACTCTGGTTGGCTTATCATAAATCAAATCATTATTAATCTTTAATATCTTTTCACAAAATGAATTAAAAGTTTCAACATGCACACCATCAACCTCATTTTTCTTCAACCTATTCTGCATCTCTCGTCGAGCTTTTCGAGTAAAGGTGATAGCTAAGATCTCTTTCGGTTTAACTCCTTTAAATTTTGTTAAAAACTCAATTCTTTTTGTCAGAACTAAAGTTTTACCAGAACCAGCACCAGCAACACAAAGAATACTATTTTTATTAGAAACAATAGCTTTTTTCTGTCCTTTATTATACTGTTCTAGGAAAAAACTAAAATTTTGGAATAGAACTTCATCCTCATCACTAATTTTTGTTTCCCTAACCTCTTCAACCTTGTTTAGAGTAGGATTAAGAATTTCTTTTTCACCTTTTTGTGTGATTTGAATAACTTTTACAAACTTGTTTGTTGCAATTGGCTTAAACTCAATAAAACCATTTCTTTCCAAAAGTGAAATTAAAGAAGCAATCTCTGCATCAGAATAAGCTAAAGAACCATAAGAGCTTAATTTGAAAAGATTATGCTTTTGTATCTGCTCTTTAGGATTACCTTGCAAAAAATCTGACAACAGTTTCCTTCCAACACCAAAAGGCATATCTCTAACAGCTTTTAACACACACAAGTAATCATTTTCATCCATTTACTTTTCTAAATAGATTTAGTTTATATGTTTTGTTGTAAGGGGGAAGTATCCGTGTTGACAACAATGCTTCTGACAGGGCTTATAGTCCCACTCAACAGTAGCAAAAGGCTTATAAAGTCCGATTTTGTCGGATAATGTAGGATGAAGCAAAAAATCAGTGTTACAGTGGATAAAAAACTAATTTCTAAGCTAGATACTAAGCTAAAAGATAGTATGCTAAGAAATAGATCACATTTGGTTGAGATTGCAATAGAGAGGTTTTTGGAAGAATGAGCACAAAACTTACCCAACAACAAATTGCAGCACTAAGAAGAAGAGAAGAAGAAAGAAGAGAAGGGGAAGTAAGAGCTGGGACTCCAACCACAACAAATGCAAGCTTGGTTGCACACAAAAGAATTGAAGATCCAGAAGAGGAACTTAAATCAGTTTTAAGAGTTGACGACAACACACCACTTTTTGTATTAGACTATTTTCAATATGATAGAAGACCTTTGGGCAGAGGAGGTTTTTCAACAGTATTCAAAGCTTTAGAACCAATTGTTGCTGCAGTAAAAGAATTTAATTCTGAAGTTGGTGTTGAAGACGATCCAGAATATGTTGATACAATTGATAGATTTAGAAGAGAGTACAGAACACTAAGAGATTTTAGTGACCATCCTCAAATTCCAAACTTTTTAGGTATAGGTGCAAGACTTACAAGAGAAGGAGATAGGTTTAGAGTGTTTCGTCCAGGTTTAGTAATGGAATATATTGAAGGACAAACATATGCAGATAAAATTTTTAGAGAAGAAGGCTCTAGTCCAGAAGAAGTAAGAGATGTTTTAATGCAAACACTAAATCCTTTAGAAGAGTTACACACAAGAAGAAGAACAGTTCCAGTTATGCACAGAGACATTAAACCTGCAAACTTGAAAAGAAATCCTGATGGTGTTTTGTACCTATTAGACTTTGGTCTTGTTAGAGATGAGATGGTTCTATCAACAATGGGTGGTAATGCAACAATGCATGCAGGAACAATGGGTTATATTCATTCTGAACAAGCAGATGGTAGACCAAATGAAAGAACTGACCTTTATTCCTTAGGAAGAACTTTGTATGCTATTTCTACAATGCAAGAACTTAGATCAAAAGCACCAATTTCTGTTTCAAGGTTAGGAAGAACTAACTTAGATCCACAAATGCAAAGTGTTATTGAAATGCTTTGTGATGAAGATTTAAAATTAGAAAACATTGCTCAATTAAGAGATTATCTTAATCCACAACCTATTGAAATAGAATCTACTTTAGCTGAAGAAGAGAGTTTAGATGATGTTGTAGAAGCTAAACCTATTGATGAAAGAGCACTAGCTCAAAATAGAAGTTTAATGCTGGCATCAGGTTTTGCAACTGCAACAGGACTAGCTATGGTCGTAGGAACTACTTATACTTATTCAATATCTTCTGCTGGATTAATGGGGGATATATGTGCTGGATTAATAGATTTAGCAGGATTAGCTGTAACTTATAGTGGTGTTGGTGCTTTTAACATAGCAAGAAAAGATAATAAAAAATTAAAATCAAATGCAGAAAAAAGTTTAGAAGAAAAATTAAGTGCTTGTCAAAAAGATAAAAATGGAAGTGTTTTGAAAATGTTAGCAAGTGTAGGTCTTTGGGGAGTAGCAGGTCTAACTTATACAAAATTTCCTGAATATGGATCAATGCCTGCAATGTTCCTGGCTGGCTGGGGTGTTTTAGATTATGCAAGAGGAATAGTAGAGCTTGGAAGAAGTAATAGAGAAATAACATCCTTAGAAAAACAAATAAAAGCATTAGAAGCTCCAAACAGCCAGCCAGAAGTAAGAGGTAAAGCAGGAAGACTTTGGGACAGAGCAACACACTTAGAAAAAGATAGTAGAGATTACTTTACATCTATAGACAATTTTGAAAGATATGTTGATGAAGGTATGCCAGAAAGTTCAATTAAACATAGCATAAAAAATTTAGAAAGTAGAAGAAAAGATCTTGGTTTTAAAAAAAGCCATATTAATCAAAAAGACTCAAGAGAAAGAAACAGAAGAAACAGAATGACTTCTTTAGAAAACTTAGCTAAAGGAGTTATAGAACAAGAACAAGGAATTAGTGGAGAACAATATAAACTATTACAAGAATATGAAACTCTAGGACAACACCCAGATATTAATGACTCTCAAGCAACAGTTGCAATAGTAGAACAAAGAAGAAAATGGAATGATCTAGGCAGAACAATTGATGCAAACAGAAATAAAATAGAAACAGTTCCAATACTTAGAGGTTATGAACTATTACTAATCCCTCTTATAAGAGATCTAAAAGTTTTTGGTTATTCAGAAGATACAATACATGATATTGAAGAT
Source organism: archaeon (assembly GCA_018653605.1). Taxonomy (GTDB): domain Archaea; phylum Nanobdellota; class Nanobdellia; order SCGC-AAA011-G17; family GW2011-AR17; genus JABHYY01. The sequence goes on from JABHYY010000011.1 coordinate 10,700, forward strand.
GCAATTAGTTATGGAAGACATCAAAGAAACTTTTATGATCCATCTACTATAAGAAGAATTGAAAAAATGACTAACATTGCTCCAGAGATAGTAGAAGCTATAGATGCTTTATCACATAAAAAATGGTCAAGAGATCATGATGGCTATGGATGCTTGAGTAAATAAAAAGGGAAGAAAAATGAACTTAAGATACCAGCAGATGGCAGAAGAAATAAGAGAACATCACACTAGAGAGGGAGTTATTGACTGGCAAGCTGTTGCAGATTATGTGAAAGTACATCTTATTAGAGATCCAGTGGTATTAGTGCCATGTGCAGGAGTACGAACAAGACCTTCAGGAACTTATTTTTATGTTTGTACACACACAGATCACCCAGGTTATGATTTAGATGGTTTTACTGCACATGAGTTTGGCCATATTTTTAGTAATCATTTTATTGATGAGGGTTTAACACATCAAGAGCAAGATGATGAAGCAGATGTTTTTGTTAGACTTCTTTTAGGAAGAGAAACAATTCCTAATATAAATTCAATAGAGTATAGAATGTTAAGACTTTCAAGAGAAGAATTAGATGAATTTGAAAGAGACCATGATGGATTTATTCAAGGAAGAATAGACAAAGCTTTAGATAACTATTTTTGGAGGATGGGAAAATGAAAACAACCCTATACAATTTCAAAGATGTTACAGGAGCAACTCACAAAGAGGTTGGAGTAGATGAGGCAATCCAAGATGCAAGAGAAAAAGGACTTGATGCAATCTGTGTGATTAGTTCAGGAAATTATGTTGAAGCATTGAGAGAAAAAGCAGATGATTTAATGGTTTTTAATCTTGTAAATCGTAAACCTAGAGACACTTTTGAAGTTGAAATACCTGAAACAACAATCTTAACAACAGCAGAAGAAAGAAGAGATTTAGTTAGAAGCAAAGGTTTCACTGGATCTATTGATGACTACACAGACTTTCTTCCAAAAGTATATTCAGAACATGCAGAAAATATTTTAAAAGAAAATCCAGACTATGTTGTCTGTCCAATTGGTTCTGGAAAATTATGGTTAAGTATTGTAAACAAAGTTGAAGAATTAGGTTTAGGAACAAAAGTTATTGGAGTTACTGCAAAAGGAAAAAATGGTTTTTATTGGGAAGGTAATTGGGATTTAGAATCAATTGCAGACAAATTGACTGCCCCTCACACTTCACTTGGAAAAGAAGTTTTGAGTAAAAAAAATCACACTGTTTTTGAAGCAAGTGAAAGAGAATTAAGAAAAGCTTATAGAAGAGCTAGAAGAGAAAGAGTTGACTGTGAACCTTCTGGTGCTGTTGGTTTTATGTTATATGATAGAAAGTTTAGAAGAGAAATTGGCATTGGTCAAGATAATTCTGTTGTGATAATTTCAACAGGTTCTGGTTTAAGTGATACTGTAGATAAGATTCATAAAAAAAGCAGAATATCAAGTTTACCATTAATTACTCTTAGTGTTGTTGCTGGAGGATTACTTGCTTATGGTGTTTTGTACAATGCACTTTACCCTTATGCTGACATTAATGGAGATGGTACTGTTGCTCCTGAAGAGATCATTGAAACAAAAGCAAGAAATGGAGAATTTTTTCTAGGAAATTTTAGAGAAGATACTGAAAAGTTAGAAAAAGCAAAAGCATTTCCAAGATTAACATTAAAAGATCTATTAGCTTCAAGAAAAATAAAAAAAGATTCTATTGCAAATTTAAAAGGGAAATATGAAAATCATCTTGGACAAGTATCTACAATCATTGGAAGAGATGTTGAATCTTTAGATGAACTAAGTCAGTCTGAATTAAGTTACTTACACGCTTATGAAGAATTTACTCAAGGGAATAGTGAGTTGTTTCGAGCATACACTTTACCTCATGATAGATTAGGAAGAGAGAAAGAGAGGAATCCGAGGTATTAGAAAATGAGACAAGAAATAATCCAAACATATGAAAGAATTGCAGAACAAGTTAGAAAAGATTTTACTATAGATGGAAAAATTGACTGGCAAGATCTTGCAGAAAGTTATAATATTGATCTTATCAGAGATGAAGAAGCATTCACAGGACATGCAGGATTAACAGTCACTCCAAAAGGAACATTTCTTTATGTTATCACACCACCTGAACATCCTCTTTTAGACTTAGAAGGCCACACTGCACATGAGTTTGGCCATCACTTTGCTTTACACTATTTAGAAGATCCAGCATATGAAGATGAAGAAGCAGAAGCTGATCACTTTGCAAGACTAGTTTTAGGAAGAAATAGAAGAAAAGCTATAGAATATGGAAGAGAAAGATTAAATCAACTCACTAATGAAGAATTAAGAGATTATTGTGTAGATACAGAAGGTTTTATTCAAGAAAATTTAGGCCATCTTTTATATAAACATTTTTGGAAGGGGGGTTTGAAGAGATGACGCCAATATCAAAAAGCACAAAAAAACATATCAAAGTAATTGCCGATTTTCTTAGAGAGAAATATGAAACAGAACAGGGTATGGATTGGGAAAGGTTAGCAGAGGATTTAGGAATAGATTTAGTAAAAGATCCAAGAGTTATCAAAGCTTATGCTTATACTATTAAAAAAGATGAAAACACACACCAGTTTGCACTTGTTCCAGCTTGGGATTTTTATGGGAATTTAGAAGGAACAATTGCTCATGAAATTGGACATCATGTTCTTGGTCATCTGACTACAAGAAAGATGGCTTATATAAAAGCAGAAGCTGAAACAGATTATTTAGGATATTTGATTTTTGGAGAAGAGAGAGAAACAGAATTAACCAGATTAAAAATTTTGACTTATACAAATGATCCAAACATAAGAAAATTTGCTGACAGAAGAGATGAGAAAGGTTGTAGAGAATATTTGAAAATGATTTATGGACAAATAATAGAAGAGAGGATGGTGGCTTAGAATGACAATAAGACCAGAGAGAAAACCTCTATATGATGGATTAGCAGATTACATTAGAGCAAACTTTGTAAAAGATAATCAAGTTCAATGGGGAGAAGTATCAACTCACTTTAATGTAATGTATGTTGAAGATAGGAGATTCATAACAGGATTAGGTGGGATGGTTAAACTTAGTGATGGAACTCTTAGGCCTTATGTAGGAGTTCCAATTGCAGAAGATTTTACAGTAATGCATCTATTAATTGCACATGAATTTGGTCATGTTTTTGGTGGACATTATGCACTCCTCCCAGATTCTGAAGTTGAAGATGAAGCAAATTATTTTGCAAAAGCGTTATATGGAAGATGTTTAGAAAAAACTGATTTAATAAACTTAAGACAAATATTGGGGAAAAGATTTCCTTTTTTAAACTGGGATATTAAAATAGATCCAGTAAAATTTATGAGACCTGTTTTAGATGAAATTGTTGATGCAAGACTTTTAGAAGAAGAGAAAGAGAGGTTGAAAAAATGAGAGACCAAGAAAGATTAGCTGACATGATAAACTTCACTAGAAAAGGAGTAGATATTGCAGTTTGCTTTAATGATTCAGAAATGGATGAATTAGATCAAAGTGTAATTGAAAGATCTGATGAATTATTAGAAAGATATCCACAAAGTAGATTATTGTCTCCTGAAGAAAGAATAGCATATGGTGAAGCATTGACACCAGTAAGGAAAGATCTTCAAAAAAGTTCATTGATTTATGCTTCTCACTGTATGAGAATCAGAAACCATTTCGCTGAGTTTCTTAGAGAGAGAGATATTGAAAGATTTGGATTTACTGCAAAAGTAGATCCTGACAGAAAATATGATGCTATACTTACCTGTCCAGTAAGAGCTTTAGCTAGTAAGTATGTAACAGAAGCAAGGAAAGAATTTCCAAATTACACAATTGTTGTAACATTAGATCCAGAACAAAATCCTTTAAGAAGGGAAGGAGTGGTTTTAGTATAAAATGACACTAGAACTAAAAAAAATAAATGTAGAAAATTATGCTCAAGAAAAAGATAGAATGTACGCTCTTGCAGAAAGAATATGGCCAAACCCTTCAAGTTTAGAAAATATAAAACATTCATTAGACAGATGGGGAAACTCTGGAACCGAATCAGGAACATATTTTTACATAACACAAGAAGAACAAGACATTGGCATTACTGGTTATTATATTCCTAATTTAGAAACAGGAGATTTTGGATTAAGACATCATGGAATAACAGTAAGTGGTACTGGTAGAATTGCTTTAGATGCTTTAGTTAGTCACTTGAGAGAAGAGTATGGTTCTAATTTTAAAAGAATGATTGAATTAATCCCAAAAGGAAGAGAAGAATTAATTGATGTTTTTAGAAAATGGGGATTTGTTTTGAGTACAGATGGTGTTCCGAATTGGGAACCTAAAAAAGATTATTATGAATATGTAATGGTGAAGGAGGTTGGAGAATGAATCCTGAAAAAATCAGATTTAATGGCTGGTATATAACTCCAACTGTTAATACGTTGGGAGCAGATGTATTTAGAGTTTCTGCTAATCATGTTGCTAAACCTTTAGGCTCTTGGGAAGATATTGAGAGGTGGAAAAAGTCTGGATTCTATAATGACACTCTACAAAGAGAATATGAGATTTGTAAAAGACTATATGAAAGTGGCGTTACTGTTCCTGAACCTCTTGGTATTTTTGAAGTAGCTTTAAGAGGATATTTTCTAGATTTTTTTAAGCCTAAGATAAGAAGAGCTTTTGTTATGCAATACATACCTGGTCCAACATTGAATGAAATTATGGGTACAAAGAGACTTCAACATGCTGAAGGATTATGGAAGTCAGAAATAGAAAGGGCTGTAGCATTAGGTTTTAAACCTCATGATATAGGTCCTCAAAATGCAATTTGGAACAAAAAAGAAGATCAAGTTTATTTGGTAGATTTTGAAGGATGGGGATATGAAGGAGAAGGTGTGCAATGACTCAAACAATCCAAGTAAAAATAGAAGAAGGAAGTGAAAATAGAGTAAGACATACTTATAATCGTAACTATGCTCCAAATGATTCTGAAACTGCTGGTGGAGTAATCAGACCTTTTACGAGAGTAACATTTCCAACTTTTGAAGATTACATAACTGATATTAAAAAAACATTATTAAAAATGACTGAAAGATCAGTA
>JABHYY010000012.1 GCA_018653605.1 archaeon
GTATGCATATGGTGCACTTACAGCATACACTATAGGTGAAGGTCAAGCTTTATCAGCAATAATAGGTTTAAGCCCTTTACTTTTATCTTTGATTTTCTTTGCTTTAATGGCAGTTTTAGTCTACAAAGGTTTACAAACAATCAAAAGGTGGGAATTTTACTTAACCTTTGCAATTCTTTTCATTGTAGTATTACTCTTTTTACTCTCAGTAACATCAATAGATCTAACTAACTTCACAGGCTTTTCATTTGAACACATATTCCTACCTTATGGTGTAATTCTTTTTGCAATTGTTGGAACAGCAGCAATTCCAAATCTAAAAGAAGAGTTAAAAGGCAATGAACACTTGATGAAAAAAGCAATTATTTATGGTAGCATCATACCTATAGTAGCATATTTAGTCTTCACAACTGCAGTTGTAGGAGTAACAGGACTTGCAACAACAGAAGTTGCAACAATTGGTTTGGGTAGTGCTATTGGAACTTACATGAGTTTTATTGGAAATATTTTTGGTGCAATGACAATGGCAACAAGTTTTTTACTTTTAGCTTTAGCACTTTGTTGGATTTACAGTTTTGATTACAAAATAAAATGGATTTATGCATTTCTATTAACAATGGTTCCACCTTTAGTAATTGTTTTACTAGACCTAGCCTCTTTTGTACAAGTATTGGGGATAACAGGTGCAGTTGCAGGTGGTATTGATGGTTTACTAGTTGTACTCATTCACAGAAAAGCAACAAAAGCAAGAACAAGAAAACCAGAATACACTTTCAAAGGAAACCTTTTCATAGACATTCTACTAATTTCAATTTTCGTTCTAGGTATTGTTTATACAATAGTCACACTTTTTTAGTAAATTATTTAAAGATTTAACACATGTTATAAAAAATGGAAAGAACAAAGAGACTTGCAGACATTCTTGTTAACTATTCATTAACAATAAAAAAAGATGACATAATCATAATACAATGCGACAAAGCATCAATTCCCTTGGCACAAGAATGTTACAGACTAATTTTAGAAAGAGGTGCTTTCCCGAGGGTAAAATTTAGTCTGCCTGGACAACAATACATTTACTTTAACCATGCAAAGAATAATCATTTAACAAACATGTCAAAGTTAGACCTAGAGGAAATGAAAAAATCTGCAGGAATAATCATGATCAAAAGTTCAGATAACACAAAAGAACTAACAAACATTGATCCTAAAAAAGTTGCATTAAAAAGAAAAGCAAATCATCCTATTCACAAAATCAGATGGAAAAAAGATAACTGGGTAATTGTTGGCTACCCTTCAAATGGCCAAGCACAAGATGCAGGCATGTCTTTAGAAGAGTTTGAAGACTTTGTTTTTGGTGCAACAAATATCGACTGGAACAAAGGTAGAAAAATTGAAACCAAAGTTAAGAAAATACTAGATTCAGGAAAACAAGTTAGAATTGTTGGCAAAGAAACAGACATCACATTTTCAATCAAAGGAATGAAATCAATTAAATCAGAGGGTAAAAGAAATGTTCCAGATGGCGAAGTTTACACTTGCCCAATACCCAAAACTGTTAATGGCCACATTTTTTATGACTATCCAGCAATTTATGGTGGTAAAGAAGTAACAAATGTTAGACTTTGGTTCAAAAATGGCAAAGTTGTAAAAGCAACAGCTGACAACAATCAAGATTATTTAAAAGAGATGATTACAATGGATAAAGGTGCATCATACTTAGGGGAGTTAGGCATTGGTACAAACCCAGGAATACACAAGTTCATAAAATCAATACTTTTTGATGAAAAAATTGAATATTCTATTCACTTAGCACTAGGAAACTCTTTCCCAGAATGTGGCAAAGGTGGAAATGAATCAGCACTACACTGGGACATGATTAAAGATCTTAAAAAAGGTGGTGCAATTTACATTGATGGTAAATGTATTCAAAAAAATGGTAAATGGTTAATTTAATTGCTGGCTAAAGCATCTTCATCAATTGCTTGAGCTGCTCTCCAAAACATTTCATTAATGCTTTTTTCTAATCTATCTTTATTATAAAATTGATGTAATTGTTTTTCACCACCACAAGCATGTGACCCATCACCTTGAGGAACTAACATTCTTGGTAAAGAACAACCACCAGTAGAATCGTTTGTACCCATTGGAACAACATTCAAATTCATTGCTAAAGTTTGTGAAGGTAGTCTTAAGCCTCCATCTTTGTCAATGATTACATAATCCTGATTTTCAACATTGTCTGTAACAGATTTATCATTAAGACCTACAACAGTTGGCAAAGTTTCATCCCAGAAAGGTTTAGCTTCTAAGATATCTTGTGTTGTTTCTTGCACAGCCTGTTCTAAAGCTTGTGCATCATCTTGAATTTCAATTAAAGGTGTTGCATTTCTTATTTCTTGAATGTCTTTTGCTCTTTGTTGAGTTTCAACTTTATAACTTGTTGAAGCATACAATTCCATTAAATTGTCTATACCATTTTCAATAACTTTTGCTAAAACATATCCACCAACTCCTAGAAGAAGAATTCCTGCAGCAATTTTAAGATGTGTTCCCATTCCATAAGGTTTTGAAACTGGAATAACTGGAATTTTTGGATTCATTAATTGCAAACCAGTATCAACATTAAAATCTCCTCTACCATCTAGGTAAGCAACTGCACTAATAAGGCCTTTCTTATCTGGGAATAAATCAATATTATCATTAAGTTTTCTAGATAAAGTTGCTAAGTATTGTTCAGAATGAGGACTTCTCTTAATTACTTCAAGCCTATCAGACAAATAAGCATCAGGATCATTAGCAACATTCAAACGAAAAATCCAATTATCAACATCTCTTTCAATACAATCTTCTAATCTTTGTTCATCAGTTCTTGGTATAATTGCCCTAACAGGAGCAATATAATCATCACTAGGTCCTTCAGTAACTTCATCTAAAGCAGTAAGTTCGCCTAAGCCATCTTCACTAGTAAAGGTAACTTCAGATTCATCTCCCCAAAAAGAATCCGGATCATACACTTCAAGATCAAGACTTGGTTCTTCAGTTTGATCACCAGCAATATGTCCCAAATCCTCAGTATCTATTAAATCTTGATCAGTAGAATAGTCTTCAAAACTACTTAGCGCATCACCCTCATCAAGAGTCTGAACAGCACCTGCAGGTAAACTTTCTGGTTCAGGAGGAGTTGTAACTTCATCAAGAAAAACTCCTGATACATGCACACCAAATTCAGGATCCCTAGCTAAACTTTCCATTGCAGCAGCAACTTCTCTATCATCAACTTCTGGATCATAATCAACAGAATCTTCGTCATCGTAACTAGTTCTAATATAATCTTCTAATGAACTTTTTAAAACTCTCAATCCATCTCTAACACTATCATAATGTTTAACTCTTTTACTTGGCTTTATAGTTTCAACAACCTCTAGAATCCCTTCCAACCCATCAGTATCATTTTGTTTTCCAACAGTTTCTTCTAATCTAGCAAGATTTTCACCTCTATAAGAATAAGCCCAGTTCCTTTTCATATCACCAAGCCCAGCTTTTTCAAGAGCATTAACACCATACTTATCTTTTAACTTCTTAACACCCATACCTTTTGCAAGATCTTGTGCCAAAGCTTTTGCATCATATTCTGTCATTTTAACCCCTTTTCAAAGCATTGTTTATAAACTTTTCTCACTCACCAATTTAATCAAACAGTTATCACTCCAGTAAAAATTCACTTATAAAGATTCGTTTGTTATAAAAAGCATATTTCGTAATGTATATTTTACAAGATAAACATATATAAACCATATTCAACATGAAATAATTAGAGGGGTGTAGTGATGATAAAAGACAAAGTAAAAACAATTATTGATAAATTAACAGAAGACACTAACTCCATATTCTCAGAAAAGATCTATAACTTAGCAGCAGAGCTAGGTATTGGCGATTTACATGTAAAAGATTCTCTACACGAATTAATGGAAGAGAATTACATTGATGAACCCGTTCTTGGTGTGATTAAGAAAATTTAGTAGGGGGATTCCTTGTGTTGACAGCAGTCAATAATTCTCTAGGCAAATAATCTAATGTATATTCTTCTGTATATTCCATAAAATAGTAATCTAGAATAATCTCAGAAAACTTCACTTTAATATCCTCAATTAGTTCATAAAGTTCTTTATTATTCTTTACTTGCACTTCAATTTCATAATCAGCTCCACCTACAGCTTCTACTGCATAAGCAATGTTTGGATGGTGCTCAGCATATTTCAGCAAAGAGTTAAACTTTTTTGGAGAATAATTTTTCAATTTAAAATGAACTTTAAAATAATTCATACCTAACTTATTCATGTCTAAGAATGGTGTGAACCCTATAATCACTTCATCACAAATCATCTTGTTTACTCTATCTCTAATCAACTTAGGATGTTGTTTCAGTTTTTTTGCAAGTTCAATATATTTTATTCTTCCATTATTTAATAAAATCTCAAGAATATTTATATCTAGTTTATCTAATTTTGTTTTTTTCTTCCTCTCACCCATCATTAAAGAACTTCTACCCTTTTTATTATCTAACAAATAACCTCTTTTGTAATGCCATAGTCTTGTCATTGTAGAAACCCAATACTCTTGAATATACTCTCCATATTTTGCTTTAAGATCTGCAAGAAATTTTTCATACTCAAAAATTGATGAAGAAAAACTCATTGTTGTTAAATTCCACATACCTTCTACTTTTGTTATCCAGTTAACTTTTTTTTGCATATAATGAATGATTTCTTTTTCCTTTGCAGGAGTTAAATTGGTAAATTTGTAATATGTTCTAAACATCAAGAATCCTAAGTTTAATGTGTTGATCAATGCCATATGGTACCTAATGATGCCTAATTTTTCCAGTTTATCCAATCTATATCTAACTACTTCTCTGGATAACTTTGTTTTCTTTGCTAACCTTGACTCTGTTATCCTTGCATTCAATTCAAGCTCATAAAGTATTCTTCTATCCTTTCTATCCAATTTAATCATATATTATACAAATAACACATTATTTATATACTTTTCGTTTCAATTGTGGGAATTTTTTAGGTAAGTTTTAAATTAGCTAAATTACTCCTAAGTAGTAATAAAACCCAAAAAGGTAAATGAAAATGGATAGAAAAAAACTATTAGAAAAAAAGATTCAAGAAAAGTATAGAGATTATGTAAAAGAGAGACATCTTAATGGTGCTAAAGAGCTTAGAGCTAATACTGAAATTCCATTTGATTCAGAAACAGTTCAATTTACTTATATCCATGAATTAAAGCATATTAATCCTTGGAATGAGCAAGAAAAATATCAAGAGTTAATTGATGACTTAGAAGAAGAGCCTTTAGAAGCAACAGTACAGCAAGCTTATATTGAAGCGCATGGAACTATTTATTTGGCTTCTAAAGATGATCATTTGGTAAAAGTTATTAAAGCAATTGAAAGAGCTACAGGAATTCCTCCAACAGTAGAAACATTGGAGAAAGGTTTACATTATGGGATTACATCTTTGAACAATATCAAAAGTTTATCTTCAGAAATATATCAAGATATTGAGGTTAGTCCTGAAATTATCCAGGAAGCTTATAATAAATTAGCAAGAGAAGGAGATGGCAATAGGATAACTCATTTGCGAAAAGCAACGAATATTAAGCCAATATTACTAGAGGATTCTATTGATGAAGGATTTAAAAAAGTATTCGATAGCTATCCTAATCCTATAGCAATAGAAAGATTTGTTAATGCAATTGAAGTAGTTCCAAAAGAAGATCTTGTAAAAAAAGCTTGTCTCAGAAGACCTGATGAAATGCTAAAAATAATGCAAGCCTCTCGTACAAAAATCTCCCTCAACAAAACTGATTATATGAAAGAATATTTGAAGAGATTTAGGAAGGGGAATGTTGCTTTGGCTGAATATTTTAAGCAAACTTTAAATTTTAATGTTGATGTAACAGAGGAAGATGTAGAGCTGGCTTATAGTGCAATGTTAAATCCTAGAAGATTAAAAGTCTCAGATTTACTTATATTAAAAGAGGAATATGATGGAAACCCTTCATTAGAGTTAATAGAGAAAGCTGAAGAAGAACAAAAAGATTTTTTTAATTTTAGTTCAATCTCATTCACTCTTACTGATCAGAGAGATTCTTATCCAAAGTGGGTCCGAGCTGGGTTGAATTTTGATAATCTTGTTCAAGAAGGGTATAGAAATAATTTAGATGCTGAGCAATTTGACCTTATTGGGAAAATTTATGAATTTACAGAAATACCATTTCAAATATCTGAGGAAGAAGTAGAACCTTGGTATGATAAACTTTTTCAAGAAGGAAGGTATAGTTCTCTAGCGATTTTGAAATCTGCTACAGGGATACCAATATACTAAATATAGAAAAGCTCTTACTACAAAACACAGCAGTCAAAGCCAATACTGACCCTAAACTTTAAATACCTTTTAATACACTATTTTAGCAGAGGTTATAGTAAATTAAAAATTTACAAACCTCAAAACAAATTTAGAGGTGATAAAACTAATGCCTAATATTGCTTGGTTTAAAGAATTAAATAAAGAAAAAGTTAATCTTGTTGGTGGAAAAGGAGCTTCTTTAGGAGAAATGTCTAACATAGGTTTACCAATCCCACCTGGTTTTGTAGTTACAACAAAAGCTTATAGAAAATTTATTGGACAGATAGCACCTAAGATTTATCCTGACCTAAAAAAGCTAGATGTTGAAAACAATGATCAGTTACAGGCTTTAGCAAAACAGGTACAAGAACTAATAATTAAAACTGAAATGCCACAAGAGTTACAAGATGAAATTGTCGAAGCTTACGAAGCTTTGGACACAAAAGATATGCTTTCACAAAGTGAACCTTTTGTTGCAGTAAGAAGCTCTGCAAATGCAGAAGACGGTCCAGAAGCATCTTTTGCAGGACAAAATGCAACTTACCTTAACATGAAAGGCAAACAAAAAGTTCTTGCAGCAGTAAAAGCATGCTGGGCATCTCTATTCACAGCAAGATCAATCTATTACAGAACAAAAAACAATTTCAATCACACAAAAGTTTTCATTGCAGTTGTAGTTCAACAAATGGTAAACTCAGAAAAAGCAGGTGTAATGTTCTCAGTAAACCCTGTCTCACAAAAACCAAATGAAATCATGATAGAAGCAACTTATGGTTTGGGAGAATCAGTAGTTTCAGGAGCAATCACACCAGACGAATATGTTGTTGACAAAAATTCAGAAGAAGTAATCACAAGACATATTGTAAAAAAAACTTGGATGTTCACAAGAGATCCAGAAAAAGGTGAAACAATGAAAGCAGATGTTCCTTCAGAAATACAAGAAAAAGAAACTTTGAAAGAACACGAGATAAAAATTCTAACTCAACTAGCAAAAAAAATTGAAGATCACTATGGCAAACCACAAGACATGGAATATGCAATAAACAAAGAAAGGGTTTACATTGTTCAGTCTAGAC
>JABHYY010000013.1 GCA_018653605.1 archaeon
ATTTGTAACAAAAGTTGGCAAACTACAAGTAAGAAAAGAAGAGAAAATATTGCAAGTAAAAATGATATTCTATTTTGCAATAACAATAATAGTATTAATAGCAATTGCAGTAGGAATATATTTTCTAACAAAATCAGGTTTCATCTGAAAAACACTGCAGTTAAAACATAAAACCACCCTACAAAACATATAAAAAGAAAAGAAAAAGAAAAAATCCCATGAAATTAAAGATAGGAAACATCAATGCTACAGAACTAGCAAAAACATACAACACCCCCCTATATGTTTACAATAAACAAACAATTCTAAAAAGGATAAATGAATTAAAAACAAACTTTCCAAACACTAATATTTGCTATGCAATCAAAGCAAACAATAACCAGGAAATACTTAAATTAATCTCAGAACAAAACTTAGGCGCTGACTGTTCAAATGCAAATGAAATAAAGATGGCACAAAAAGCCAACTTTAAGATAGAAAATTCAATCTACACAGCAGTAAACCCAACCAATGAAGACTTAGAATACGCACTAAAGTCAAAAATAAAAATAAATTGTGATGACATTTCAGTTTTCAAAAGATTACTAGAAATTGGAAAACCAAAAATAATTTCATTCAGAATAAATCCAGGATTTGGAAAAGGAAAGTTCCCAAGCATAGTGGTTGGTGGACATGGAACCAAATTTGGAATGAATGAAGACTTAGCAAGAGAAGCTTACAGACTTGCAAAAGAAAAAGGGATCAAAAGATTTGGAATTCACATGATGACAGGTTCTGGTGTAAATTATCAAGAATATTTTACAGAATTAACAAACACTATCCAAGAAATTGCAAAAAGAATAGGAGATGCAACAAACATTGAGTTTGAATTCATGGACATTGGTGGAGGTATTGGAGTACCTTATGAACCACATGAAAAACAATTAGATATTGAAGCAATTGGAAGAAGTGTAGAAAAAGCTTTCAAACACAAAGCAAAACTTATGATTGAACCTGGAAAATATATAGTTGCAGAATCAGGAACACTATTAACAACAGTAACAACAATCAAAAATAATTTTATTGGAGTTGATGCAGGAATGGCAACATTAATCAGGCCTGCATTGTATGGTGCATACCACCCAATACTTTTAGCAAATAATATAGATGCAGAGTTCACACAAGAAGCAAACATTGTTGGACCTATTTGTGAAAACACAGATTTCTTTGCAAAGAACAGAGCAATGCCTAAAGTTGAAGAGGGTGATATCCTAGCAATAGAAGTAGCAGGTGCATATGGTTTTGTAATGGCATCATCCTACAATGGAGTACTAAAGCCAGCAGAAGTTTTAGTGAACAATAATCATCACCAACTCATAAGACAAAGAGAAGAAATATGAAAGTTATAAAATCTGGTGGAGAATCAACAGGCACAGCAGATAAGATTAAAGTTCTAACAGGTTATATTAAATCAATTCCAGAAACAATAGTTCTAGTTGTATCAGCACCCGCAACAAAAGAAGCAAGAGTAACTGAACTTCTAAAAAATAATATGGAAGAAAAGATAAAAGAAATCTTCAATAACATAACAAAACAACTTAACATTGATTTCAAAGTAGAATTTGAACAAGGCCTTCACATAGGAGAACACATTCACTCACAATTGATTGCAAAGTACTTAAAATCTCAAAACATAAATGCAACCTGGGTAGATGCAAAACAAGCAATAGAAATAAAAAATAACAAAATAACAAACATAAACAAAAAACTATTCAAAAATCATCAAGTGTATGTAATAGGTGGTTTCTATGGAACTGAAAATAATAAAACAGCAACCCTTCCAATTGGAGGATCAGACATTACAGCAGGAGCAATCGCAGGATTTCTAAAAGTTGATGAGTATCAAAACCTAAAAGAGTTTCCAGGGGTAGCAGTAACAGATCCAAAATACTTAAAGGATACCAAAATAATAAAACAAGCAACATATGCAGAGATAAGAGAAGCTGTTTATAGATCACAAAAATCATTACTTGAACCAACATCACTTGAACACTGTAAACAGAATAACATCCCAATCAAGATAAAATCATTAACAGAAAAAGGTGAAACACTAATTACAAACACCAGAGAGAACATGCCACCATTAACAAACATTGCATGTAAAGAGGGGTTTAGGATTTACAATTTCAAGGATAAATCATTAAAAGGAATATTTAACAAATTCGCAGAAAAAAACATTTCAATTGACATGGTTAACACAAACAAAGATACAATCTCAGTTGCAGTGTATGAACCAGAAAAAGGTGATCAAGCTTTAATTTCTATTGTTGGAGAAGGAATTGCAAAACCAATAACATTTACAAAATGGATTCAAAGCAAAACAAATCCAACAGAAATATATGGCCCAATCCTTGGAGGATTAGAAACAGAGATGACAATCTTTCACATTGAACTCTTTGGAATGAACAGTATAATAGGATATGCAAAAAACCTAATAGAACTGTTTGAAAAGAATAACATCCCAGTACACGCAGCATCCACAACAATAGACTCGTTCAGCATCGGAACAAAAGAAAACCTAAGCAAAGAAAAAATAAAATCAATCAGCAAACAAATAAAAGAAAAGGTTGGTGCAGACATTGTTTCCACCACAAAAAATGGATTGCATTGCAATGGAAAGAACAAAGATGTGAGAAACATCACAATAGCAGTTCCCAATGAAAAAGCAAAACAAATTGTTGAACAACTTTATTCAAAACTAAAAGATTCATTTTAAACCTTATCAATCCAAACCCACCAAAATAAATCATTAATAAACTTTTCCCAAAATTTCTGTAAACTTTACAAAAAAAACAAAGTAAATTTTATAAAACAAAAATACAAAAAGAGTAACATGAATGAAGCAGAAAACCATTTCCAAAACTACTTGAACCAACACAAAATACCTTTCTGGTTTATCCAACAAGACAGAGATAGTTTTTCAAAAAAACTAAAACAACTCAAAGCAAAAAGACCTGACTTTTTCATTCTATTACCAAACTTTGGTTTCATTCTAGTCGACATAAAAGATTCAACCCCATTAAAAAAACATGAAAAGTTTTGTATTGATTACGAAGAAACAATTAAATATAATAACATGCAAAAACTTTTCAACATGCAAGTGTGGTTCATAATCAGTAACAAACACACACATTACTCAACATGGTTTTGCATGCCAGCAACAAAAGTTCAAACATACACAAACATGCTTGTAAAAAAAGATTATTATTCAGTGCCAATAAAAGATTTTATTCAGCTTTCAATCAATGAATCATTTTATAATTTGTTAATCAAATAAGGAGATCGAAGATCCCTCTCATTTCATCAATGTTTGAAAAAGATTGTTCTATAATTTGCTAGTAAAATAACTCTCCATAGGAGAGTGTGCACACTATGCTAATAGCAGCACACACTGTCGTCATAACAAATCATCCCCCTCTACAAAACAACCTTAACACCTGAATAATAACCAATAACAAAACAATAAATTTATAAACAAACAAAAAAATCAAAACTTTATGAAACGAAGCTCTCGAAGATGGAAGAAAAAAGGCCAAATGAGATGGAAGTGGCAAAGGAAGAGACTTAGGAGAGAGAAGAAGAAAAGAAACAGGTAAACAAAACCTTTAAATACCAGTTAAATTTCTAAACAAACACTAAGAAGATTGAGTCGATGATGTCTTCTTATTCTAATGAGTACTTAATTGAATAATTGAGTATGATGTAAGCTGAATATAGGTTAGATTTGGAGCGTAGCTCAAATACAAAACCGATAAGTTAAATACAGAATCTTGCGAAACTGATTCCCGTTGATCCTGCGGGAGATTGCTGCTATTAGGTTTCCACTTAGCCATGCAAGTCAAAGGGGTTCTTCGGAACCACTGGCAAAATGCTCAGTAACACGTCAATAATCTGCCCTTAGGTCAGGCATAACCTTGGGAAACTGAGGCTAATTCCTGATAGAAGATCGATACTGGAATGTACTTTCTTCTAAAGATTTATCGCCTAAGGATGAGTTGGCGGCTGATTAGGTAGTTGGTGAGGTAAAGGCTCACCAAGCCAGAGATCAGTATGGGCCTTGAGAGAGGTAGCCCAGAGAAGGACACTGAGATAAGGGTCCTAGCCCTAAGGGGTGCAGCAGGCAGGAAACCTTTACAATGCACGAAAGTGTGATAAGGGGAACCTAAGTGCTTGCTTTCGAGTGAGCTTTTATTAAGTGTAAAAATCTTAATGAATAAGTGGTGGGTAAGACCGGTGCCAGCAGCCGCGGTAATCCCGGCGCCACGAGTGGCAATCAGTTTTATTGGGTCTAAAGCGTCCGTAGCTGATTTTGTAAGTCTTCTGTTAAATGGTCAGGCTTAACCTGGCCACTGCAAAAGATACTACAAAATTAGGGATTGGGAGGAGATAGAAGTATTCCTTGGGTAGCGGTAGAATGTGATAATCCTTGGAAGACTACCTATGGCGAAGGCATCTATCTAGAACAAATCCGACAGTGAGGGACGAAAGCTAGGGGAGCAAAACGGATTAGATCCCCGAGTAGTCCTAGCCGTAAACGCTGTGTACTAGATGTTGCGTATTCTTCGTGGATACGCAGTGTCGGAGCGAAGGCATTAAGTACACCGCCTGGGGAGTACGGTCGCAAGGCTGAAACTTAAAGGAATTGGCGGGAGAGCACTACAAGGGGTGCGGCGTGCGGTTTAATCTAACTTTACGCAGAGAATCTCACCAG
>JABHYY010000014.1 GCA_018653605.1 archaeon
TATTGCAGGAACAGCAATTTATAGAATTCCTGAAATAAGTTTACTTCTTAAAGCAGGTGCGAATGCTATAACTAAGCTCCCAGCGCATAAATTAATTGGAAATGAAACTGGTAAATCTGTAGAAGAAGAAGTAAAAAAAGCAAAAAGAAAATGGATAAGTAAATTTTAATTTACTTATTATTTACACTCTTTTCTGTACCATGCATTACTTAAACCTGGACAACAAGGAGGACTTTCTGAATTCCAAGTATTTTTTCCAATTTGCCCTGAAGTTGCACAAGTTGGATAACCTATATAACTTGCTAAACTAGCACAAGCAGGTTGAACTTGAGCCATTATAGGTTTATATTCTGCAAGTCCTGCAATTCCATTACATACAAGTTCTACCGGACTACATTCATGAGGCCAAGCATAATAAAGCATGGTTGCAGCACTATTTGCTAAACCATTTATACCACTTTGTAAAGCAGTCATAACTCCATCCATTCCGGAATGATCAATATAATTTTCATCATAACAACAAATAAATCCGTCACCATATGTACCAGCACCATATCTTGTTTCTACAATTCCTTCCAATTTTAGCCATTGTCCACAAAGACTAGTTTTTCCATGAAAAGTTCTAGCACTTACCATTGAAGCAAATAAAACAAGGATTAAAACAAAAATTAAATTTTTAGATTTCATTTTATACTACCTCCACACAATCTTCACTAGATGATGGGTTATTTAAACAGTCATAACATAAATCTTCATATTCACTTGAAGTCATAACTTGTAATGCTCCATTGTTACATAAATATCCTTTTCCATCATTTTTAAGATTACAAAATTTATCTCCTTGATGAGTTGGAGTACATAGTCCATCAATGGATTCAGATTGTGGGTATTTTAAACAATCACCACAACCATCTTTGATGTCACATTTATCAGAAGTTGCAGTATTATATACTTCTTCATTATCGATTATATATACATACTGTCCTTCAAGTTCAGTTTCAGATAATCCATCTACAACATTACTTTGTACACAAACTCTACATTCAGGTAAACCACCATTGTAAATTAATTTATAGTCATTATTTTCATTAGCAGTACATGAGAAATGCCTTTCACTTTCAGGAGAGAAAAAGGTTCCTTCCTTAGCAAGTAAAGTAATAGTGGCATAACAATCAGCACACATTCCTTTTCTATTGCTTGTGGTAACTTCATTTAGTACGTATGCAATTACAGAATCTTCACCGTCTCTTTGATCAGGGTAAGATAATTCTAGTGGTCCTGATAATGATTCAGGTCCTTCACAACTGTCACCATTAAGTGTTTCATAAACAACAGTTGAGCCAGCATAACAAGATGCACCGCCTGGTGCAAATCTGATTTCATATACTGAAGAAGTTTGTTCAAGATTGTCAGATCTCCAGTTACCTCCTTCTGTTCCTGCATCTTTAAGTAAACCATTTACACAATTAATATCATTGTAACCATATATTTCTCTGTCAATGACATCTTCTCCTTTTTCGGTGTAAATTTCATCTGCATCAGCAAAAACATTACCACAATGCCAATTAGTTATAGCATCACCTGTGCTATACATATTAGTTTTACCTTCTGAATCACTATCATAAACAGTAACATCATTTGGGTTAGGTCTAGCATCATCAATTGAGAACAATTCAGTGTCATCTTCAAAAGTATCTGGGTCAGTAAGATATTCATCTTGTTTTAATCTTTCATAACATTGTTGTTCTCCCATAACTTCATTATAACATCTAAAGTCATCTTCAGCAAATTGCCAACAACAACAATAAGGTGTTACTCTCGTAGTTTTTTGTTCTTCTCTAGGTTGATTACATTGTAGAAATCTATTAGTTCCAAATTGTCTTATTTCATTTGACATCATTGAAATACTTCTAACAATTCTATCATCTTCATTGAATAAAACTTTCATAAATTCTTCTTTTTTAGGTACTACTGCCTCTCTATCCATTTTCCAAGCACTGTCATCTTCAGTAGGCTCTAAACAAAAACCATCAGGATATGAAAATAATTTTCCTTCATGCATCATAGGTCCAGGAGTACCACTGACAGTCGTAGGTAATGGTCCAAAAGAAGATAATATTGGTGATGAAGTCATTAGAGGAGCTGTGGAGGCAGAGGGATCAACAAACTCAAAACCTAATCTTAACCCGTCTAAACTAAATGGATTCATAAATATTGATTCAAACCCGGCCCAAAAATTCCAAGAACCATGTTGAAATTTCCAAATATCTGGTGTTTTTTCTTCTTCTGTGCTGTATAAATTTTGATATTCTTCAATTTTACTTTCAATTTTATCGTCTTCTAGTTGTTCTTTAATTTCTTCTGTAAGTTGTCTGTATTCAAATTCTTGTTGATATAATAGAGGTGTTGTGATTTCCATATTTGGACTTCCTTCTGGTTTATTACTACCATCTCTTTTAATGTCATTACATGTAGCAATACTAAAAGCTGTAAAATGATCAACATTTGCACTTAAACTTCCTTCTTCATTAACAGATGTAGGAAGAGCTCTCCAAATATATCCATCCCACCAAGCAATGGATAAAGCATGTTCACTCATCATATCAGGTAAATCTTCACTTCTTACAGTCATTACCATTTCTATAGGTTCTGAAAATTGTGCACCTTCAGGTAATCCTTGATATAAAAGTTTACCAATAGTTGCGCTATTATCTAAACCCTCAAAATGTTTTTCTAAAATCCTTAATGAAACTTCTTCAACTGGATTTCCATTTTCATCAGTAACTTTTGTTCCGGCTGGAATTATAATTTTAGTATTTTTATCAGTTGAAAGGATAACAACTTCTTCGTTTGCAATTCCGCCATTTAATTTTATTGTTTGTGTTCTACTTAGTGTAGTTTCATATTCATTAAAAGAGAATTTTGTTGCTTCATCTGAAACTTCTGCAGGATAATTAATTTCTAAAGAAACTACATCATCAGTTATAGTTAGATCAGTTGTAGTTGTTTCTTTAACAACTTCTAAACCTCTCGCTTCTAATTGAGTAACAAAGTCACTCATACAAGAGTCAATATATCTAGTAACATAATCTTCATAAGCAGTTTCAAGTTCAGGATCTATACCTATAACTTGATTAGTTTGTAAAACTCCAAGTTTCGCACACTCATCAAAGTAGTTTTGAAAACTTACTTTATCAGCAGAAAAAGAAGTTTGTTCATCTTTTTCTTCGTCTAAAACTTCAAGTCTATCATCACTATCTCTTAGCGCAAAAAAACCTACAGCTAAGGCAATTACA
>JABHYY010000015.1 GCA_018653605.1 archaeon
AAGTTATGCAAGAATTAAAAGAGATTGCTGAAAAAGGTGTTATGATAGAACAGGGTGCTGAAGCAAAGATATTTTTTAAAGATGGTACTGTAATCAAAGAGAGAATTAAGAAATCTTATAGGCATGAAGAGATTGATAAAGTTATTAGAAAAAGTTCTACTAGAAGAGAGGCTAAGTTATTGAAAAAAGCTTCTGAGCATGTTCCTGTGCCAAAAGTGATTTCTTCTTGTGATAGGGAAATGAAAATTAAGATTGAGTTTATCGAGGGTAAAAAGCTTAGAGATGTTGTTGATGAGTTGGATGCTAAAAAAAGGAATGAGTTATTTGAGAGGGTTGGAAAAAAGATTGCTAAGTTGCATAATGCACATATTATTCATGGAGATTTGACTACTTCTAATTTAATATTAAAAGATAAAATTTATTTTATTGATTTTGGATTGGGTTTTGTTTCTACTAAAGTTGAAGATAAGGCTGTTGATTTGCATTTGATTGAAAGAGCTTTGCATAGTAAACATTACAAGCATGCTTCAGAATCTTTTGAAGCTGTGTTGAAAGGATATCAGAAGGAGAGTAAAGAGTTTTCTAAGATTTTTGAAAGATTTTGTAAGGTTGCTTTAAGAGGCAGGTATAAGGGAAGTAAAAAGTAACCCCAAAAACAATATAAACCTACAAAACATAGTATATATTGGTGAAACAAAATGTCAGAAAAAGAAATTGGGGAAATAACACACTACTTTAGCAATGTTGGTGTAGCTGTGTTAAAGCTGACGAAATCATTAAAGGTTGGAGATAAGATCCATATTCAAGGAGTATCTGCAGATTTTGAACAGGATGTTACTTCTATGCAAGTTGATAGGAAGCCCATTGAAAAGGCAAAAGCTGGCGATGATGTTGGAATGAAAGTTGATGAGCCTGTTAAAGGCAATGAAAAGGTTTACTTGATTAAGTAAACTTTCTTTTTTATTCTGAAATTTAGAAAGATTTATTAACTAAATTAATTTGCACTAGTTTTAGAGGTGAAAAAAGTGGTGCAAACTAGGCTAACTAATAATAAGAAAAAAGGAAGTAGAGCTGAAGAGTTAGCAAAAGAACAAAGAGCTATTTCTGTTTCTGAGTTTTTCTTGAAAAATAGACACCTCTTAGGTTTTGATAATCCTAGAAAAGCACTTCTAACCACAATTAAAGAGGCTGTTGATAATTCTTTGGATGCATGTGAAGACATGAGAGTTTTACCAGAGATTGACATTAAAATTTCACAAGCTTCTGAAGAAAGGTTTAAAGTTATGATTGAAGATAATGGGCCTGGTATTGTTAAAGAGCAAATTCCAAAGATCTTTGCTAAATTATTATATGGTAGTAAGTTTCACAAATTAAAATGTTCAAGAGGACAACAAGGAATCGGTATTTCTGCTGCTGCTTTGTATGCACAACTTACAACAGGTAAACCTACAAGAATTATGTCCAAAACAGGACAAAATTCAAAAGCACATTATTATGAACTACATCTAAATACTAAAACAAATGATCCTGAAATTATTAAAGAAGAAGTTAGAGAGTGGGAAAAAGATCATGGTACTAAGATTGAGATGGAAATGGAAGGAAGGTATCACAAAGGGAAACTAAGTGTTTTAGAGTTTTTACAACTTACTGCTATATCAAATCCACATGCAACAATTAAATTCAAAGGACCTGATGATGAAATAAAAGAGTTCATTAGAGGAACTGAAGAGTTGCCAGTTGATGCTAAAGAAATTAAGCCTCATCCATATGGAGTTGAGTTAGGTATTTTGATTAGTATGTTAAAAGATACTAGACAAAAAACTTTACAAAGCTTTTTACAAAGTGAATTTTCAAGAGTTTCTGCAAAAGTTGCTAAAGAGATTTGTCAAAAGGCTGGTATTTTTGAAAGAGCTAGACCTTCAAGAATAGCAAGAAATGAAGCTGATAATTTGTTCAGTTCTATCAAGGCAACTAAGATTATGGCTCCACCAACAAACTGTCTTTCACCTATTGGAGAAGAACAGATGTTGAAAGGTATGAAAAAAGAAGTTGATGCTGAGTTTTATGCTTCTATAACAAGAAGGCCTAATGTTTACAGAGGGAACCCCTTCCAAATTGAAGTTGCTATTGCTTATGGTGGAACTTTACCTGGAGATTCTTTAGTAAAAGTTATTAGATATGCTAATAGAGTTCCTTTGCAACATCAAGCTGGTGCTTGTTCAATTACTAAATCTGTTATACAAACAGCATGGAGAAATTATGGTTTATCGCAATCAAGAGGAGCATTACCTGCTGGTCCTGCATTAATTATGGTGCACATGGATTCAGTGTGGGTACCTTTTACTTCAGAAAGCAAAGAAGCTATTGCGTCATATCCAGAAATTGTTAAAGAGGTTAAAATGGCTTTGCAAGAGTGTGGAAGGAAATTGGCTACACATATTAGGCAAGTTGTTAGAAAAAGAGAACAATTAAAAAAAGCTGGCTTGTTTAATGCTTATATCAAAGAACTTGCTTCGAGTTTAGCAGAGTTGTCAGGTGATGAAAAGGGCCCTATACAAGATGATCTTAATCATTATTTAACACAAAAATTACCTTTAGTAAATGGAGAAAAGAATGGAAAAAATTAAAAGAGCATTAATTGGATTAGGGAAAAGATTAGTTACACAGATTAAGAGGAAAGAAAATCCTTCCATTGCTTTGCCAACCAGAGCTTTGTCTAATGTTAATTTTAATCGAAAAACTAAAACTTTAGAGTTAGGGCAGAATATGACTTCAAGGCAATTTTTTAACACTGCACATTCTAAGAAATTTATACAAACTATTGAAGTTGCTAATGTTAGTAAGAAGTTGTTGGATATTGATAAGAATACAAGTTTGAGGGATGTATTTTATCAAGTTAAAAGAACTATTCCTGGAACAAAAGTTAATGTTGTTGATGAACAAACTGAAACTGATAAGGCAATTGAAGATTTGGAATTGATTACTGGGTTTTCTCGAGAGC
>JABHYY010000016.1 GCA_018653605.1 archaeon
ATAAGAATACAAGTTTGAGGGATGTATTTTATCAAGTTAAAAGAACTATTCCTGGAACAAAAGTTAATGTTGTTGATGAACAAACTGAAACTGATAAGGCAATTGAAGATTTGGAATTGATTACTGGGTTTTCTCGAGAGCAATTGCACATTAATGCTAACAAGAATGGTTCCATTTCGGGTAAAGTTGTTATTGAAGATAAAGGTGATACTATTGATTGGAGTAAGTTGGGTAGTGGTGGTTGGAGTATTCCATCTAATGTTGAAAATATTAAGTTTAAGAAAGTTGATGCGCAATATATTTTGTATATGGAAAAGGCTGCTGTGTGGGAAAGGCTGCACGAAGATAAGTATTGGAAAAAAAATAAATGTATTATTGTAAGTTCACAAGGTCAAACTACTCGAGGTATTCGAAGATTGTTGCAAAGGTTGGGTGAAGAATTTAAATTGCCAATTTATGTTTTAACTGACTATGACCCTTGGGGGTTTTATATTTATTCTGTTATTAAATATGGTTCAATCTCTTTGGCCCATATCTCTGGTAAGATGGCAATACCTCAAGTAAAGTTTTTAGGGATTATGTCAAAAGATATTGAGAAGTATGGGTTGCAAAAGCATTTTATTAAGTTAAGTGATAAAGATATTTCAAGAATCAAACAGATTAGTAATTATGATTGGTTTAAAGATGATAAGAGATGGCAAAAAGAATTCAAGGCTATGAGGAAATATAAAGCTAAAGCAGAAATCCAGGCTCTTAGTGCTCGAGGAATTACTTTTATCTCTGAAAAATATTTGCCAGAAAAAATTAAAAATAAAGATTGGATTGATTAAGCTGACTTTTTAGCGCTACTTGTAGAACTTGATTTCCCTGAAGCCTCTACTGATTCTTGTGCTACTACATATGACATTTCTGTCATGTTTCCTGCTAAAGTTTCTGCTGTTACACCATATGTTTCTGCATGTTCTCTTGCATAAGCAATCTTTGTTAGCTCTGGATTTTCTTCTAATGCTTCTTGATAACCTTCATACATTGAAACTGTTCTATCTGCAACTGCATTAATTCCAGCTAATCTTAAGTCAGAGTACAACTGATTTCTTGAATGGTCAGTGCTTGCTAATATGCTTGAAATGTTTTCACCAACTTCATATCTTAAACTGTGCTCATCAACTCTTTCAACATTTCTAATTGATTTTTTAAGTTTACTTTGTTGAACTGAATATATTGTTGAAATACCTCTTACATCTAAATCTAAATCTTGTCCTTCAAACATTTCACTTTGTTCTTGTTGTGTGAAGTAGTGTCCTATTGCAGCTTCTAATCTATCACTTTCATCAAAGTCATAAAACTCTTGCATGTTTCTTAGTAATCTTCTTTCTTTAGGACTGTCAAAAGATTCTGGATTTTGTGTGTAAGATTGTGCAGCTTGCATTGCAAGTGCAGTTGTATCGCCTTTCCAATCAGCCATTGAACTTTGTGATAATCTGTAAACATCTAAGAAACTTTGAGTGTATGTTGCAACTTCTTCTCTTGGCATTGTTGATGGACTTATAGAATCTATAATTGCACCTGCTCTTGTATTACCTGAAGGATTTAATACTGCTTGAAGTCCTGTGTCAACAATACCATCATCTTGTACTACTGTTAATCCAGTGTCAACTAGATCTTCTGATGCTACAGCAGCAATTTCATCCCAATCTGCTAAAAATTCATCTAATGCTTCTTCCTTCATTTCAGCTGTTACATCTGGAATTTCATCAGTGTCAAGTTCTAACTCTTCAACAGGTTGTTCATAACCAATAGGTTCACCCAAGTCAACATCGTCTTTTCCAAAAATATATTCTTCTGCTTCTTGTTTCCATGCTTCTTTTGGATCTTCAACAGGTTGTTGAATTCTAGGTTCAGTTGTCGCTTGTTGATGAGGTTCCTCTAAAACCATTTCTAAAGAATTTGTAACTTCTGGTTGAATTGAATATTCTTCAGGTTCTTCTTGTGGAGGGAAATGTTCAACCACTGGTGTCCCTGTGAATATTGGTCCATCTTCAACTGCTTCTAAAGATACAGTTGCATTTAGTGCAGAACCTTTTAGTAATCTTGCATTGTTTGGATCTCTAGCTAATTCTATTAGCTCTTGGTAACTTGATAATTTTTCAGTGTTTATTGGATTTCTTACTGCATGTGGATTTTGATCTTGTAAAACCATTGCTAGTGATAAAACATTCTTAACTTGTTCAGGAGTGTATTTACTTGTAACATTTGAAACATAAACTTCATCAAGTAATGTTTTTTGTTCTGTTTGGGATAATTCTAAGAAATTTATTCCTAGTTGTCCTTCACCTAATATTGCTGCTGCAATTTGAGTTAAGCTTGAACCTTGTGGAGCTGAATCTAATGTTCCTACATAATTTGTTAAAGGATCTTTTGGATTTGGATCAATGTCATATGGATCTGGTTGAGGTGCATCAAATGCTGGGGTTGCTGTAACACCTGCTAGGATATCTTCTAAAGGTCTTTCTAATCTATCTTTTCCTCTTGGTCCATATTGTCTATCTAGGAACTCGCCTACTGTTCTTGTTCCTATAGGTACATTTTCAGATTGTACTACAGCTGTTGGTTTGTCTGAGGAGTATTTTTGTTTTAATTCTATAATTTTATCAGGAGCAAATATTGCAGTTCCTAATCCTAGACCTACAGTTAATGCAGCTAAGTATACTAAACCTTTACCTACATAATGTCCTATTGAATTTTTATCTGCTATTCCATCCCTTTTTGCTTTTTCCCAATTTTCATCTAAATCTGTGGGTTCTTTATGTATTGAAGTGTCTAAACTATCTCCTCCATCTAAAAACTCATCATCTACAGGTTCAAATTCTCCTGAATCTTCATTCATTATTGTATCTGCTATAGAAGATCCACCTAAAAGTTCATCAACAGATGCTTCTGTATCTGGATCTAGACCTTGATATTCTCTTGTAGGGTCATCATGACCGATAAGAGCATCTTCAGGTAATTCCATTGGGTCATCATTACCCGGATTTATTTCAACATCTGAATCATAAAAAACTTGAACTTCAGCAGGAACTTCAATAGAATCTTCTGGAATATCAGGATCTTCACCTAAATCTTCTAAATCTGCTGCAAAATCATCTAAACTTTCCTCAAAAGTACCACTATTGTCTGCTTCCAGATCTTCTGTAAGAGAGCTTGGTACTTCTTCAATAACTCCATCAGTATCATTAGAACTACCTACAAGGGTATTATTGGGCAAACCACCTTGTGGAGGAGTTAGTTTAGGAACTTTTTTCTTTACCATTACTCTCCATATTTTTTACTAGACATTTATAAAGTTTGCTAAGGTTTGGAATAAAATTGGATATATGCAAAAACCAAAGTTTTTAAAAATGCTGAGAATTTCTAGATGAGTATGTCCCTGTAGCTTAGCGGTAGAGCATTCGGCTGTTAACCGAAAGGTCGCAAGTTCAAATCTTGCCGGGGACGTATCTTTATCAAAAGTTTTTTAAATAGCTAAAATTTTACAAAGAACTATGAGCCTGTGGCTTAGTCTGGCTAGGGCACCACTCTGATAAGGTGGGGATCGTGGGTTCAAATCCCATCAGGCTCATTCATACTTAACAAACTTCTGCGCCTTCTTCTATTTTTTGATCAGGTTCTAGAAGTACTACTTTATCTTGATGTTCTGCAGCAAGAAGCATTCCATTACTTTCTATTCCTCTGAACTTAGTTGGTTTTAGGTTTGTGAATACAACTATTTGTTTTCCTTTGAGGTCACTAAGTTTATAGTATTCTTTTAATCCAGAAACTATTTGTATTATTTTATCTCCTATGTCAACTTTGAGTATGTAAAGCTTATCTGCATTAGGATGTTTTTTTGCTTCTGTGACTGTTCCAATTTTAAGTTTTAATTTTTGCCATTCTTCGAATGATACCATTTCTTCTTCCTCCTTTGTAGGTTGTTTAACTTCTTCTATTTTTGTGAATAAATAACTTGATTTGTTAACTTTATTGTTTCCTATTAAACCAAATTTAATGTCTTTGAAAGATTGTTGTTTTTTAATTCCTAATTGTTGTTTTATTGTGCTTGCTGTATCTGGCATAAAAGGCTCTGTTAGTATTGAAATTACTCTTAATGCTTCTGCAAGGTTGTAAAGAACTGTTTTTAGTTTTTCTTTGTTTGTTTTTGCTAGTTCCCATGGTTTGTTATCATTGATATATTTGTTACACTGGTTAATGAACTTCCAAATTTCTGATAAAGCATTATGTAATTCATAATTTTGCATGTAAGTGTTAATTTTTTTGAAGTTTAGTTTCTTTAGAAGTTGGTTTGTTTTACTTTTAGGTATTTCTCCTTGGAAATATTTTTCTATCATGCTTAAAGTTCTAGATTGTAGGTTTCCTAGGTCGTTTACAAGTTCACTGTTATGTCTTTGTTTTAATGCTTCAATTGAAAATGCACCATCAAGACCCATTGGAATTTCTCTTAACATAAAATATCTCACTGAGTCTACTGGAAAAGTTTCTAATAAAGCTAAAGGATCAACAATATTACCTAAAGATTTGCTCATCTTCTCTCCACCTTCTGCTTTTATAAATCCATGAACCAAGAGCTTTTTAGGTGGTTTTATTCCTGCAGCAAAAAGCATTGATAACCAAATAACTGAATGGTGCCATAAAATATCATGAGCAATTACATGAACATTAGCTGGCCAAAACTTTTCATTTTTTTGAATACTAGAAGTATAGTTTGGTAATGCATCAAACCAAACCCAGATTCTATGTTTTTTATCAAATGGTAAAGGTATTCCCCATTTGGAATCAGTTCTAGATATACAAAGATCTCTTACACCTTCTCTCATTCTTCCTAATATAAAATTCTGTCTTGTTTTTGGGACAATATAATTTTGTTTTTTTATGTAAGCTTCAACTTTCTTTTGATATTTAGACATTTTAAAGAAGTATGACTCTTGTTCCATCCATTTTGGTTTAGTTCTATGTAATGGACATTTATTATCATCTAAATCTTTTTCAGTGTAATAAGTTTCACAACTCTCGCAATACCAACCTTCATATTTCCCTTTGTAAATATCTCCTTTATCAAATAATTTTTGAACAAGTTTTTCGCAATATTTAACATGCTCTTTACTAGTTGTTCTTACAAATTTATTATAGTTGATGTTGTACTGTTTGAATGCTTTTTCAAAAGGTTTAACCATCTGATCAACATGTTTTTGTGGTGAAATTCCTTTCTTTTTTGCTATTTTTTCAACACTTTGTGCATGCTCATCAGTTCCTGTTGTAAAAAAAATTTCTTCTCCTAAAAGTTCATGCCATCTAGCAATAGAATCTGAAACAATATTAGTATAAACAGTACCAATATGGGGTTTACCTGAAGGATAATAAATTGGTGTTGTAATGTAAAAGGTTTTCATTACCAGAGAAATGTATTTTAACTTTAAATAGGTTTCCACAAACGAGGCATATTACTTATATTGGTTAATGCTCTATCTATTGCTTTTCTTTTATCCCCATGTCTAGAATATTTTTTTAACTCATAAAGTAATTCTAAAAGAGGAAGCTTCTGATTTACTGAAATTGCCCAATAATCTTCATTAAGAGGATAACCATTTATTGGGCTTATAGTTCCTTTCTTTTTTGATAAATTAACATTACTACAAGGAATATTAAAATTTTCTAATGAAGATTTTATTTTAATCAAAATTTCTTTATCACAATTTGCTAAGTTAATATTTGCCTTTCCATAATTGGTATAAATATGTCCTTCAGCATCAATAAACCCTGCAAGGAAAGCAAGAAAAAGATCTCTTTCTTTAAAGTACTCTTCTGGAACTTCTTTATCTAATAAAAAAGCAAATGATAAATTTAAATAAGCTTCTATCTGTTGTTTTCCAGAATCATAAACTCTACTAATCCAAACTCTTCCATATGGATTAAATAAATTATAGATCAAATCAATCTGGGCCTTTCTAGTACTTGCACAATCAGTTTTAACTGTTTCACTTTTATCCATACCAGCCATTCTTACTCTTAAATCACCAATTCTAAATCCTATTAAATAAGCTTGAAATAATTCATCTCCATCAAAATCTCTTTTTGGATAAATAACATGTGCTTCAGATATGTTTTTTATTGGTATCCCTAGTTTTCTCATCTTTCTATGAATAGTACTTCTTGCAATCCCTTTTATTTCTCCTATTTTCCAAGTAGATAATCCTTTATTCCAATAAAGATCAATTAATTCTTCAGGAGAAATATTAACTGGTCCACCAACAGGTCTGACAGGAATATTGTAAGCATGTAATCTTTTACAAATTGTTGCTTGACAACAACCTAATTTATCTGCAATCTGAAAAGTAGAAAGTTTTTCTTCTAAATAGAGTTTTTTTAGTATTTCTTGAGAGATTTCTAATTTTTTGGCCATACTACAATTATCGATTTATACATTTATAAGCTCTGCGCGTAAACGCCATGTCACTCCAGTAATACTCCAGAATATACTTTAATAGTTCTCTTTAATAAAATTCATCATTTCACGATTATCAGATTTTACAAAGAGTGTGAAAGCTAGGTTTGTTTTTCCTAAGTCTAGAAGTTTGATTGCTAAGTACTCTATTTTTTCTTTGTTATTAGAATATAATAGATAGTAAGATGCTGGAATTAGTAGTGCTTGGTTTTGTAAAAAATGTGCGCATTCTTGTAACTTTTGTTCATTTTGTGCTATTGAAAATGCTTTTCCTGCATCTTTGTGATTGTTTTGTTTGAATAGAAGATCTCCTACTTCTGTTAGAATTTCTGTTTTAAGATGTTGAGGTAAGGTGTCAAAGTTGAATTGATCTATACCTTGTTTGATGACTTCATTAGTAATTGCTGTGTATTTCATTGGAATTGTGATGTCTTTTTGTATTAAATATATTTATGTTGTCAAAAATAGCCCTTTTTTTAATAAAAAAAGCTTAAAAAGGCATAGTTTTTACTAATAGGGATATGAAACCAATTCAAGAGTTCACTACAAAGGTTGATGCCAGAATAAAGAAGTTAACTAGGCATGCACATGTTCATTTTACTGATAGAGGAAATTCTGCAATCTTTATGGCTTTAGCTATTGCTAAGCAAAAAAAAGAAAAGCCTGTGTTGTTGATACCTGATCAAGGTGGATGGTATTCTTACAAAAGGTATCCTAAATATTTTGGGTATGAAGTTATTGAAGTTAAGACTGATTATGGTGTTATTGATTTGAAAGATTTGAAAAAGAAAGTTAAGGGTGCTAATGCATTTATCTTTACTTCATTTGCTGGATACTTTGCTGAGCAACCTTTGCGAAAGATTAAAACTATTTGTAAGAAAACTGGATGTTTGGTTATTGAAGATGCATCTGGTGCAATTGGTGATAAAAGGTTGTGTAATGGTAAGTATTCTGATATTATTGTTGGTAGCTTTTCTAGGTGGAAACCTGTTTGTTATGGTTATGGTGGTTGGATCTCTGTTGCAAATAAAAGTTTTTTTGATGGTGCTCGAGAAGTTATGTCAATGTCTAGAGTGCATGAAAGGTTCTATAGGGATATTATGAAGTTTATTCGTAAGAACAAATTGAAAATGTTATTGAAGTTGTCAGAGAGGGTTAAAGAAGATTTGAAGGATTTTGAAATTTTGCACAAAGATAAGAGAGGATTGAATGTTGTTGTAAAGTTTGATCCTAAAGTTATTTCATATTGTCAGGAGAAAGGTTTTCAGCATGTACTTTGTCCAAATTATATTCGAGTTAATGAAAGAGCTGTTTCAATTGAGTTGAAAAGGTTGGAGCTGGATCGGTTGAAGGAGTTGGTGAAATGAAAAAGAAAAATACTTTAGGAAAAATATTTAGATTTGTTTGGTTAGTTGTAAAAGGTTTAATGCAATGGTTGTTTGTTGATTTGTTCAGAACTATTAGGCTTGCTGTTAGATATGCAAGGAATCCTGGTGAAGAGAGTAAAGTGAATAGAGAGCTTGAAGCTAATAAAAAGTTAGAAGTGCATGATGAGAGAATTAACAGAGTTGAGAGGTTAGTTTATGGTGTTTATAATGATACAGAGTATTCTAAGTCTGCAAAAGGTCAGCATGATTTGAAAGTTTTGAAAGAAAGAGTTAAGTAAGTTTTATAAAGATAAATTCTCTTATTCTTTTTATGAAAGAACCAACTAGTATGGATGAATGTGTATATTTTACAAGACGAGTGCTTGGAACAGGTAAAGCTGCAGCTTGGGTTTATAGAAAAGAGTGCCCTAAGTGTAAGAAGTGTTTGATGGGTAAACCTAAAGATCCAAAAACAGGAAGGTATAAAATCAGAGCAACAGAGTATGTTTGTTACGAATGTGGTTATACTGAAGAGAAGAAAGAACATATGGAAAGTCTTGATATTAATATTACATATACTTGTCCTAAGTGTAGTTTTGAAGGTGAAAAGCAAATGCCTTTCATCAGAAAAAAAGTTATGAGGACAAATGAAGAGACAGGTAAAAGACAATCTGTTGAAGCTGTGAAAATTGAATGTGAAAATTGTGGTGAGGTTATCCTTATTACTAAAAAACTAAAATGAATGTTGATATTGGAAAAATAATAAAAGGATTTTTTAAATTTATTTGGGTATTAATTTACAGTTTCTTTAAAGCTATCACTGTTGACTTTTATCATAATTTTAAAGATAAGTGGTCAGGTGGTGGAAGTGGTGGTTATAAAAATGTTACAGCTCCTCCTGGTGAAGATCATTCTCAGCCTGTAGAAGATTATAAAGAAATTAAAGCTGATGATTCTCCTAGTGATGAGGGAGTACCTCTTGAGAGTACAAATGTTTTTGATATTTTTAAGTAAACTATATAAAGAAGTTCTCTTATTTTGTAATTAATGGTTAATTTTAACAAGATTGCAAAGAAGTGGCAACAGAGGTGGGAAGAGAGTAAAATTTTCAAAGTAAAAGAGGATGAAAATAAAAAAAAGTATTATGTTCTTGAGATGTATCCGTATCCTTCAGGTTCTGGGTTACATATGGGACATGCTTCTAATTATACTATTGGTGATGTTTTTGCAAGATTCAAAAGAATGAATGGATTTAATGTACTTTATCCAATGGGTTATGATTCATTTGGTTTGCCTGCTGAGAATGCTGCAATACAAGCTAAAAGCCATCCAAAGATATTTACTGAAAAAGCAATTGCAAATTTTATTTCACAACAAAAAGCATTAGGGTTAAGTTATGATTGGGATAGGATGGTGCAGTCTCATGATCCTGAGTATTACAAATGGGATCAGTGGATTTTCTTAAAAATGTTTGAAAAGAATTTAGCTTACAAAAAAAAGTCTGCAGTAAATTGGTGTCCTAAGTGTAAAACTGTTCTTGCAAATGAACAGGTTCATGATGGGAAATGTTGGAGGCACACTGATACTGAAGTTGAATTGAAAGATTTAGATCAGTGGTTTTTCAAAACAACTGAATATGCGGAAGAGTTGTTAGAAGGCCTTGGTGATTTAAAATGGGCTGATGATATTAAAACAATGCAAAGGAATTGGATTGGTAAAAGTAAAGGTACTGTGATGGATTTTAAAATTAAAGATTCTGACAAAACATTAAGTGTTTTTACAACAAGGCCTGATACTTTTTTTGGAATTACTTATCTTGTTTATGCTCCGGAACATCCTGATGTAATGGAGCTCGTTAAGGGAACTGAGTATGAAGAAAAAGTTAAAACTTTAGTTAAAAAAATATTACTTGAAGATAGGTATTCAAGAACTGCTGAAGATAAAGAAAAAGAAGGGATGTTTATTGGTAAACATGCTTTAAATCCAATTAATGGAGAAGAAATTCCTATATATATTGCTAACTTTGTGTTGCATGAATATGGTACTGGTGCTATTATTGCTGTTCCTGCTCATGATCAAAGAGATTTTGATTTTGCAAAGAAATATGATATTCCAATTAAAGTTGTTATTAATCCACCAAGTTATGATTTGAATGCTGAAAAAATGTCAAGAGCTTATATTGCTGATGGTGTGATGGTTAATTCTGGTGAGTTTGATGGTTTGAATAACAGAGATGCTATTGAAAAGATTACTAAATTTTTAGAAGAAAAAGGTTGTGGAAAATTTACAACACAGTATAAGTTAAGAGATTGGTTAATTTCTAGGCAAAGGTTCTGGGGTACACCAATTCCAATTATTTATTGTGACAAATGTGGTGAGGTTCCTGTTCCAGAAACAGATTTGCCTGTAATGTTACCTGAAGATGTTCATTTTGAGTCTGCTGAAAATCCTTTGAAAGATTATGAGCCTTTTACTAAAACTAAATGTCCTAAGTGTGGTGGTGAAGGTAGGAGAGAGACTGATACAATGGACACTTTTGTTAATTCTTCATGGTATTTCTTGAGGTACACTGATGCTAAGAATAAAGAAAAGATTTTTGATAGTGCTAAAGCAAATTATTGGATGCCTGTTGATTGTTATATTGGTGGAAAAGAACATGCTTGTATGCATTTGATTTATTTTAGATTTTATACAAAGTTTTTGAGAGATTTGGGAATTTTGAAAATTGATGAACCTGCAACAAAATTATTTAATCAAGGAATGTTGCATGGAGATGATGGTTATGTTATGTCTAAGTCTAGAGGGAATGTTAAATTGCCTGAAATTGTTTCTGAGAAATATGGGATTGATACTGCTAGATTTTTCTTAATGTTTGTTGCTGGTCCTGGAAAAGATAGAGAGTGGAATGATGAGTCTGTTGAAGGTTCATTCAAGTTCATGTGTAAATTCTATGGTTTATTAGATAAAGAGTTTAAAGAAGATGTTAAGCAACAAAGCAAGTTGCACAAAACTATCAGAGATGTTACTAATTATATTAAAGGATTTAAATTTAATTTAGCTTGTATTAGTATTATGGAACTTGTTAAGTATTTAGCAATGAAGGATCATGTTGATAAAGAAGTGTTAAAGAAGGTTGTTTTGTTAATGTCTCCATTTTCTCCACATGTTGCTGAAGAAATGTGGGAAAAGTTGGGTGGAGAAGGATTTGTTTCATTAGCAAGTTGGCCAGAGTATGATGAATCTAAAATTGATGAAAAAGCTGAGTTTTTAGAGAAGATAGTTATGGATGTTGCTGAAGATGTTGAACAGGTTAGGAAGTTTGCAAAGTTAGATAAATTAAGTTCTGTAAAGTTGATTGTAGGTCCTTCATGGAAATATGATTTTGTTAAAAAGTTTAAAGAACAAGAAACAAGGAATGTTGGTGAGTTGATTAGAGCTTTAATGGATAAGGAGCATGGGCAAGATATTTCTAAGTTGGTTCCAATGTTTGTTAAAAACCCACAACGAATGCCTGAAGTTGTATTAACACAGGATGAAGAGTTTGGTGTTTTTGAAAGTGCTAAAGATTCTTTGTCTAAAGAGTTTGGATGTCCTGTTGTTGTTGAGAAAGCTGAAGATTCTAGTGAGAAAAAGGCTGGAAATGCTTTGCCAGGTAAAGTGGCTATTGTTGTTGCATAAAGAATATAAATAATATTTCCATTTTTATTATTTATGGGAATTATTACTGAATTTAATCCAGATCTTGCATTGAGAAATATTAGTCATTATCATAGTGGAGAAAGATTGTCTCAAGAGTGTATCCCTGAAACTCTTGTTGAAGGAGAAGTTTATCCATTTATTAAATCAGGACAAAGAAATTATTGGATGGAAGGAGAGATTGCGCTTTTGGAAACTGAAGGTGGTGGAAGATTATCTGATCCTTTAGCAAGTATTGTCATTCTTGAAGCAACACATTATGTAGAAGATGGAAAAGTTTGTACAAGAGGGATATATTGTGTTGAAAAAGTTGGTGCTAAGTTTAATTGGATGAAAGTTGAATAGGTTCAAACCAATTTGAAACTATAAAACAGTTTAAATATATGCTTTGTTTTACATATTCTATGGATAAAAAGTTTATTTTGGTTTCAATGGATGATGAGAAGTCTAAAGAGTTAGGTGCTGTGATTAGTAATGACACCTCTAGAAAGATCTTGGATTTGCTTGGAGAGAAAAGTGACATTAGTGCACAGCAAATTGCTAAGAAGTTGAAATTAAATCTGTCCACTGTAACTTATAATTTAAAACATTTGAGAGAGCAAGGTTTGATTAAACATTCTGACTTTGCTTGGAGTGATAAAGGGAGAAGGATTGAATTGTATTCTTTAGCTAACAAAATTGTTATAATTGCTCCAAAAGGGTTTGATTTCAAAGATACTTTGAAAAAAATTATTCCGATTGGTTTGATTGGTGGTGCTATTTCTTTAGCTTTGAAATTGTCTAGTTCTTTCAAAACTATGGGTGGTGAGATCATGGCTGAAGATGCAAGAGGTGATGTAATGGAGTTAGCTATGGAAGAGAGTGTTCAAGTGGTACAGAGTAGTCAAAGTTTTATTCCTGCTGATTGGTGGATATATACCCTAATCTTAACATTTATTATAGTCTTACTAATAGTCCTTATTGATTTTAGGAGGGCAAAGAAATAAGTTTCTTTTGGAGGTAAAAATGAAAAAAATATTTTGTTTAATAGCGTTAGCTCTATTGCTAGTACCTTTTAGTACTGCTTATTGGGGCGAAGGTTTTCAAGATCACCAGTATTATGTGGTTTTTGATGAAGAAGGAGAAGCTGCAGTTTTGGCAACAATTAGTTTTCAAAACTATGGTGGAGTTGAGGATTTGGAATTTGAGATTCCAGTCGAGGATATACGAATAATTGGGGTTGTTCAAGAGTATTATCTGTATGATAATGAAGATTATTGGAGATATGATACTCAGTATGCTGATGTTGATTATACTTTAGAAGAGTTGTCTGATTCTGTTCGTTTGAGTTTTGATATCCCTGAAGATTATGAAGATGTAACTATTATTATTTATTATAAGACAGAGAGTTATGTTGAAGAGAAGTATGATATTTTTTATTATGATTTTGAAACAATCTCTGGAAATTATGATATTAATAATGTGAATGTCTATGTTGATGTTGTTGATGATTTGTATATGGCTGATTCTTCTGGTGAAACTGAGTATAAAGAGAATTTTATGGTTATGGAGACTGCTGAAGATGCTGCACTTTCTCGAGGGTATTACTATTCTGACACTTCTGAAAGTACAAGTTCTTTAGATCCTTGGGAAAGTTTTCATGTGACTGGGAAATATTCTGGCACTTGGCTTGACATGAACTGGTGGAAAGTTGTTATTGGTGTTTTGGCTATTGGTTTGGTGTTAGTTGGTGGAGTTTTTGGTGTAAAAAGAATGTTTAAGAAGAAAAAAAGTTTGGCTTTGAAGACAGGAATTGCATCTGGTGCTTTACTCTCTTTGATTTGGGGTGTGACTGCATATGTTATGGAAAATCTATCACAATGGGTTGGATATCAGTATGGAGCGATGTTTTCAATTGTTTTGATGTTGTTAGTTGTATTGTTAACATTTGTTTTGTTTATTGGACCCTCGGTGTTGATAGGATTTAAGCAAGGTATGAAAGAAGGTTTAACTTGTCTAATTGCAGAGATAGCTACACTGTTTTTGTTGTTTTTTGTTGGATTGCTTGGGTTTGTTTTTTTGTTTGGATCTGGAGGTGGACTGTATTACTAGTCCTCCTGAACAAAAAAATATTTAAACTGGGTCGATATAGTAAACTTCATGAAAGTTTCTAAAGATCTTCCCTTGGCTGAAATCACTTTGCGTAAGTATGAAAAACCATATGAAATGCCTAAAAGAGATTTGGTTAGAAAGATCTGTTTGTCAACTGGATTGTTACAACCAGGCGATTCAAGAGATGTAATTGTTGATATTTTTTATGTTATTTTGCATAGTTCTGAAGAGTTAGATTCTGAAAGTGTACGACAGGGTGTTATTGAGTTTAGAAAAGAGAATAAATTGCCTCTTGTTGGTGTTGCTGGGTCTAATGTTCGTAGACAGTTGAAAAGATTGAGGGATATGTATTTTGTTGAAAAGGTTAGGAACAAGTATAGGATTGCTGAGAAAGAAAAGATTTCACATATTTTTGAACAGAAGATTGAAAAGTTTTATCTTCAAGCCATAATCTCCAGAGTAAAAGAGTATATTGATGCTTTAGAATGACAATTTATGAACCACAAGAGGATTCTTATTTATTACAAAAATGGGTTAAGAAGTATAGTTCTGGTAAAGTGTTAGATATGGGTACTGGTTCTGGTATTCAAGGTCTTGCTGCTTCTGAAAGTGCTGAGTCTATTCTTTGTGTTGATATAAATCCTGAGGCTGTTGAGTTTGTTAAGAAGAAAGGGTTGAAAGTTGTACAGAGTGATTTGTTTGAAAATGTTTCTGGAAAGTTTGACCTGATTATATTTAATCCACCTTATTTGCCAGAAGATCCTGATGAGCCTGCTGATTCTCGTTTAGCTACAACTGGAGGAAAGAAAGGTTCTGAGTTGTTAGAGAGGTTTTTGAAGGATGCTAAGGATTATTTGGTTGAGGATGGTAAGATTCTGGTTTTAATTTCTTCTTTGACAGGTGAGGCTGAAGATCTGTTCAAAGAGTATGAGTATAAGTTATTAGATTCTGAGAAATTGTTTTTTGAAGAGCTTTTTGTTTATATTTTATCAGAGAAAAGCATATAAATGTTTGATCTTACATTAATGGGATGACTAATTGTAATCGATGTGGCGAGGATTTTGATAATCATTATAATGGATACCACTGGTGTCCTAATTGTGGAAAGGTTTTTCAGTTTGATGTTAATGATAGTTCTAATAAGAAAAAGTATTAGAAACCTTTAGGACATATTTCTTCATAATTGTAAGGGTGTCTCGGTACTTCAGAAGGTACAAAAGTTCCTACTGTAAAAGATATATCCTCATCACCAACTCTTCTTTTTTCTACAGCTTGCTCTGTGACCACTCCTGCAGCCCTTATGCAAGGAAGCCAATGGTTTTGATCAAATCCAGGAAATCTAGTTCCTAAATAAACTATTTGGTCTTGTGGTAAAGGATGCTCACCCCATACAGCAAATCTTATTTGTTGTCCAGGCTCTATTTTCCCTTTATACATTTCATCTCTAAAGATTGTACCATTATGAGCAAGAAGATGTGATTCTGCAGAATTACCATACATTACAATTTCTCTTCCAGGGAATCTTGACATAACCTAGAAAATAAACCACTACTATATAAATCTAACCAAAATCTTTATAAACACCCAAAATTTCCTAAAATACACCCGTATAACTACGTGAAGTAGGAGGGAGATATATGAATAAAAAACAAATATTAGAATCATTAAAAAAAGTAAGAGAGACTTCTAAAAAAAGAAACTTTTCTCAAAGTATTGATATTGTTATTAATCTTAAAGACTTGGATCTAAAAAAACCAGATCATAAAATAAATAATTTTGCTACAGTTCCTCATGGAAGAGGCAAAAAGATCAAAGTATGTGCTTTGGTTGGTGGTGAACTGAATAATGATGCAAAAGAGCATTGTGATTATACAATCTTAAAAGAAAATTTTAGTTCTTATGAAAAAAGAAAGCTAAAGAAAGTTATGAGAGATCATGAATTCTTTATTGCACAAGCAAATATTATGCCTGATGTGGCTAAAGCTTTTGGTAGATTCCTAGGAACTGCAGGCAAAATGCCTAATCCTAAAGCTGGAATGATTGTTCCACCAAAGGGCTCAACTAAAATGATTGTTGAAAAGTTGCAAAAAACTGTTAGAATTGCAACAAAGAATGAATTAGCTGTAAAGTGTAGTGTTGGAATGGAAACAATGGATGATGATAAGCTTGTTGATAATGCTGAAGCTGTTTACAAAGAAGTTATACATCATTTACCTTTACATGATCAAAATGTTAGATCTGTTTTTATTAAGGCAACAATGGGTAAGCCTGTTGAAGTTGGAGGTAAAGAGAAATGACCTCTGAAAAGAAGCTTAATATTGTAGTAAGATTAAAAAAATTAATTGTTGAGTATCCTATTTTTGGTATTGTGGATCTAGAAAACTTACCATCACCCCAGTTACAAAAGATGAGAAAATCTTTGAAAGGGAAAGCTGAAGTTGTTATGGCTAAGGGTAGATTAATGGATATTGCATTAGATCAAGCTTCTAAAGAAAAGAAAGGTGTTGAAATCTTAAAAGAATCTATTGATGGAATGCCTGCAATGATTTTTACTAAAGATAATCCTTTCAAATTGTATAAAATTTTACAAGATAATAAAAGTTCAGCTCCTGCAAAAGCAGGACAGACTGCACCAAATGATATTTTTATTAAAGCAGGAAAAACACCTTTTGCACCAGGA
This sequence comes from archaeon, assembly GCA_018653605.1. Taxonomy (GTDB): domain Archaea; phylum Nanobdellota; class Nanobdellia; order SCGC-AAA011-G17; family GW2011-AR17; genus JABHYY01. The sequence continues at coordinate 16,331 of JABHYY010000016.1, forward strand.
CCAATTATTGGTGAACTTGGACAGTTAGGAATTAAAACTGCTATTGAGGATGGTAAGGTTGCTGTAAAAGAAGATAAACTAGTTGTTAAAGATGGTGATGTAATTAATGGGAAAACAGCTGAAATTTTAACCAGATTAGGTATTGAACCTATGGAAGTTGGTTTAAACTTATTGGGCTTGTTTGAGGATGGAGTTATATTTACAAAGAAAGTACTTGCAATTGATGAGACAGAATACTTGGATAACATTAAGTTAAGTTATCAAGAGACATTAAACCTTGCAGTTAAGATTGGGTATCCATGTAAAGAGAGTATAAGGTTAATGGTAGTGAAAGCACATAGTGATGCAAGTGCTTTAGCAGATTCAAAAGACATAATCACAACTGAAAATGTTGGAAAAATATTAGCAAAGGCTGAAGCTCAAGCTTCAAGTCTTAAACTAAAGGGTAATCTTTAGGAGGAATAAAATGGAATATGTATATTGTGCTATGTTGTTACACAAAGCAGGCAAAGAAGTAAATGAAGCAAATGTTAAAAAAGTGTTAGATGCTGCTGGCGTTCAAGCTGATGATGGTAAAATCAAAGCTTTGATTGCTGCGTTAGATGGCGTTAACATAGATGAAGCTATTAAGGAGGCTGCTGTAGCTGCACCTGTTGCTGCTCCCGCTGCAAGTTCTGCAGGAGAGAAGAAAGAAGAGAAAAAAGAAGAACCAAAAGCAGAAAAGAAATCAACTGAGGAAGCTGCTGCTGGACTAGGTGCTCTATTTGGCTAAAGAATGAATGACAGAAGAGAACATAAAAGACAAAATCAATAAAGTTCATAATGAAATTAATAGCCTTAGGGCTAAATTGAGTGAACTTAATTCTAAAAAAGAGGAATGGTTCAGAAAAAAAGAGGATCTTAAAGATAAGATCGCTGAACTTATTTCTAAAGTAAAAGAAGTTAAGCAAAATAATGATATCTTTAGTGATAAGATTAAAGAATTGAAAGATAGCAGAGAGAAAGCAAACAAAGAAGTTAAAAAATTGATTGATAATATTAAAGAGTTAAATGATAAGAAGTCAACTCTTCTTGGTAAAAGTGATGTTAAGGATCCTGATTCTATTAAGAAAGAGATTGCAAAGTTAGAGGAAACTATTGAAACTCAAGCTTTGAAGTTTTCTAAAGAAAAAGAGATTATGAAGAGAATAAAGGATTTGAAGAAAAAATATTCTGGTGTTAAAGATGTTGATGGGTTATTGAAAGAGATTGATGGTTTGTCTAAGAAAATTGAAGGGGCTAAGAAAAAGGCTGAAGATTTCCATAAACAAATCAAAGATACTGTTAAAGAAAACAAGGAAGGGTATAAAGAGTTTAATTCTTTGTCTAAAGACATTAATAAAATTAAGAAAGAACAAGAAGATGCTTTTGAGAAGTTTATTAATTTTAAGCAAGAGTATGGTGACTTGAACAAAAAAATCAAAGACAAGTTCCAATTACAAGATATGGTTAAAGGCGAAGATAAAAAAAATAAAGCCAAGTTCGCTAAAAATAAAGCTAAGAAAGTTGAGAAAAAGTTAGAAGAGAAAAGTAAAGAGGTTGAAGAAAAACTGAAGAAGAAGAAAGTTTTGACAACTGAAGACTTGATTGCTTTCCAAGGTACAAAAGAATGAGAGATTTTTTAATTGCCATACTATTGAGTATGGCACCTTTTAGTGAGTTAAGAGGAGGAATACCTTATGGCTTAGCTACTGGTGTTGATCCTTTTGTTGTTGTGTTTTTTTGTGTTTTAGCTAATATTTTGATTGTTTTCCCAATATTTTATTTTTTAGATAATATTCATGAGTATTTTACTAGGTTTAGTTTGTATAGAAAGGTGTTTGACAAGTTCTTAGTTAAAGCTAGAAAGAAAATTGAGAAAAAAATAGGTAGTGATTGGGAGTTTGTGGCTTTATTTTTTATTGTTGCTGTTCCTTTTCCTGGAACTGGTGCTTATACTGGAAGTTTAGCTTCATGGGCTTTTAAGATGGATCGGAGGAATAGTTTGATTGCAATTGCTTTAGGTGTTGTTGCTGCTGGTGTTGTTACTAGTTTGGTTAGTTTAGGTATTCTTAGTTTGTTTTAGTAAGTATTTAATATCAGAATATATTGGTATTGATTTTATTTTGTATATTTTTATTAGAGCTAGCCAGATTAGTACTACAAATACTGTTGAAAGTATGTGCCAGAAGAGCAAGTGTAGAGTGTTGAAAAAGGTTTCACTGACATTGTAAGCAAGCATTAAGATTAAAATTCTTGCTATGTTTAGAGTTAAAATTGAAATTGATCCTATTAAGAACATTTTTAGCCTGATTAGAGGCTTTATTTTTTTTGTTGTTAATATTAGTACTGTTAGTAAAAGGTATGCTGTTGCTGCTGTGCATGCTGGTATGAATGTGAATGAATGAGAGTTGAATGTTATTGTTGATTCTGTTAGTATAGGGTTTGTGAATAATTTTAGTATGTAATATGTTAGGTATACTGTTAAAGGTGAGAAAATTGTGTAGAAGATGCTGTGGTAGAGTGCTATGATTAGTGCTAGGATGTATCTTAATATAGTATTTTTCATAGTAAAAAATAGTTCAAATGTATTTAAATAATTTTAGTGGAATTGGAAATAGCTCCTCATGAAAAGAAAGGTTTATAAATGGGGGAATTTTTCAACAAACTATCGGATACGAATGTATTCAATAGGATTACAACTCGTTCGCACGAAATGTGTAGAACAACAGGAAGATATCTTGTTATCTTACAAGGCGAGTGCAGGTTTGACGTCTTTAAAACCCGCTGTTTCGACAAGAAGCATGTTCAAAAAGTAAAGAAGGTAAAAAGGAATGCCAACAAAACATCACCCACACCGAGGAAGTATGCAGTTTTGGCCTAGAGCCAGAAGTAGTAAGCACTGTGCTAGAGTTAAGTCTTGGAATAGATCCAAAGACAATAAAGTCGAAGGTTTCTTGGGTTATAAAGTTGGAATGACACATGTTCTGTTCAAAGAGAAAAATTCTAAGTCTCCTCGAAAAGACATGGAAGTGTTTTGCCCTTGTACTGTTATTGAGTGTCCACCTATGAAAGTTTATTCAATAAGATTCTATAAAAATACTGGTGATGGACGAAAAGTTGTTTCTGAGATTTTTTCAAAAAAAGTTGATAAAGAGTTGAGTAGAAAAATTCAACCTTCTAAAAAAGATAATAAAGATCCTGAAGATTTTGATTATATGAGATTAGTTGTATATACACAGCCTAAATTATTAGGTATTGGTAAGAAAAAGCCAGATATGATTGAGGTTGCTGTTAGCGACGATGTGGAATATGCTAAATCATTTTTAGATAAAGAGATTAAAATTTCTGATGTACATAAAGAAGGTACATTTGTTGATATTCATGGTGTAACAACTGGTAAAGGATTTGCTGGTACTGTTAAGAGATATGGTGTTAAGATTATGTCTCATAAAGCAGAGAAAACTAAGAGAGGAATTGGTTCTATGGGTGCATGGACAACTAAAAAAGTTACATACACTGTTGCGCAACCAGGTAAGATGGGTTACCATTTGAGAACTGAGTATAATAAATTATGTATTAAGTTAGGTGATAAACCTGAAGAAATTAATCCAAAGGGTGGGTTTGTGAGGTATGGATTGGTAAAAAATGACTATATATTATTAGAAGGGTCTGTTATTGGACCTAGAAAAAGACCTATTACTATTACAAGTGCTATTAGAACTAAGATTAAAGCACAGCCTAAAGAAATAACTTATGTAAGTTTGGAGTCTAAACAAAGATGAAATTAAAAGGATTAGATGGAAAAGATGGAAGTGAAGTTAAGTTGCCTAGTCAGTTTAGTGAAGCTTTTAGGCCAGACATGATTAAAAGAGCTGTTCTATCTATACAGTCTCATAAAAGACAACCTTATGGTGCACAACCAGGCGCGGGTATGAGAGCTTCTGCTAAATTGAGTAAAAGAAGAAAAAGTTACAAAACTTGTTATGATAAAGGTATTGCTAGAACTCCTAGAAAGATTTTGTCTGCAAGAGGTTTAAATTTCTATTGGGTTGGTGCTGTTGCTCCTAACACTGTTAGTGGTCGAAGAGCTCATCCTCCTAAAGCTGAAAAGATTTGGGATCTTAAGATGAACAGGAAAGAGCGAAGATTAGCTATTAGAAGTGCTATTGCTGCAACTGTTGATGCTGAAAAGGTTAAGGAAAGAGGGCATAAAGCTGAAAGTGTTATTGTTGATACTAAATTTGAAGAATTAAAGAAAACAAAAGAAGTTGAAGATTTATTTTTAAAAATTGGTTTAAAGGCCGAATTAAAAAGAATTAGTGTAAAGAAAGTTAGGGCTGGAAAGGGTAAAATTAGGAATAGAAGATACAGAGTGAAAAAAGGTCCTTTAATTGTTGTTTCAAAGAAATGTGCTTTAGTGGATTCTGCAAGAAATTTTTTGGGTGTGGATGTTTGTATGGTTAAAGATTTGAATGCAGAGCTTTTAGCACCAGGTACACATGCCGGAAGATTAACTATCTGGAGCCAAGGTGCAGTTGAAATATTAGATAAAGAAAACTTATTTTATGAAAGGAGAGAAAAATGAAAGATCCTTTCCAAGTTATCAAATACCCTCTAACAACTGAAAAAAATGTTAGATTAATGCAAGAAGAGAATAAGCTTGTATTTATTACAGACAGGAAAGCTAAGAAACCTGAGATTAAAAAAGCTATTGAACATGTTTTCAAAGTTAAAGTGGAAAAAGTTAATACTTTAATTTTACCTTCAGGTAAAAAGAAAGCTTATATTAAATTATCAATGGATACTCCTGCAATTGATGTTGCAACAGAGTTAGGATTAATGTAAAATGGGAAAACGAATTATTACACAAAGGAGAGGAAGAGGTTCTCATACTTACAAGTCCCCTAGTCATAGATATAAGGGTGAAATTAAGCTTAGAGCTTATGATCAAATTGAAAAAGAGAGTTCAATGAAAGGTGTTGTTAAGGATATTGTAAATTGTCCTGGACATAGTGCACCTTTAGTTTTAGTACAATATGATAATAAAGAAACTGTTCTTATGGCGGCATCATTAGGAATTAGAGTTAATGATACTGTTGAGTCTGGTGTTAGTGCTGGTGTGAGTGATGGTAATGTATTACCTCTTAAGAATCTACCAGAAGGAACATTAGTTAATAATATTGAAGTTAGACCAGGAGATGGTGGGAAGTTGGTTAGGAGTTCTGGTTCATTTGGAAAAATTGTTGGTAAATTAGGGGATCAGATTGTTATTAGATTGCCTTCAAAAAAACAAAAAAAGTTTCATGCTAATTGTAGAGCTATTATTGGAGTTGTTGCTGGTGGTGGAAGGAAAGAAAAGCCTTTCCTAAAAGCAGGAACAAGAATGCATGCAAAGAGAGCAAAAAACAAACTTTATCCTCAAACATCTGGTGTTGCTATGAACGCAGTAGATCATCCATTTGGATCTGGAAGAGGTAGACATGCTGGTAAACCAAAAACTCCTCCTAGATATGCACATGCTGGAAGAAATGTTGGTTTGATTAAAGCTAAGAGAACAGGAAGGAAGAAATAAAGATGGCAAAAAAAGAATTTACATATCGTGGAAAAAATTTAGAAGAATTACAAAAAATGGATTTTACAGAGTTTGCAAAGTTATCTCCCTCAAGACAGAGAAGAAGTATAACTAGAGGGTTTAATGACATGCAAAAAAGATTACTTTTAAAAATTGGAAAAGCAAAAAAAGGTGAGTATAAAAAACCTATCAGAACTCATTGTCGAAACATGATTGTTTTACCTCTTATGGTAGACATGAATATTCATATTCATAATGGAAAAAGTTTTGTAAATATTTTAATTCAGCCTGAAATGATTGGACATTATTTAGGTGAATTTGCATTAACAAGACAAAGATTAGCACACTCAGCTCCAGGTATTGGTGCAACTAAATCAAGTGCTGCAGCGAGTGTAAAATAAAGATGGAAGCAAAAGCAATAGGAAGGAACATGGGAATTTCAAAGAAGGATTCAGTAGAGATAGCTAGCTTTCTTCGAGGAAGAATGGTTAGTAAAGCTAAAGATATCCTAGAACAAGTTATTATTAAAAAAGTAGCTGTGCCTTACAACAGATTTAATAGAGATAGAGGGCACAAAAGAGGAAGAATGGCTGCTGGTAGGTATCCTGTTAAAGCTTCAACTTTTATATTAAAATTAATTAAGTCTGCTGAAATGAATGCTTTAAATAAAGGCATGAATACAGATGACTTATACATTAGTAAAATGATTGCAAATAAGGGCATTGGTCAAATGCGCCATGGAAGGTTTAGAGGAAGAAGTATGAAAAGGACACACATGGAGGTTGCTCTTAGTGAAATTAAGAAAAAAGAGAAGAAGAAAAAATGATAGAAAGAAAATTTGTTGCTGAAAAAATAAGAGAATTTTTAGTAGGTGACTATATGAAAAAGGAAATGGGTGCTGGTAAATATAGTTCCTTTGAAATTAAAAAAACTCCACTTGGTGAAAAAGTTGTAATTCATACTTCAAGACCTGGACTTATCGTTGGTAAAAAAGGTGAAAACATCAAAAAACTTACAAAAGTTTTAAAATCAAAATTTAAAATGGAAAATCCTCAAATAGAAGTAGCAGAGATTGTTAATCCTTATTTAGATGCTCAAAATATGGCTGAGCAAATTGTTAATGTATTAGAAAGGTTTGGACCTAAAAGGTTTAAATCAACAGGTTATAGAACTTTACAGAATATTATGGATGCTGGTGCTATGGGTGCTGAAATAATCATTGCTGGAAGAGGTTTACCTGGAGCAAGAGCAAAGAGTTGGAGATTTTATGCTGGTTACCTAAAGAAGTCAGGAGATATTTCAGTTTCTTTTGTTCAATATGGTGGCTGTAAAGCAAACTTAAAATCTGGAACTGTTGGTGTTAAAGTTAAGATTTTACCTGCAAATGTAAGATTACCTGATAAAATTGATATCCTTGAAGTTAAAGAAAAAACTATTCAAGTTGAAGAGAAAGATATAGAAGAAAAGAAAGAGAAACCAGTTAAGAAAAAAACTACAAAAAAGAAAACTGTTAAGAAAAAAGTTGCTAAGAAGGAAGTAAAGAAAGATGAAACTAAAGAAAAGTGATCTAGCTAAGATGGAAAAAAAGGATTTGGAAAAACGACTTACTGAATTAAGAAAGGAGTTGATTAAGGTGAATGCTCAGATCGCAACTGGAACAGTTCCTGAAAATCCAGGTGATGTAAAAAACATTAAAAAAAATATCGCAAGAATACTTACAAAGTTTAATAATAAAAAAATGGGAGATAAAAATATATGAGTGAGGTTTGCTCCAAATGCGGGTTACCACAAGAGTTGTGTGTTTGCGAAACCATTGCAAAAGAAGAACAGAAGATTGAGATTAAAATTGTGAAAAGAAGATTCGGAAAAATGGCGACAGTTGTTTCCGGAATGAATTCCAAGGAAATCAATCTTAAGGATCTTGCAAAAAAACTTAAATCAAAACTTGCCTGTGGAGGAACATCAAAGGAAGGAAAGATTGAGTTGCAAGGAAATCATATGCAAAAGGTGAAGGCATTCCTGATCGAACAGGGATTTGCTGCAGAAACAATAACAACAAAGGAATTAAAATGGTCACCCCGAAAAACCTGATAAGACATGAGCTTATTGGTTTGGAGGTTGAAGTGGTTAAGGGAAATAACCTTAACCAGGTAGGAATCAAAGGTAAAATCGTTGAGGAAACTCGAAACACCCTAATAATGTCAACAGACAAGGGCGAAAAAAAGTTACTCAAAAAAGATGTTACATTAAAAATCAAGCTTAACAACAAATTGGTTGAAATGGATGGGGAAAGGTTGGTTGGGAAACCAGAGGAGAGAATAAAAAAATGGAAGTAAAGGATTGCAAGGACAGGCATTGTCCACAACATGGGCAGATCAGCATAAGAGGACGAACCTTTAAAGGTAAAGTTATCAAAGCTGACGCACATAAAACTGTAACTGTTGAATGGATTAGACCTTATTATATTTCAAAGTATGAAAGATATGAAAAAAGAAGAACAAGAATCAAAGCACACAACCCAAAATGTGTTGGTGCAAAAGTAGGAGATATGGTCGAAATAAAAGAGACAAGACCAATTAGTAAAACAAAAAACTTTGTGGTGGTTAATATAGAAAAATGAAAGCATTAAGTGGATACCGGACTAAATCCTTACCAGTAGGGGCTGAAATAGATACTTGCGATAACTCAGGTGCTAAAGTAATTAAGCTAATTAGTGTTAAGGGTCACAAAACAGTTAGAAGGAGAATTGCTGCTGGAGGAGTTGGGGACATTATAACTGCTAGTGTAATTAAAGGTAAACCAGATATGAGACACAAAGTTGTTAGGGCTGTTATTGTAAGGCAAAAAAAAGCATACAAAAGACCTGACGGTTCAAGAATCAAATTTGAAGATAATGCTGCAGCTATAATTAAAGATGACAAAGGAAATCCTAAAGGAACAATTTTTAAAGGAGCTGTTGCAAAAGAAGCTACTGAAAGGTGGCCAGGAATTTCAAAGGTTGCGAGGATAATAATATGAAGATATGGTCAAGGTTATGGAATAGAAGCTCTGATACAAGAAAACAGAGGAAGTTTAGGTATAATGCACCATTACATATTAAACAAAAATTTATGCATGTTCATTTATCACCAGAATTAAAAGAGAAATATGGAACAAAAAATATTGGTATAAGAGTAGGTGATAAGGTTAAGGTTTTAAGAGGTCAGTTCAGAAAAAGAACTGGAAGGGTTAACAAGGTTTCATTAGTTTATGAAAAGGTTTATATTGAAGGTGTTGAATTAGTGAAAAAAGAAGGAGCAAAGGTATTTTATCCGGTTACAGCTTCAAACTTGATGATCACTGATTTAAATCTTGAAGATAAAAGAAGAAGAGCAAAAATTGAAAAAAATGTTAAGAAGGAGAAAAAGTAAGAATGGTTAAAAATCACTTATCAAGGTTAAATGCGCCAAAAAGTTGGCCAATAAGAAGGAAAGGTATAAAGTTTATTGCAAAACCTTCACCAGGTCCACATAGTATGAGAGAGTGCATCCCACTAAACCTAGTTGTAAAAGAATTACTTAAATTAGGTAGAACTAACAAAGAAGTTAAAAATATTTTGAATGCAAAAAATGTTTTAATTAATGGAATTGTTAGAAAAGATCATAAATTCCCAATAGGAATTATGGATAATATTTCAGTTAAAGAATTAGGTAAAGATTACAGAGTTCTTTATAGTACTAAAGGTAAATTTGTTGTAAAAGAATTGAAAAAGGCACAAGCTGAATTCAAGTTATCTAGAATAGAAACTAAAACAATTGTAGGTAAGAGTAAAGTACAATTGAATATGTTTGATGGAACTAACATTCTTTTAGATAAAAATAATTACAAAACAGGAGACACTCTTGTTATTGATTTGAAAGCTAAGAAAATTAAAGAAGCTATTAAGTTAGAAAAGGGTGTTAAAGTTTATATCACAAGTGGTGCAAAGGTTGGAAGGATTGGTGTTGTGAAAGAAATTAAAAAATTGCAAGGTAGAAGAGGATATAATGTTGTTGTTGAAGAAGATGGAAAAGACTTTGAGACTGACAAAAAATATGCTTTTGCGATTGGCAAGGTTAATGTAAAAGATGAATGATATGAAAGAAATTAGGATAGAGAAAATTACTTTGAATATTGGTACAGGTAAGCCTGGCCCTGAATTAGATAAAGGTAAGCTATTACTAGAGAAGATTAGTGGTAGTAAACCTGTTGAAACTTTAACAACTAAGAGGATTCCTGGTTGGAAGATTAGACCTGGATTACCTATTGGAACAAAAGTTACACTAAGAGGGAAAAAGGCTATTGAAGTTTTAAAAAGGTTATTAGCTGCAAATGATAACTTATTGAGTATTAGATCATTTGATAAAAAAGGAAATTTTTCCTTTGGTATCCCAGAATATTTAGAAATTCCTGATATGGAATACATTCCTGAAGTAGGGATTATTGGTTTAGAAGTTGCAGTTACATTAGAAAGACCAGGATTTAGAGTTAAAAAAAGAAAGTACATGAAAAGAACTATTGCAAAAAAACATGATATTACTAAACAAGAAGGGATTGATTTTGCTAAAAAAGTTTATTCAATTAAATTAAAGGAAGAGGAGGAGGAAGAATGACCGCAGGCAATTACAAAAAAGTTTTTACTCAATTAAAACATAAACCTATTAAATTAAAAAAATTCCTTAAACATAATGCTCCTAAAGACAGAAAATATGGTATTAATGCAAAACCATGTAAAATCTGTGGAAGACTTGGAGGACATATTCAAAGATATAACCTAAATATTTGTAGACAGTGTTTTAGAGAAAATGCAAAAAAATTAGGATTTAAAAAATACTACTAAAATGGCAATGAACGATACTATGGCAGCAGCATTATCCAACATTTGGAATGCTGAGAAAGTTGCAAAAGCAAGTTGTGTAGCTAAGCCTATCTCAAAAGTTACTGAGAAGGTTTTAAGCATAATGAAAGATCATCACTTTATTGGTGATTATAAAGCAATTGAAGATGGAAGAGGTGGAATGATTGAAATCCAATTAATTGGAGGAATTAACAAATGTGGTGTAGTTAAACCGAGGTTTTCAGTTAAGAAAGAAGATTATGTTAAGTTTGAAAAAAGGTTTTTACCTGCAAAAGACTTTGGTTTTTTAATTATTTCAACTTCACAAGGTATAATGACTCATATTGAAGCAAAGGAAAAAGATATTGGGGGAAAACTACTAGCTTATGTTTACTAAAAATGATTGATGCAAAAAAACTAACAAAGGAAATTGAAATCCCTGAGAATGTTGAAGTTATGGTAGATGAAATCATCACAGTTAAAGGAGAAAAGGGAGAGAATAGTAAAAGATTATTTTACCCTACTGTAAAAATTAGTAAAAAAGATAATAAAATAGTTATTGAACCTAAAAAATTCACAAAAAGAGAGAAAAAAATAATTAATACATATGTTGCTCACCTTAAGAATCTAATAAAAGGTGTGCAGGAAGCATATACTTACAAAGTTAAAATTTGTTCAAGTCATTTTCCAATGTCAGTTAGTGTTAATGGAGATGAACTTATTGTAAAAAACTTTTATGGTGAAAAAGTTCCACGAAGAGCAAAAATTGTTGAAGGTGTGAATGTTAAAGTTAATGGTGAAGAGATTGTTATAAATGGAACAAACAAAGAAAGTGTTGGACAAACTGCAGCAAACTTTGAAAAAAGTACCAGAATCACAAATAGAGATAGAAGAATATTCCAGGATGGTTTATGGATTGTGGAGAAAGGCAAATGAATAAATTACTAGAGTTAAGAAATGCTAAGAAAGCAAAGAAACCAACTTTTAAGAAACAAGATTCTCATAAGTGGGATAGACTTAGTGATAGTTGGAGACAACCAAAAGGTGGAGACTCTAAGCTAAGAAAGAAAAGAAGAGGGAAAAGTAGACATCCTTCAATGGGATTTTCATCTCCAAGAAAGGTTCGTGGATTAAATAAATTAGGATTTGAAGAAGTTTTAGTAAAGAATGTTGACTTGCTTGACTCTATTGATGTGAAAACACAAGTTGTGTTGGTTGGAAGGGTTGGTAAAAAGAAAAAAATTGAAATAGTAAAAAAGTGTGAAGAAATGAAATTAAATATTGCTAATGTTAAAGATATTAAATCTTTTATTGCTGAAGTAGATAAGAAAATGGCTGACAAGAAAAAGAAAATAAAAGATATTGAAGAAAAGAAAGCCAAAAGAGTTAAAAAAGATGATAAAAAAGCAAAGAAAGAAGAAGTAAAGGAAGAGAAAAAAGAAGAACAGCCAAAAGAAGAGACCAAAAAAGGCGAAAAGAGTGACAAAATAAAAGTGTTGGAGAAAGGACAATGAATTTATCAAATCAAAGAAGGGTAAGTGCAAGCATCTTAGAAGTTGGGAAAAAAAAGGTTTGGTTTGATAATGAAAGATTGGATGAAATAAAAGAAGCAATTACAAGAGCTGATCTTGTAAAATTAATGAATGAAAATGCTATTCAAAAAAGACCTGATAAAGGTACATCAAGAGTAAGAGCAAGGAAAAAAATTATCCAAAGGAGAAAAGGAAGACAACAAGGACCTGGCCATAAAAAAGGTAAACAAACTGCAAGATTATCAAAAAAGGCTAAATGGATGATTTTAGTGAGGGTACTAAGAAGGTTTATCAAAGAATTAAAAGACAAAGAGTTAGTTGAGTCCAAAATCTACAGAGAGTTATATTTAAAAACAAAGGGTGGATTTTTTAGGAGTAAAAGACACATAAAACTTTATATGAATGAACATGGGATGTTTAAGAAAAAATGAGAAGAACAAAATTTGTACAATATAAGAGAAAAAAAGAAGGAAGAACTGACTATAAGAAAAGGTTAACTTTGCTTAAATCAGGTAGACTAAGATTAGTAATTAGGAAATCCTTGAAAAATGTTAGTGTACAGATTGTTAAGTATGAAGATAATGGTGACAAAATTATGACTAGTGCAAGTAGCAAAGAATTAAAAAAGGCTGGATGGAAAGGCTCAGGAAGAAACTTACCTGCAGCATACTTGGTTGGTCTTATGTGTGGTGTTAAAGCCAAGAAACAAAAATTAAATGGTTTAATCCTGGATGCAGGACTTCAAAAATTATTCAAAGGAAATTTAATCTATTGTGCAATGAAAGGTGTGGTTGATGCTGGTGTTGAAGTTGCATGTAGTGAAGAAGTATTTCCAAGTGAAGAAAGAATTCAAGGGAAACATATTTCAGATAGTGTTGCAAAAGAGTTTGAAGCAATGAAATCAAAGATATTGAAGGTATAAAATGAAAAAAGAAAATCATGAAAGTGGAATAAGGAAGGACAAAGGTTTTGATACACAGAGCTGGAAGCCTAAAACAGAAATTGGTATGAAAATTAAGAAAGGTGAAATTGTTGATATTAATGAAGTTTTAGATCAAGGACATAGAATTCTTGAAGCTAAGATCGTTGATGCTTTAATTCCAAACTTAGAAAATGATTTGATTGAAATAGGCCAGTCTAAAGGAAAGTTTGGTGGTGGTAAGAGAAGTATTTGGAAACAAACACAGAAGAAATCCAAAGAAGGTAACAAACCATCATTTTCTACTGTTGCTGTTGTTGGGAATCAGGATGGATTTGTTGGAATTGGAAAAGGTAAAGCAAAAGAAACTGTTCCAGCGAGGGAAAAAGCAACAAGACAAGCTAAATTAAATTTAATTAAAATTAAAAGAGGATGTGGATCCTGGGAATGTGGATGCGGTCAACCACACACAATACCATTCAAAGTTTGGGGTAAATGTGGTTCTGTTGAAATTACACTAATGCCTGCACCTAAAGGTACAAAATTATGTGTTGAAACAGAGTGCCAAAAATTATTAAAGTTCGCAGGAATAAAAGACGTATATTCAAAAACAAAAGGACATACCAAAACTAAGATCAATTTGATTTTTGCTTGTATGGAAGCATTAAAACAATTGTCTGAAATTAAGGTTAAACCAGATTATGCTAAAAAAGCAGGAATCGTAGAAGGTAGAAATGAATAAAAGAATTGCAATTATTAGGATTAGAGGAAAACAAAAGATGAAGTCAGAAGTATCTGATACTCTTAAGATGCTTAGATTGTATAAGCAAAATGGATGTGTTGTTGTTCCTAGTAAAGCTACTTACCTTGGTATGATTAACAAAGCTAAAGATTATATTACTTGGGGAGAAATTGATGAAGAAACTTTCAAAGAATTGATTACCAAGAGAGGAAGAATTGCTGGAAATAAACTTTTGACAGAAGAATATATGAAAGAAAATGCTAAAATGGGCATGGATGAATTTGTAAAAGAATTTTTCGCTTTCAAAAAAGAATTAAAAGATGTTCCTGGATTCAAGTGTTTCTTTAAGTTAACTCCACCTTCAAAAGGTTTTGGAAGGAAAGGGATTAAGAAACCATTTAGTATGGGTGGTGCTTTGGGATATAGGATGAATAAAATTAATGATTTAATCAAAAGGATGATTTAATATGAAGTTTAAACAAAGAAAAAATAAAAGGCAGAGAGGATATAACTCTCATGGTTGGGGTAGTAAGAAAAAGCATAGAGGGGCTGGGCATAGAGGTGGAAGAGGTATGGCTGGTACTGGTAAAAGGGCTGATACTAAAAAACCTTCAATTATAAACGAGTTTGGTAATTCTTATTATGGAAAAACTGGTTTTAACAGAGTGAACGCTGTTGTTGATGTTATTATAAACCTTCGTGAATTAAATGCGATGGTTGAAAAAGGTTGGATTAAGGATGAGATCAATTTAAAAAGTATAGGGTATGATAAGTTATTAGGGAATGGAAAGTTAGATTATAAACTTAAGATTACAGTTGCCAAGGCTTCAAAAAAAGTGGTTGAAAAATTAAAAAAGTCTGGCAGTGAAGTAATTTTACAATAAAATGTCAATGCTGGAAAATATTTTAATGAATTTGCCAGAGGTTAAGGGACCTCTGCAAAAAAGATTAGGTTTTAAAGAGAAACTAAAATGGACTTCAATTGTTTTGATGGGATTTTTTCTTTTAGGTGTTGTACCTCTTTATGGTTTGTCTGAAAATGCTTTATCCCAATTTGAATTTTTATCTATTATTTTAGGTGCTAAGTTTGGTTCAATTATTTCTTTAGGTATTGGACCGCTGGTAACATCTTCTATTGTATTGCAGTTATTGAATGGTTCAGGCATTATTAATTTTGATTTAACTACAGCTGATGGTAAAAGAAAGTTTCAAGCAATTCAAAAAGTTTTATCTATCTTTTTTATTGTGTTTGAAGCGTTGATATATGTTTTCATGGGAGGATTATCGCCTTCTTCTGCTCTTGCACCAAATGCTTATCTTACTATGCAGTTAGTCTTAGTTGGACAACTGATTGTTGGTGGTGTGGTTATTATGTTTATGGATGAGATTATCCAGAAATGGGGCTTTGGATCAGGTATTAGCTTATTCATCGCTGCGGGAGTATCATCTGAAATTATTATTAGAGCTTTTAGTCCTCTGACGACTGCCGGGACACTTGCGTTTGGTAGCTCTCAGGATGCTATTGGAAAGGTTTGGGTTTTGATACAGAGTTTATCGGGAGGTAACCCTGCTGGTGCTATATTAGCGTTGTCAGCCATCCTTGCTACTATTTTAGTTTTTTGTTTTGCTGTTTATGGTCAAGCAATGAAGGTAGAAATACCTTTGAGTTTTGGTCGAATTAGGGGTCATGGTATTAGATGGCCATTGAACTTTATTTATACTTCAAACATTCCAGTTATTTTAATTGCTGCACTTTTAGCTAACATTCAATTGTGGGCTAGATTGTTAGAAAAATGGGGTTATCCTTTATTTGGTACTTTTTCAGGAAACACTCCTGCTTCTGGTTTAGTTATGTGGATTGCTTCACCTAACTTAGTTGAAAAGATTATTACTGGAGGGATTGTTGGTTCTGATTTCTTACATTCATTGGTTTATGTTGCAATTATGGTTTGTGGTGCTATTATGTTCAGTATATTTTGGGTTCAGACTGCTGGTATGGATGCAAAGAGTCAAGCAAAACAAATGCTTTCTTCTGGTTTACAGATACCTGGTTTTAGAAGAGATCAGAGAGTTTTAGAGAGCATTTTAAATAGGTATATATTTCCTTTGACTGTGATGGGTGGTGCTTTGGTTGGGTTCCTAGCTGCTGGTGCTGATCTTATGGGAGCATTAAGTAATGGAACAGGTATTTTATTAGCTGTTATGATAATCTATAAGTTATATGAAGAGATTGCAAATCAACATATGATGGATATGTATCCAGGATTAAGGAAGATGATGGGGAAATGAGCGTATTAGATCCAATATTAGGACCTGTAATGAGTTTACCTAATCCATGGAACCTTCTTCTTATTAGTTTTCTTATAACTGGTTGTATTACTCTTGCTTACAAATTCCTGACTGATCAAAAACTTATGAAAGAGTTGAAAGGTGAAATGAAAGATCTTCAGAAAGAAATGAAAAGTCTTAAAGATGATCCTAAGAAAATGATGGAAGTTCAAAAAAGGGCTATGGAAAAAAATATGAAGTATATGATGCAAAGTATGAAACCTACATTGTTTACTTTGATTCCAATTATCTTTATATTTTCTTGGTTGAGAGGGTATTATACTGATTTAGGTAACCCTGATATCTTATTTGGTCTGGGTTGGTTATGGATATATATTATATTTTCAATTGTTATAAGTTTGAGTCTGAGGAAGATTTTGAAGATCCATTAGAAATGTTTATAAAGGGAGGTTTTTTATTTACTAATATGTTACCAAACAAAACTAAGAGTCGAACATACCGAAGAGTTAAGGTTAAAATATCTAAAGGTGTAACTACTCATTATAAGAAGAGAAAGCCTGCTAAGGCAAAGTGTGCTGGTTGTGGTAAGCAGTTAGCAGGGGTGCCAAGGGAAAGGCCTATTAAAATGCAAAACATGCCTAAAACTGCAAAGAGACCTGAAAGGCCATATGGTGGATTTTTGTGTACTGTTTGTTCAAGAAAGAAAATTGTTGCTGAGGTAAGAAAATGATTGAAGTTGGAAGAGTTGTTGTAAAAATTGCAGGCAGAGATGCTAGAAAAAAAGGAGTTGTTGTAGAAGTTATTGATGATACTTTTGTTATGGTGGCTGGTGAAGTTAGAGAAAGAAAATGTAATATTAAACACCTTGAACCTTTGGATGAAAAGGTTGATATTAAAAAAGGTGCTAATTCTAAAGAAGTTTGTAAAGCTTTGGGTGTAGAGTTTAAAGAGAGTAAGAAGAAAGAAGCTAAAGCTCGACCAAGAAAGCAGAGAAAAAGAAAAAATGGATCAGGAAAAACAGATGCAAATGCAGGAGCTAAACCAAAGGTTAAAGTTTCTGCAGGAACAGATTCAAGTTCTAGAACACCAACTAAGTGAATTAAAACAAGTTAGTGATGGTTTGAGTTCTTTGAGTAGTGAGGAAACTTTGTTCCCATTAGGTGCTGGAGTTTTTGTTAAGGGTAAGTTAGCTAGTGTTGATAAAGTTATAATGAATGTTGGTAAAGGTGTGGCTGTTGAGAAAGATGTTTCTGGTGCTCAAGAATTGGTTAATGAGCAAATTAAAAGTTTAGAAGGTGTGTTTACACAGATGAATGCTGAAATGCAAGATATTGTTTCTCAAGTGCAAGTTGCTCAGATGGACATGATGGGTCAACAAGAGTAAAGGTTATATATTTCTTTAAATTTGATTAGTGTATGGGAGATAATAGGTATCTAAAATTTTATTCTAAGAAAGAAGTTCAAGAGGCTATCTTAAGTGTTGCTTCTGATAGAGAGCTTGCTGCTAGGTACAATGAAGCCTTTGGGCGTAGACCTGATACTGTACACTTTCCTGGCGATGTTTTAGATATGGCTAAGAAGGGCGCTACAAGCTTTCACATTTCTGAAGAAAGGTGGGTAGAGCCAATGGATCTTAAGCCTGGAATGACTAAAAGAGAGCTGGATGAGAATAGGAAAGGTTGGGATTTGATTTTAGATATTGATACACCTTATTGGGATTATGCTAGGTGGTGCACTTACTTTCTTCTTGAGGCAATTAAGTTTCACAATGTTGAAAGTATTTCTGTGAAATTTTCGGGGTCAAAGGGTTTCCATATTGGTATTCCATTTGAAGCTTTTCCTGATGAAGTTAATGGAATGAAAACTAAAAGTTTGTTTCCTGATGCACCAAAAGTTATTACAATGTATTTAGAGAATATGATTTGTGAATTGTTGTCTAAGAAGATATTATCTAAGGAAGGATTAGGTAATATTGCTAAAATTACAGGTAAGAAAAGATCTGATTTAATTAAGAATGAAAAGTTTAATCCTTTTGCTCTTGTTGATATTGATACTATTTTAATTTCTTCTAGACATATGTTTAGATCACCTTATTCAATGCATGAAAAAACTAAGTTGGTTTCTTTGCCAATTGCTGTTAATGATCTTTTAAAATTTAAGAAAAAGGATGCAAAGATTGAAAATGTAAAAGTTGTTAGAAAGTTTTTAGATAGGAATGTTGAGAAGCATGATGCAAAGCAGTTGATAATACAAGCTTATGATTGGCACACTCGGAAGTTTAAGAAGGATGAGAAGGATGAAATTGAGAAAATTTATGAATTGCCAAAAACAGCTATTGGTGAAGAACATTTTCCTGCTTGTATGGCAAATATACTTAAGGGTGGAATGGAAGATGGTAAGAAAAGAGCTTTATTTATTTTAGTTAATTTTTTGAAAAGTGTTGGTTGGGATATTAAAGCTATTGAAGCTAAAGTTAAGGAATGGAACAAAAAGAATAAATCTCCTTTAAGAGAGGTTTATATTAATGCTCAAATCTCTTGGAATAAAAAACAGAAGAATTCTATACTACCTCCAAACTGTTCAAATGAGGGTTATTACAAAGATCTTAGGATTTGTTGTGATGCTGGTGTTTGTAATAAAGTTAAGAATCCTGTTAGCTATGCTAAAAAACAAAATTGGATTAAAAATAATAAAAAGAAAAAGGTTGTTGTAAAGAAGAAGAAGGTTGTTAAGAAGAAAAAAGTTGTTGTTAAGAAAAAATCAAAAGCATAATCTTTCTGGATCATAGCCTAGGTGTTCTTGTGCAAGTCTTTGTAATTCTTCTGGTTTAATCATACCAATTTTACTTCTAAACCTGCCTGATTCTGGTCTTATTTGTTCTCTTTGTTCTTGAGGGATTAATTCCCAATTGATGTGTGTGTTCCAACCATGCTCTTCATAGAATCTACTAATCTCTTCTAATGCAGCTTCATGTTGTGGTCTTAAACCATATGTTAATAAGGAAACTACTTCTAAATCAGGTAAAGGTAATTGTGGATCAAGAGAAGGATCTACTGGATTAAATAAATAACTTCTTGTTAGACCTTGGAACTCTATTCTTCCAACACCCCTAATTAATTGACCTATAAACATTGTTAAACCTAAATCTAATCCTTCTTTTTCACCTACTATTCTTTCATGGTCAGGTGTATCTTTATGTTTTAAGTAATGACTATCAAAATCGAAAAGGCCATCAAAATCTTCAACTGCCATCTTTGTATAATCATCTGCAATGAACTCTCTACTACCTTGATAAAAACTAGGTTTAGGTACAGCAAGAATATGTGATCTAATATTCATTTCTATTTTTTCAATTGACATAGAAAAAAAGTTTAAAGTGAGTGTATTTAAAGGTTTTGTAAGATAGCTTGACCAAATTCTGTTGCAGCAGTAGGTCCAGAAGCAGTAACAATCTTACCATCTGTTGTAACTGGCTCTCCAGTGTATTCTGCACCAAAAGATTTTAAATCTTCTTCCTGAGAAGCAAAACAAGTTGCTTTTCGACCTTTTAGTAAACCAGCATGTGCTAATGTAGAAGGAGCTATACAGATTGCTGAAACTACTTTACCTTGTTCAAAGAATTCCTTAGCCAAAGAGTGCGCTTTAAGGTCGTCAAAGTAAATACTAGCACCTGAACCACCAACAAAAACAATACCATCATAATCTTCAACCTTGATATCTTTGTAATCCATATCAACCCCAACCATTGCACCTAGCATTCCTGTTGCTGAATCTGAATCTTTAGAAGCTATTGTAACTTCAACACCAGCATTTTCAAGAACATCTTTTGGTTCTAACAATTCTTCATCTCTAAAATTTTCAGGTGCTATTATCATTACAACTTTCATTTTTTCTTTTTTGTAATTTTATGTTTTAATAATAAAGAATTAGGTAGCATTACTGTGTCGCCTTCTTTTGTTTTTATCTTTGTTTCTTGCATGTCAACTTCAATAACTTTACCTTCAACAGAGTCTACTTGAATGTAGTCTCCTTTTTTTACAATCTGTCTGAAGTGTACAACGAAACTTGCTACAAAGTTTGGAATTATGTCTTTGAAAGCAAGGATTATGAAGCTGATTAAAATTACTAAAATCAATCCTAAGATTATGTATAACATTGTGGTTGCAATGTTTAATTGAGTTAGTGCCCAGATTACTGCAATTATGTAGATTATGTATTTGAATAAAGAGCTTACAAAATCCTCAACTGGAAATTTTACTTTTTGCTCTTTTAGTACTCTTTCAACTTCTAGCTCCTTTAGTAGCCTTTTTACTAGCTTTGCTACTATGTTTCCAAGGATCATACCAAAGATTACTATCAGAAGAGCTGCCACTATTGTGTTTACAATATCAGGTAGCCAATTGAACTCTATCATGGTTCTGAAGAATATATTTCGGTTTAAAAAGCTTTTTATAGGGGTTTTAGCTACTATTTTGTATGCCAGTCAATGCAAGTCTAGAATATCAGTTAGCTGAACAGAAATATAGGGAAGCAGAGACTCCTGCAGACAAATTAAAGGCTTTGCAGGTGATGTATGCTAAAGCGCCAAAGCACAAGAGTGCAGAACAGCTTGTCAAATGGATTAAAGAGACCACTAAAAAATATAAAGATATTCTTGCCAAGGAAAAGCAGAATAAGAAAGGTAAATCTAAATATTCTATTAAAAAAGAGGGTGCTGCAACTGTTGTGATTGTGGGTTATACTAACACTGGGAAAAGTACTTTGTTAAATGAGTTAACAAATGCAAAACCTTTGATTGCTGATTATGAGTTTACTACTGTTAGACCTGAAATTGCAACATTTGATTACAAAGGTGTTAAAATTCAATTGATTGAATTGCCTGCGATTGTTGATGATTATTTTGATACTGTTGATGGGCCTTCATTTTTAGGTATTGTTAGATTAAGTGAACTTGTTATTGTTATGTCTCGAAATGAAACTGAACGAAGAAAAACTCTCAAAGAGTTAGAATATATTGATGATGTTCAACATAAAGTAATTTATTATAATGGTGAAAAGAATTTTGCAGATATTATTTGGAGGAATCTAAGTTTGGTTAAAGTTTTTACTAAAATGCCTGGAAAGCCAAAAGCTTATCCTCCTGTTTCTTTGAAAAAAGGTTCAACTGTAAAAGATTTGGCTAGGTATGTTCACAAAGATTTTGTTAAAAAATTTAAGTTTGGTCGGGTTTGGGGTAGGGGTGCAAAGCATGGTGGCACTAAAATTTCTTTAAATCATAAATTAAAAGATGATGATGTTGTAGAATTGCATATGAAATAAAAATAAAAATAAAAAAAATTAACCTAAGTCTGAATTAAGATCCTCAAGTTCTTCTGTAAGTTCTGTAAGCTCATCTGCAACTTCTTCTGCTGTTTCTGCTGCTTCATCTGCTGATTCAATATCAGCTTCACTTGTTCCACAAGCAGTTAACACAAACATTAAACAAATAATGCAAAGTATTGCTATAATTTTTTTCCACATTTTATATCACCTCTTCCTCAAGCATTTCTTCAATAATCTCTTCAACAACTTCTTCTGCTGGCTCTTCTGTAACTTCTTCAGTTGCTTCCTCTGTTACTTCTTCTATGATTTCTTCAACTGTTTCTTCTACAGGCTCATCTGTAAATTCTACCATGTCTTCTATTGGTTCTTCAGGAATCCCATCTTCAAAAACATAAATCACTTCAAATCCTTCACAATAATCTTCAAATAAGTCTGCTGAAGGTGATTCATATTTCCAAACTTCAATTGGGAAGTTACAGGAAAAATCGCTTCCATCTTTGTTTGCATTAACAAGACAGTCTTGATTTGAATCTTCATCCATACCTATAATTTCAACTGTTACTCCTTCTTCTGGATTGAATGTTGTTCCAGCTGCACATTGTTCAAAATTTAACGTGAAACAGAATTCATCTGTTTTACAATCATCTAAAGCTTGTCCTTCTTCGCCTTGTGAGGTTTCTGGAGGTTCAACACCAAGCATTAAGTACAATGTTTTTGTTAGGGTATCATCAACAATCTTTCTAAACTTGTTCTTGAAATTGTAAAGGTCTTTTTGTTCTAATTTGCCTTTTTCTGAAAGTGCTGTTGCCATGTCTTCTTTAATACCACTCAAAACACCTGAAACTTCTTCAAGATGATTTGCTGCCTCTCTATAATTGTCAGCCATTTCTTGATCATCTGCTTCATAGAAATCTGCTAGTTTGTTTAAGTTTGTACTAAGCTTTGAAAATTTAATAACCATTGCATCTAATTTTAAAACCATTTTTAATGCTTTTGCTTCTGGAACATCTTCTTGGATATGTCCTACAGCTTTACCTACATTAGTTTTACATTGTACCATACAAGAGGATGTAACATGTGGAAACAATCCCATTTCTTCACATTTTTGAATTTCCATATCTATGTTATCACAATCTCCTCCACCAAAGAAATCTCCACCACCAAAGTGACAGAAGGGCTCTGGACATTCAGATGAACCATGGGTTTCAAAATTTCCACCATTATTCATACACTCTTGTTTTTTCATCTCTAATGTTGCATCATCAATACATTGATATTCTCCTCCATCATCCCAACCACAATCTTGTGGGCATCCATGAGTTTTTTGTTCCCATTCATCACAAATATTGTCTGGACAACACTGACCTTGGTTTCCATCACCATTACACCAACCTTCTCCATACTCTTCTTGCATATTTTCCATAGGTGGTTTGCTTGGATCATCAAATCCAGGTGCCATCATTCGACCTTTCCTAGGTTTTTTGTGTTTGTCATCCTGCCATTCATCATTGTATTTTTTATTCTCATCAAAAGCACATTTGTATCCATCCCAAGATTCTTGAGGACCACATTCATCACCAGTATAACTTCCATCATCATAACTAGAATCATATCCATCATCCCAATCTTGGTCATCTTGCCAATCATCTGTGTTATCATAGTATTCTTCCTCTTCGTCATAGTACTCTTCTGAATCATCATAATACTCTTCTTCTTCGTCATAGTACTCTTCTGTAGAATCTCCTTCTAAGTTTTGTGATCCTTCATCACCAGAACTTGAGTCACCATCAGAACTGGAGTCACCATCAGAGCTGGAGTCACCACTAGAACTGGAGTCACCACTAGAACTGGAGTCACCACTAGAACTAGAATCTCCATCAGAACTGGAATCGCCACTAGAAATAGAGTCTCCACTAGAACTAGAATCACCACCAGAGCTAGAGTCGCTACCAGAGCTAGAGTCTCCACCTTCTCCTGCTGAATTTTCTCCTTCAGCTGTATTCATACCAGTTATTCCTCCTGTAAACCAATCAAAAATTCCTGCACTTGCAATACTAGAAAGCATAAGTACTAGAATTACTGTTAAAACAAATAGTTTTTTCATATTATCACCTCAATCGTTAATAAACCTTATAGAGAGTTTATGTTATTTAAAGGTTTAGGAATTAGATAATTTTAAATAGTGTTTTGGATTATATAATTCTATGAAAGCAGTAGTTTTAGTTAGACAAGACTTGAAAATGGATAAAGGTAAAATGAGTGCGCAGTGCGGACATGCCTTTGTTGATGTAGTTTTGAAAACAGATAAGAAAAAAATTGAAAAGTGGAGACAGGAAGGTGCAAAGAAAATTGTTTTGAAAGTTGCACATATGCGAGAGATGGTAAAGTATAAGAGATTAGCTGAGGAAGCTGGTCTTAAAACTGCAATGATTACAGATGCAGGAAAAACTTTTTTCAAAAAAGCTACTACTACTTGTCTTGGAATTGGTCCAGATGATGAAGATAAAATTGATTCTATTACTGGCGAATTAAAAATGATGTAGAATTATTCTAATTTAAAAAAAAGTCCCACCCCCCTGATTTGAACAGGGAACCCCCTGGTATCAGCTGAACATTTTTCATCTTTAGCCTTATGGCCCAATCGAATGTCGACTTTCTACAGCCAGATGCTCTACCATTGAGCTAGGGTGGGTATTAGAAGAATAAAAAATTGAGGATATTTAAAGTTATCTCTTTTTCTTGATCTCTTCAACATAACCAGAAAGTAGGCTTAGAGGGTTAGATCTGATATTTACAACTTTTCCTCTTGGTTTTTTGTACCTAATCATAGCAGGTGGTAATGTGAATTTTCCAAACACTTTCATCTTTGCTTCAACTTCATAAGAAATTACTCTTTCTTCACCCTTAACTAATTCAGGTATTTTCCAGATAAGTCTAACGCCTTTGTTTCCTCTTTCAATGTTACTTGGTCTTAAGGTTCCAAATGTTGTTGAAGGGTTAATTATTCTTGGTAAAATATCAATTAGTAAAACATTCTTTATTGTTTTGTTAGAATTGTTTTTAATATGAAGCATTATTTTCAAGTTTGAAATACCTTCAGTTGTTTGCCTTAGCTTGAATACTGATTTTTTTATCACTAAACCTTTGCTTAACCAGTACATTGCTACAAGGCCGAAAAGTAATATAACTGCTATTGCTATGCATACAGGTCTGTAATTAATTTTTATTAGTAAGGAAAAGTTTTCATCTGGGTCTAAGTTGAATGACCAATAAGCTGTGCCATCATCAACATAAGTAGGCTCAATTGAGTATGAAACAAATAATCTTTCTATAAGAGTTAAACCAAAATTGTAACTTTCTCCAACAATTGCATTTCCATTGTTTTCTTTGGTTACTTTAATTTCTCTGAATAATAAAGAGCTAACATCTTCTACTGTTTCTGAAACATCTTCATATAGTTCCACAGTGAAATCATAACTTTCACTTGCTTCTTGTTCATCATCATAGTAAACTCTAACATTTAAAGTGTAATCATCTGGAACTGTTGAAGTTTCAATTGGAAATATAAATTCTAAGTCTCTTTCTTGCTTTGAGAATAATTGTATTGTTTCTTGTTTTTCAAAAATCTCTGAACTAGCATATACTTCAACATTGCTTAGAGATTCATCAAGATTGTTTGTTAGGCCTACATTGAAAATTAAGTCTGTTCCTGGTGAAATTGTTTCTGGAACATCTTTAAGATAAACTGTTATTGAATCTTCTGGTTCCATTGCAAAAACTTGTAAATCATATTTTTCTGAAACTTCTTTGTTTAATGCTTCTGCTGTAATAAATGATTGGTATCTTTTCTGTGTTTCGGAATCACCCTTTAATTTCATTTCAACCTGAATATCAACTGTTTCATGTCCTACTAAAGTGTATATATTTGGATCAATAAAAATATGATCAAAATCACTTGAAGGTAATCCTGCAAATGGATCTGCTTGAAATTGAAGATTAAGTTCATATGCATCTAAGTTTGTGACTCTTAGATTGTATATTCCTACTTCTCCAGGGCTAATTATTGTTGTAGAATTTATTTCTGTTATTGAAATATCTGAAGCTGAAACTATACTTAGAGATAATATTAATATAAGTAAAATTAGCAAGCCCCTTTTCATATTTATATAATTAGTAGGGTCATTTATATATTTTATTGTTGTAATTGGGTTATATGGTCTTGTTTCTCAAATCTGAGGATATTATCCACAAAACTTTCAACCTTAGATTCGTGACTTACTAGGATTATCTGTTCCATGTCTAGTTCATTGATTAGATCCTTTACTCTGTCCAATTGTTCTGATGAAAATCCATCTGTTGGCTCATCTAGGATTAGTAAACCCTTTGTGTTAATTTCAACCATCATTTTATTTATTACCTGGTTTAGAGCTAATCTGTAGGCAAGGGCTGTTGCTGTTTTTTCTCCACCTGAAAGGTATTCGTAATCAATGTCATGACCATTCTGTTCAATCTTTGGTGTGAACTCTTCATCTAGGTTTATGTTTAGATCAACTAGGATTGCTAACCATGTTGTGAAAATGCTGTTGAATTCTTCATGGACTTTGAACATTACATTCTTTTCAATTGAATCTAGGGTTGGGATGAATGAACTTTCTAAGAAAAATTGTGTTTTGTTTATTTTGTTTAATTTTGCTATTGTTTCATTTTTTATTTGAATTTCTCTTTCTAAAACTTGCATGAACCTTTCTAAAGGGGATTTTTTTGCTTCTAAAGAAGCTTTTTTTATTTCTAGTAATCTAAATTCCTTTTCTAGTGCTTCTTTTTCTTGTTTTATGTTTGTAAATATGCTTTCAGTATCCTTGAGATTGTTTATTTGTTCTTGAAGTTGTGTTTTGTTTGTGTGGATTTCATTTATTGCTTTTTCTAGTTGTTCTTGTTTAGTTTGTAGTGTTTGTGCTTTTGTTTTGTTTTCTTCAAATTCTTTTAATTTATGTTGAATTAATTTTATTTCTGATTCTCTTTTGGTAAGACTTTCTAGATTTAGTTTTAAAGTTTGTATTCTGTTTTGTAATTCTTGTTCTTTTGTTTCAAGACCTAAAAGTTGTTTATCCATTTCTTGTATAGTGTTTTGTTGTTGTTGATGGATGTTGGTTTTGTGTTCTATTGATACTTGTTGGTAACAAGTAGGACATTGGTCTATTTCTTTTATTTTGCTTTGTAGTGTTAATGAATTTGCTTTGTGAACTTTGGATTCTTGTTTTTTGTCTAGTAGAAGTCTTATTTCTTTCTCTATAATTTCTATTTGTTCTTTGTTGGTTTGTATTAGTTCTGTGTAAGAATCTTTTACTTCTAGATTTTCTTGTTGTAATTGTGAAATTTTTTGATTAATTTGCTCTAAAAGTGTTTGATCTTCTTGTTTTTTATTTGTTAGGTGTTTTAAGTTGTTTTCTAGTAGAGTTAAATCAGATTTTAGTTTGTTTAAATGTTCTAAAGAAGCTTCAAATTGTTTTGATTCTTGTTTCTTTTTTTCTAATTCTTGTTTTTTTACTGTCAGGGAGGGTAAGAGTTGGTTTATTTCTGTATCAACCTGTTCTAATTCGATTACTTTTTCTTTATATTCTATTTCTTTTTGTTCTAAATTGCTAGTTTCTCCTTGGTAAAACTTCTTTTTCTCTTTTATTTTTGAGATTACTATTTTGGAGTTATCTTTGATTCTTTTGTACTTATCAATGCCAAAAACCTTTCTTAATGTTTCTAATCTATCTTCTTTTTTCCCCAATAGAATTTGTTTCATCTGTTCTTGAGGTGTGTAAACTGTGTATCTGTAAATCAAGGATTTATTTTTTGTTAAAAGTTGTTTTGGATAGTTTAACAATTCTAGAACCTTGTCTTTAAGTTCTACTGGTGTTGCCTTGTGAAGTTCATTGTCAATTATTATCTGTCCTGGCTCTTGAACTACCCCTGAGCCACTTCTTTTAATATTTCTTTGTAAGATTATATCTTTATTATTTATTTCAAAGCAAAGTTCAACTGAACCTTTGTCTTCTCCATTTCTTAAGAGTGCATTACCATCTAAGTTTCCTCTCTGTAATCCAAAAAGTGCAAAGTCTATTCCTAACAATATTGAAGATTTGCCTGACCCAATGTTTCCTGAGAGTAAAAGAGATCCTTCTGGGAAAGTTATCTCTTGCTCTGTGTAACTTCTAATGTTGTTTAGTTTTAATTTTTTAAGTTTCATATTTCTATTATCTGTGAAGCATCATGGACAATTCTTTTCTCAAAGTCTGCAACTTTTTCTCCTTCTTGTTTTTCTTTGTCTAATGTTTTCATTAATATTGGAATTAGGTCAGATTGTTCATTTTCATTTATTATCTCTGTTTCAATCTCTTCAACAGTACCTTGTTTCATGTCTGTTTGTTTTGATTTTTTTGAAGTTAGTTTTGCTGTGTTTCTTAGAGTGATGTAACTGTCTAACTTTAGGATTTTTTTTAGGTTTATATCAGAAGGTTTTCCATCAAGTTCTCCTTTAATTCTTATTGTTACTATTTTATCTTTGGCATCAATGTTTAGGTTTTGTTTTATTGTTTCTTCTGCTTGTTCTGGAGTTTGGCCATTAACATCAATTGTTACTGATAGAACTTCTTTTAGTTTGATCGGAATGTATTCTAAAGTCTGGTCGTAAAGGTAAAGTCCACCATGTTTCCATTCTTCTAGCTCTTTGAAATTGTTTGGAAAAAGTGCACCAGGATAAGTTATGATTCCATTGTTTAGTTCTTTTCTGAAGATGTAGTGAACATGGCCTCCTGCATAGTATTGAAAATTATTTGGTAATGATGTAACTGGTTCTCCTGGGATCCTTGGATCTGGTTTGAATTCATTGATTGCAGTGTGGAACATGAAGATTTTGAAGCCAGGTTCTTGTTCCAAAGCTGGTTTGTCTAGCATTTTGTACTCTTCTCTATCTAATCCACCTTTTCTTCCATAGATGCCAACAATCTTTGCACCTGTTGGGTCTTGTGTAAAGGTTAGTTTGTGATCTCTATATTGCATTGTGTTTGTTACTAGGTCTGCTTTTTCTAAAACATCAAGCATTGTTTTTCCTGAAGGTGAGAAGTCGTGTGAGCCAGGGATTATGTAGGTTCTAATGTTTTTGTCTTTGAGAAGTTTTAATTCTTGCACACATTGTTTGATATAGTTTATATCTGGAAGTGCTGTGTTGAAGAGGTCTCCAGAGATTAGAATAAAGTCTACTTGTTTCTCTATACAGATTTGGATTGCTGATTGAAAGGCTTTTAGGTTGAGTTTTTTTAGTTTATCTTCTCTCCAAGCTCCAATATGGCAATCTGCAAAGTGTGCGAATCTCATAGCAGGTTTTCTGTTTGAGAATTTTATATAGATTGTTGTGGTAAAGTTTGATAAACCTGAACTAAAGAGCAAAATATATAAAGAGTGAGAAAAAGCTAAAGATTATGGGATTTAGAAATACTATGGAAATATTAGGACATGTTGGAGTTACATTGGCAAGTAAATTAACAAGACTAAGAGGAAGAAATGTTGAAAATGTTGAATTTCATTGCCAGGATACTAATTGTAGAAAAGATATAACTAATGAAGGCGGAGTTGTTGTTCTAGCTACTGGAAATTTATATTGTCTCCCACCACAGGATTGTTCTGTAAGAGGTCAGAGAGAGGTATTGGCAAGAGGAAAAAATCCAGAATCTCAAGAGTATAGAAAGAAAGATGGACTTATGTATGCTTTACAAACTGGAGCCTTAACTTTTTATGAAGAATGATTTAATTTTTTTAATTCTTTTAACCAACTTTTTACAACATCAAAACCAGATTGCCAAAATTGTTCTGTTGTAATGTCAAATCCTTCTTTGTTTAGTAATTTTACTGGATCTTGAGAGCCACCAGCTTTTAGAATTATTTCTAATTTAGGAATAAAACTTTTTCCTTGTTTTTTGTATTGTGCATATAGTGCTAATGAAAGTAAATCTCCAAAAGAGTAGGCATAGCAATAGAAAGGTGTGTGGAAAATGTGTGGAATGTAAGACCATTCATATCTAAAATTCTTTGGTAAGTCAATTGAATCTCCAAACTGTTCTTTTAGATTTTTGAAATACATGTCACTTAGTTGTTCTTCTGATAAACCTTGTGGAATTGCTTTGTGAGCTTGAATCTCAAAGTCAACAAAATAAGCTTGTCTTATGATTGTTGCATATGAATCTCCAATCTTTTCTGCTAATAAGATTATTTTTTCTTGTTTATTGCTATTTTTTAATAGCTCTTCAAAAAGTAACATCTCTGCAAATGTTGATGCTGTTTCACATAATGGGATTGGTGCATGAGATACTGACAAAGGTAATTCCTGTGAGTATAAGTCATGTATTGCATGACCTAGCTCGTGTGCCATTGTTGAAATGTCTCTTCTGGTTTCTGTAAAGTTAAGCATGACATAAGGTGCGATTGTTGAGTTTACTGACATACAGAATGCACCAGTTCTTTTACTTGGTCTTGGATGTGAATCAATGTGATTTTCTTTGAATAGGATTTCTGATTTTGTTGCAAAATCTTTGTGGAATGTGTTGAAAACATCAAAAACCATTTTCTTTGTTTCTTCAAAAGTGTATTTTTTTTGTTTTTTCTCAAAAGGGGCTAATAGGTCTGTTCTTGCCAACTTTTTCATGCCAAGCATTTCTGCCTTTAGTTTGAAAAACTCTTGGTAAATAGTTTTGTTCTTCTTACAAGTGTTTAACATTGTTTCAATAACTGGATCTTCAAATGAGTTACTTAAGTTTCGCATGTTAATTGCTGATTTGTATTTTCTCAATTCTCTTTCTTGGTCCCAATCTTTAACAATTGCTGCGTATAATGTAAAAAGGGTTTCTTTATTATTTTCATAAGTTTCAAATAAAGCGTCATATGCTGCTTTCCTTTCTTCTTTTTTTGGGCTGTAAGTGTATTTTCTTAGCTCTTCTTGGTTGTCAAAAACTTTTTCTTTTCCCTTCACTTTAAACTTGTAAAGGAAATTAGTAGTAACCTTATCATAAACTTCTGTTATTGCATCAACTCCATTGATGTCCTTTCTATGGATTATCTTTTCAACTTCTTGTGATAGGTTGTGTTTTGCTAGTTTTCTTGAATACATTAAACTGTAATAGTGATCAGGTAGGGTTTTGAATAATCTTTCTGCATTTTTGTTGTCTAAAGGTTTTTTCCCTTCTACTTCTAATCCTTTTATCCAATGGCTGATTGGTCTTGATTTATCTGCAAGTTTGATTGAAAGTTGTTCTATTTTAGGCTGGAGTTGCATTACTTTTTGTGATTTTGTGTCTTCTGAAGAAAGCAGTCCTAAATAGGCTCCAATTTTTCTTATTTTTTCTTTTGTTTTTTCACTAAAGTCAATCAATTCTTTGAAATCTTTGGTTGACATTGTTGGTGAAAGTGTTTTTAGAAATTGCTCACTTTTGGGTAGAATTCCTTCTAGTTCTTTTATGATTTTTAGAAATTCTTTTTCATCTTTTGCTAATACTTTTAGATCCCAGGTAAGTTTCATAAAAGTTTGTTAGGACTTGTAGAATTTAAATGTTTTGTAAGAAGTAAGATAATAAATTAGATCAATCTAATCTCAGCAAGTAACCACTTGCCCTATCTACTTTAAATGTCTCAGCCAAAATATCCATTTCTAAAGAAGCTTCTTCTCCTGCTTCCCCATCAACAAAGTTAGTAATTTCTCTAACGGAATTGTCCATAGGATACTCTTTGTCTCCAAAAACCCAAACAACTCTCTGTTTTTCAGGATCAATATATGTTTGATAAAAATGAATACCTACAAAGTTTCCTTCTAAATCAAAATCAAGGTATGGCAATGTTTCTGCAGTTTCCCTATCAAGATTATCCATAATACCATTATAAAAAGAAGCATTCTCTGTTGGAGCAAAAACAGGAAGCCCAGTAACTTCACTCATCCTTGTAGCAAGATTTGCATCTCCCTTACCAGTAGAACAAGAGTATAATACAATTAATCCTTCAGGATCCATATACTCTTTTAACTCTTCAAAAAACTTTGTGTCCCAGACATCAATATAACAATCTTCGTTTTCGAACCTTTCTCCTCCATTCCTAACTGAACATTCCCTTCCTTGATTTAAAGCCATACTTACAGTTGTCCCATGAAGATTGAACATCAAAATAGGAATTGCTCCCTTTTGTCTGTATACTCTTTTTATCTGATTTAATAGGGCTCTTTCATAACTAAAATTATCTTCTCCAGCAAAATCTAACTGAATAACATCATAACCATTCTCCCTAAATCTATCATCATAAATCCATTCAGATTTATCACCATCAAACTCATTTGTAGGTTCACCATAAACAGAAACAACAAATGGAGATTTTTCTTCTAATCCTTGTGCTTCTATATTGCCTCCTAAAGCGTTAGCTAGAACAATTCCTTGCAAACCCAGATTTAACCAATTGGATGACATTTTCTTACTCTTTAGTGGTAAATTTTATTTATAAACTTTTCTATTAAGCCAAAATATCCAAAAATTCAATTTATTCTAGATTTTATTTGCTTACAAATATTTAATAAGAATATTAAGTAGGCAGCGAACTGAGTTTCCCGCATGAAATGCAGTACCGCAACAGAACGTCGGTTGGTTTCACTTCTGTGTTCGAGATGGGAACAGGTGGGGCACAACCACTATGACCGCCTAGAAAGAAGGGAAATTTGGGTATTTATAAAGTTTTTGATTGGAATTATGGAAGATTTTCAGGAATTTAGGGTGTGGTTTTTTAAAGCTATTTTTCAGTATTAAGAGTATGAAATGGATCTGCGGTATTTTGTTGGTTCTGTTGTGCTCTTGTAGCATAACAGGCCAAAGTGTAGGTAATGGGTTTGAAGGCCCTTATGAGGTAACATATGTTGTAGATGGTGATACTCTTGATGTTAATATTTCTGAAAGGATTAGAATGTCTGGTATTAACACTCCTGAAACTGGCGAGTGTTATTATCAAGAAGCTAAGGATAGGTTGACTGAGTTGACATTTGGAAAAGATGTTTATTTGGAACCAGATATTTCTGATAGAGGCAATTATGGTAGATTGTTAAGATATGTTTATGTTGGTGATTCTAATGTGAACAAGGTTTTGGTTGCAGAAGGTTATGCTAGGGTTTATGATAAGTATGCATCTGATACTAGTAGGTATTTGGAGCTAAAAGAGGTTGAGACTTTTGCTAAGACTGAAGGGTTAGGTGTTTGGAGTTGTTGAATTTACATGCCAAATAAATAATTTGCAGGGTATCCTTCTCGAACTAATTCTACTTCTACATCATGATCTGGAGAATAATATTGAACTGTAATTACATAATCAGCAAAACCATCTTCAACACTACGCCTAACAAAGTATAATTTCCCCTCGATTCCACCTTTAAGTGTGATTGGTTGAAAATAGCAACCCCTTCCCATTACAGGGGGTTGATCTGGTCTCCTTTGAAGAATCTCAAAAACAAGATCAGGATCAATTTTATAATCGTATTCTTGAAACCTTTTAATTACTTCTAATGCTCCTTTGATATTCTCTTCTGTTAGCCTATATTTGTCTTCCATACTTTTTGAGTAATAGGATATATACTTAAGATTATGGTGCAAAATATTTGACACCAAAAGAGAAGATTTAAATAATATCTTAACTTCAATTTTCCTATGGATTTAGAAAAAAA
>JABHYY010000017.1 GCA_018653605.1 archaeon
AACTTAGTATCTAGAACAACTACTTCTGGATCTTTACAACCATTTTCAAATATATTGAATTCCATTATCAGCTTGCCTCAAAAAAAGAGGTGTTATCTAGGTCCAAAGAAACATGCGTAATGGCGAGATTACTTGCATATTGTTGGGTTACCAATTTTTCGAACCTAGCAACTCTTCTTTTAAGCATATCAATACATAAGTGCAACTTATATATAAGTTTTTATGTTTTTAACAAATATCTTTTGACAAATACATAAAATTTATAAAGAATTGATTATTCTATATTGCACTATGAAAAGAGTGTTTTATGCTAATCTTTATGCAGAAAGCCTGCATTATCCTATGATTCATTATATTCAAGACCTTAAAGATACAATGAAGAAAGGTGACAAACTTATTCTCTGTATTTGGGACAAAAGAATCTATTCATTTCAAAAACCTGAAGCAGTTGACTTTAGAACAAAACAAAAAGAAGTAATAAATAATATTCAAGCAATTCTAAATTATTATGAGGTTGATTATGAAATTATTTTTCTTTCAGATGCTTTCCTAAGACTTGTAAAAGTAGATGAGTTCAATGAATTACTTTATAGAATTTTAAGTAAAATTTCTGTTAATCAAGTTGAAAATGCTTATAGATCAGAAATGTATCTTTCAAGAAGACCAATAACAATAAGTAAACTTGTTTTTATTGTAGCTGACTATTTAATTTCACTATTTTTTAAGAAATTATTCCCTGAATTAAATGTTAAAGAAGTAACAAATTATTTCACAGGTAAAAGGTTTAAGGCAGTACTAGAAGTGATTGAAGAATCAATTTCAGAAATAGGAATAATTGTTTCTTTCCCAAGAGTTTTATACACAAATCCAATCCCTATTTTAAACTATGACTCAGGTAAATGGATTTCAGTAGAAATGTCAAAAAATGAAGTTGAAAAAGCAATAAGAGAAGCCCTTAAAGATAAACTAAAACTAAAACAAATCAAAGAAATAATCCATTTATTACATTACCTCTTAGGAGATGATGGTTTTTATATTTGTAAGGATGACAAATCCTTAAATGCATCAAAAGATGAATTGATTGATAGCTTTAAAGAATTAAAAAAAGAAGATCTAATTAAAACTTTAACTGTGAACATTTACAATTATCTTGGTTTTGTTAAAGATAATATGCTAACTTCAAGAGATGATAAATTAAAAAAAGTTAATTATATCAAAGATGCGAAATCCCTGAAAAGCATATTAAGTGTATTAAATCCTTCAAAAATGGAAATTCTAAAACTTTGTGATGGAAAAAATTCAATAAAAGAAATTATAGAGAAAAGTCCAATGAAACCAAGTTCAACACAAAGTTATATTTCAAGATTAAAAGCAAGTGGAATAATAAGTAAATCAAATATACCTAAAAGGTTTGTAAATGAGGTTGTGATCTCCTTTGACTAGGATCTACAATACCTCCCTTTATAGCGTTATATAATGTAACTTCATCAGGTAAAACATTCCACATAGGTGATCTTTCAAATTGAGGTTTAAAATTACCTTGATTAAAGATGCCCTTGCTTTCTAATAATAGTGATGTGTATCCCCATCTTTTTAATCTACCATCTTCAGGTAATCCTAAAGAACTTAAATAAGCCTGACAATGTGATCCTTCAAGTTCAACAAAGGAGCCTAATTCTTTCACATAATCAAAAAGGATTTGCATACCTTCAGGACAAGCATATTTTCTTCTAGTTTTGGTTATTCTAAAAGCTTCAACTAATTTTTCTCCAAGAAGAACTTTTTCTAATTCAATAGGATCAAGCTCTTCACCAATACTTCTATTTGAAATACCTAATCTTTTGAATATTGAAACTAAACATTCTCTAGAAACTGGAAAATCAGAAACATTTTCATCAACATACCAAGGATCATTTGGTCTTTCTGGGAAATAAAATAACACTTTAAAATCACAAGATTGAGGAGCACCATGAAATTCTCTTATTCTTAAACCATGTAAATGTCGACTCAGAACAAAGCTAGGGTAATCAAAATATCTATCAACCTGTTCAGTTTCACTTTCAAGAACACACCCTAAATCCTTTGCTCTTTGTTCTATTAAATCAGGGTCACTAACTTGAAATTTAACTTCATTTTCTCTAGTCATATTATCTAGTATTACAAAATAGTTTATTAGCTTTTTTAATACATTTGTCTAAGAATTGTAATGAAAAATTGCTAATTGAAACCTTGTTTGCAACATGGTACTTTGTCAATTTATAATCAATGCAATCTTTATCATAAAATTGGTGGTATGAATCTAATTGTTTTTTTGTAAAACCTTTCTCTAAAAGAGAATTATAAAGTGGGGTTTCAGGAAATGCTCTTACAGCAGTAAAACAAGCTTCATCCAAAGGTAATTCACAAGCAAATGTAATTGTGTCTTCTATCTCTTTTTTTGTTTCATGAGGATAACCAATTGTAAAAAATCCCTTTGTTTTGATTTTTTGTTTTTTACAAACATCTAAAACATTCAACAAATGGCCCCTATTTATTGTTTTGTTAATAATTTTCAAAGTTCTTTCAGAACCTGATTCAACTCCAATAGCTAACATGTAACAACCAGCTTTCTTCATTAATAATAAAAGATCTTCATCAAGATCATTAACTCTTGCTAAAGCTCTCCATTTAATATTAAGTTTTTCCTTAACTAAAGCTTTACACAAATTTGTAATCCATTTCTGATCAAATGTAAAATTATCATCAGTAAAATGAACACTATCAATACCATACTTTTTTTCTAAAGATTTAATCTCTTGGATAATGTTATCAAAAGACCTTGCTCTTACTCTTCTTCCATTGATTACAGGAACAGAACAAAAAGAACAACAACCAGGACAACCTCTAGCAGTAGAAATACTTACCTCTTTCAAGTTATCTTTGTAATAAGGATCATTTGAAAAAAAGTTTCTATCAATAAAAGGCAAAGAATCAAGATTTTTTATGTGTGATTGTTGACCAATACAAACAATACTTTTATCTTTTCTATAAGTAAATCCATTTATATTTTCATAATTTGGAAATTTGTTCAAGAATTGTGCCCATGCTTCTTCACCTTCACCTCTAAGAACAACATTGATATTTTTATTTTGTTTCAAAACATCTTTTGCCCTTAAAGTAGCATGAGGACCACCAGCAATAATAAAGATTTCAGGATTAATACCTTTGATAATTTTTTTTGTAAGAGCATAATTAGCAGAAATTAGGTTAATTCCAAGAATTTTTGGCTTTGCTCCATTAACTGCTTTAATAATAATCTCAATAGGAACTTTTTTTGCTTCTGCATCAAGTAAACCTACATTATGGCCTTTTTCCTTAGCAATTGTAGCCAAATATCCCAATCCTAAAGGAGCAGTTGCAAGATAATCAATAACCTTTTTTTTCTTATAATCTAGAATTGGAGTGTTCAAAAGAATAATATCAACCTTTTTCCTCTTATTTACACCTTCTAGGTAGGATTTCATGGTCTTTTGGTTTTTATAGCTCTTTAAAAGCTTTACGGATAGATTTTGTGGTATAACAGAGTATATAGCTATTATACCTTATAATCTCTATGTTTCAGCAAAATCTTATAAACAGTAAAAAACTCTAAAATCATATGAAATACATATTCATACTAGGAAGAGATCCAGAACTATCAATACTAGAGATCAAATCCTATTTAAACAACTGTAAAATCTTACACACATCAGATGTAGCATTAGTTCTAGAAACAAACCAATTAGATAAGAACACAATAAAACACCTAGGTGGAACACAAAAAATAGCAAAAGTAATCACAGAAATAAACCCAGAAATAACAAGTAACAAAATGAGATATGCAATCTCAAACTACACAGAAGGGGATGATACAGAAATTAGAAAACAATTAAAACAAATATTCAAACAAGAGAAAGTAAAAGCAACAATCAGAAAATCAAAACAAAAACTACCTTTCTTATCACCATCAGAAGCACAAAAAACTTTTGAAATCATCTTATACAAAGATTACATGGCAGAAACAATACAATTGTTCAACCCAAAAGATCACAAGTTCAGAGATCTAGAAAGACCAGAGCAAAGACCATTACACACAATTTCAATTAGACTAGCAAAAATATTAGTAAATCTAACAGGAACAAAACCAAAACAAACTCTTTTAGATCCATTTTGTGGTATTGGAACAGTTATACAAGAAGCACTGTTGCAAAACATAAATGTAATTGGTTCAGACAAAAACAAAAAAGTAGCAAACCAAGCAAAAGCAAACTTAAAGTGGATTCATGAACAATACAAAACAAG
>JABHYY010000002.1 GCA_018653605.1 archaeon
ATTGTTATTGTTAGTAATTGTTTGACTGATTTATTGTAAAAGAATGCTAGTAGGTAGATTGGTACAATGAATAGTGAGGCATCCCAGAATAGTGTTGTGAGTCCTAAGAATAATCCTGAAAGTATTAGTTTGTTTTTCTTAAGGTAAAGGTATGAAACGAAGAATAGGAATGAGCTTATTATTAATGGTGTGATTGCTGTTGAAAGATACCAAATGATTGGTGATGTTAAAGCTAGCAAAAGTGTTTTTTGTTTTTTTGTTGTTAAGTATAATAGAACTGTTGTTAGTAGAAGGAATATTGTGTTTATTATTTTTAATGTGTATATTGAATCTGCTATGTTTGTGAACATGCTTTGGAAATAAGGGTAGATACAA
The DNA here is from genome assembly GCA_018653605.1 of archaeon. Classification (GTDB taxonomy): domain Archaea; phylum Nanobdellota; class Nanobdellia; order SCGC-AAA011-G17; family GW2011-AR17; genus JABHYY01. The sequence goes on from JABHYY010000002.1 coordinate 376, forward strand.
TTATGGCTGCATCTTATGCTTGTTAATGGTGAATCATCTGTAATGAATCTTGAGTTTACTACATATTCTTCTTTGTCATTGTAGCCAAAGTGTAAGAAAACTGCGTTTAAGATTATTAAAAGTATGATAAATATTGCAAAATATAGGAGTATTTGCTTTTTCATTAGTTTTAGTTTTTAATTTTGAATTTATAAGGTTTGTTAAGGGAAATATATATATATGAAGGATCCTTGTGTATTTGTATAATTATTAAATGAGGTGTCATAAATTTCAAATTTATGGGCCTTCAATAATAAATTGGAAGGTGATATAAAAATGAAAAAATATTTGAAAGTTTTACTTGTTTTTGCAATCGTTAGTATTCTTGCAACAAGTGCAGTGAGTGCTGGTTTTTGGGATATAACTGGTTTCTCAATATTTGACAAAATCAGAGACAGAATGGGTGGCGGACAAACAGCACCTGCAATTGGTGAACCTGCATTAGCTATTGATTGTGAAGATACCTTAGCAATGTGTAAGACAGTTAGAAATGGTTGTAGAATGGATTTAGATGATTGTGAAATGGATTTGTCTGGTTCTGAAGAAAATCTTGAACTTTGTGAAGGTAATCTTGAAGCTTGTGAGTTAGAAGAGTGTGAAGAGATTGTTTGTGAACAGTGTGAAGATTGTGAAGATTGTAGAAGAACTTATTGTATTGGAGATTGGGCAATGGATATTGCATATGTTGAGAGTTATAGAGATTTTACTGTTTTAAATCCTAATAGGACCGGATATGATGATGAAGTTGAAGTTGAATACTTTGATGTTGTTGCTAATGATACTATCCAATTAAATTTTGAAATTGATAGAGATCTTGATATTAGTGATATAGTTGCTGGTGAAACTGCTGCTGATGCAATTCACATTACATCTCCTGTTAATGAAGCCTTTTCTTTATCTCAATTTAACTATGATACAAATGCAGGTCTTGGTTATGTTGATACTGATGAAATTTGGGTTTGGTATAATGATGGCGATGCAACTCAGTTTGGTGCAGATCCTGGTGAAATCAATGTTAATGTGTTCTTCAAGGATAATACTAATCATATTGCATGGTTTGGATCTACTACTGTAGATCAGATGTTATTCACTTGGGTATTTAATGGACAACACATTGGACACACCTATTTTGAAGAGTTTGATGCTAATAGTATAAGTTTAGCTTATGGATATTATGCATATGACTTAGAGATGCATTGGGGAATTGATAATGGTGATGTTTCTTTCTTAGGTCAAACTGAGAATGTAGCTGAAGCATGTGAATTAGAATTTAATCCCTAATTCTTTTTTTTATTTTTATTTTCTATTTACAAAAACTATATAAAGGCAGTAAAAATATTCTAACAAAGGGTTGTATATATGGAGCAAGATAATATTCTTAATGAGAGAAAAGAGAAATTTTTGAAAGCTTTTAAAAGTGGTAATTTGAAATGGTTGCCTTTTTTGATATTAGCTATTATTGCTGGAATGGGATATTATATTAGAACTAGAAACCTTGGTCATTTGATTGATGCAACAACTGGAAATTATATTCCTGTGGCTCTTGATCCTTTTGTTTTCTTGAGGTATGCTAAGTATTTGTTGGAACATGGGCAGTTGATGGCTATTGATATGATGAGGTATGTTCCTTTAGGTTATACAAATATTTCTGAATTAAGTTTTTTAACTTATTTTATTGTTTACTTTTACAAATTTTTACATTTGTTTAGTCCTTCAATGACTTTGGAGTATGCGCATGTGTTGTATCCACCTGTTGTTTTTGTTGTTAGTTTAATATTTTTATTCCTGTTTGTAAGGAGAGTGTTTGACTGGAGAGTTGGTTTGTTGGCTACTGCTTTTATTGCTGTGGCTCCTGCTTATTTGTACAGGACAATGGCTGGTTTTTCTGATAAAGAAAGTTTGGCTATGTTTTTCCTTTTCTTGTGTTTGTATTTGTTTACTGTGTATATACAAGAGAAGAAATTGAGAACAAAGTTAATTGCTGCAACTTTATCTGGTGCTGCAATGGGGTGTATGGGATTGATTTGGGGTGGTGTTAACTTTTTATTCCTTATTATTGGTGCTTTTGTTTTGGTTTGTGTTTTACTTGATAAGTTTAGTGAGAGAGATTTTTATGGATATATTCTTTTTATGATTTTTTCATTTGGAGTGTTGTGGGTTGGGTATCCTGTAAAATATAGTTTGTTGAATTTGTTTAACTCTACAACTTCAGGGTTTATGGTTCTTGCTTTTGGTGTTGTTTTAGTTAATTATATTGTTTTCCAAAAAGATTTGTTGAGAATTAAAAGTAAAATTCCTTTTAAGTTACCCACTGGTATTACTTCAACTATTTTTGTTCTTGCTGTTATTTCAGTTTTGGGTGTGTCTATTTATGGTATTGAATTTATATCTGCTAGGATTGGTGGTTTGTTAGCACAGTTAACTAATGAGGCTAGTTCAAGGTGGATCTTAACTGTTGCTGAATCGCATCAGCCTTATTTTGTTGATTGGATTGGTCAATTATCCTGGAAATATATTGGATTATTTTACTTTGGTGCTGTATTCTTGTTTTATGAAGTTGTAAAGAATGTTAGGGAGAGGTATTTGTTAACTGGTGGGTTTTCAGTGTTCTTGTTACTTTTCTCTTTGAGTAGGTATAGTTCAGCTTCTGTTTTTAATGGTGAAACTTTTACATCTAACTTAGCTTTTGTTGGATCTTTGGTTTTGTTCATAATTGGTCTTGGATGGTACTATCTTGATAAGTTTTACAATGATGGTGAAGGGTTTGAAAAATTCCACAGATTTGATAGGTCTTTGATTTTTGTTTTGATTGCGTTTATCTTTTTCTTGATAGGTGCTAGAACTGCTATAAGATTGATGTTTTCATTTGTTCCTATAACTGCTATTTTAGCATCATTTTTAGTGTTTTATCTGATTGATAAAGCTTGGAAAATGAAAGAGGAAATTTACAAATATTCAATTATTGTTTTGATTGTGTTGTTAGCTTGTACTATTTTGTATGGTAATTATAATACTTCTTTAGGTCAAGCTACTTACACAGGTCCAAGTTATAATGCACAGTGGCAGTATGCAATGGATTGGGTTAGGGATAACACTCCTGAAGATGCTGTGTTTGCGCATTGGTGGGATTATGGGTATTGGGTGCAAACTGGTGGTGAGAGAGCTACAATAAGTGATGGTGGTAATGCAAGAGGTGCAATTAATTATTTTACAGGTCGGCATTTAATGACAGGGCAGAGTGATATGGAAGCTTTAGAACTGTTAGCTGCAAATAATGTTACTCATGTTTTAATGATTAGTGATGAGATTGGAAAGTATGGTGCTTACTCTTCAATTGGTGCTGATGAAAACTATGATAGGTATTCATGGATTCCTTCAATGAGTTTGGATATGGCTAATTCTCAAGAAACTAGGAATGGTACAACTTATGCTTATGTTGGTGGTGCTGCATTGGATGATGATTTTATTTATGGTGATATGTTGTTCCCTGCTTATACTTCAGCTGTTGTTGCGGTTTTATTACCAATGGATCTTGCTGAAAATGGAACAATTAGTAATCTTGAACAACCAACTGCTGTTTTGAATTATAATGGAATGCAGTACAATGTTCCACTTGCTTGTGTTTCAATAAATGGTCAGGAAGTTATCTTTGATGAAGAGGAAGATGCTTTACAAAGTTGTCTTTACATAATTCCTACTTATAATGCTAACCAGTACAATCCTATTGGTTCTGCATTATACTTGTCACATGATGTTTGGGTGTCAAGGTTTAGTCAGTGGTATTTGATGGATAATGTTGGAGAGTATTTAGAGTTGGTTCATGATGATAGTGCAAGTGGTTATCCTTTGATGGTTTACAATGGTATGATGGTTGGTCCTTTGAAGATTTGGGAAGTTTCTTATCCAGATAACATGGATATTCCTGAAGAGTATTATGGTATTGAAGTTCCTGAGGGTGTGACTGAAGTTAAAGATGGATTTTAAAGAATGGATTAAGGATAGACAGAATTTGTTGTTTGTTGTAATCCTTGTTTTTTCTATTATTTTAAGAATTTGGGTTTATGTTAAAACTGTTGGTCAACCAATCTGGTGGGATGAGGCTGATTACTTATTATCTTCTCAAAGATTGTTTGGGTTGAATGATTTTTTTGAATTAAATCCTAGAAGGCCTTTTTTGATTCCTGCAATTTGGGGTTTTATGATGAAGATTGGTTTGTCTGAAGCTTGGTTAAGGATTACTGAGTTGATTGCTTCTGTTTTTGGTGTTGCATTAGCTTATTTTGCTGGAAAAGAAATGTATAACAAAAGGGTTGGGTTGATTGCTGCGTTTGGTGTTGCTGTGTTTTGGCAGTACTTGTTTTTTACTGGTAGGTTGTTGGTTGGATTGCCAATGACTGTGTTTTGGTTAGGTGCAATTTACTTTTTTTGGAAAGCTCATATTAAGAAAGCTGGTCATTATAATTATTATTGGTTTGGATTGTTTTTGGGATTGACTGTTTTTACTAGAGGTGCTGGTATTTTGTTGGCTGGTGTTCTGGGATTGTATTTGTTGTTTACAGAGAAGTTGAGTTTCTTGAAATGTAAGCACTTATGGTATGCTTTTGTAATATTTTTAGTTGTTATTGCACCATTTTTCCTTTACATGCAATTTCAGTTGGATGATAATGTGCTTTTGAAGTATACTGGTGTTACTGAAGATAGGTTTTCTCGAGGGATGGGGATTTCTGGTATCGGAACTTATGTTAACTTTTTCCCTGCTTACTTGTTTTGGCCTTTTTTGATTGTTTTCCTTTTTGGTTTAGGGATGTTGTTGTTGGATTTGGTTTTGTCTTTTGATTTAATTTTGAAAGGTAAGAGTAAGAAGTTTAATAATGATTTACTGTTGGTTCTTTGGATGGTGATTCCATTTCTGTTCTTTTCGATCTTGGTTGATCATATGGAGCCAAGGTATATTATGGTGATATTCCCTGCTGTATTTTTTATAATGGGGAAAGGTTTGTTGAAGGTTGGTGATTTTGTTGAGAAGTATAAGAAAGGTTTAGGTACTGTTGTTATTGTTTTGGTTCTTTTAGGTGGTGGATATTTTCAGTTGGTGCAAGCTGAGGGTGTGATTGGTGTTAAGAGTGATAGTTATTCGCAAGTTCAAGAGTCTGGGTATTGGTTGGATGAGAACACTCCTTCTGATGCTGTGATTTATTCTGGTTCAACTCCTCATCATGGGTATTATGCTATGCGTACTGTGTATGGTTTCCCTGAAACTGAAGAGTTGTTTTGGGAAACTTTTGAAGATGTTGATCCTGATTACATGGTGATTTCTATTTATGAATATCACAGAGAATGGGTTTATGCTTTTGCTGAATTGAATCCTGAATTGGTGCAGGTTGTTCAAACTTATACTTTGGAAGGGCAACCTTCTTTGATTATTTATGAATTTGTATGATTGATTTGCCTTTCCATTCTTTTGGTTGTTTGATATTTAAAGAATTTAAGATAGTGATAAGAAAGTTTAATCAAAAAAGATTGTATTGCCTAAATTATCTGAAACTTTTAAAATTGGATTTCTTAAGAAATTTATTTCTTTTTTTAGATCTACAAGTCTTTCATGGATCTCTTCTTCATTTGCTTTTTTATATGCCCCTAATGTGAAGAATTCTATTTTATCATTGATTCTTTTTACAACAGAAGGTTTAAATTTATTTTCAATAAACATTTTAGTTTTTTCTACATAGGGTTTATCTTTAGCAAATATGTCCAGAGCTTGAAAAATTTTTTCTCTATTATTGTAGATTAATTGTAAATTTTTCATTAAATCTTTCCAAATATACATAATATTTGGATTTTCAAACCCTTCAACATCAGTACTTGGATCTTCTATTGCTTTAGCTGTTTGTTTGGCTGTTCCAACTTTCTTTTTTTGGTAACTTTCTGAGATTACCCAATGAATTTCATCTAATTGTTTCATAAGCCTACCAATTTCTTTAGACCAGGCTCTTGCTTGGTTTAATATAGCTTTTTCTTCAGAATGTTCTTCATCTTTTTTTCCTTTTCCAAATAAATTTCCAAAAAGTCCCATATCTATTTGGTTGTTGAGTTTATTTAAATAGTTTTCTTTTTTATTTGTCATTAATTACTCCTTTAGAATAGCTAAATGTTTTATCTTGTTCTTTCAGTAGGATAAATAGAGAGAAATTCAAACATGTTTAAGTAATCCTTGTAGATTATTTAGATAAAAACTTTAATAATCTTCTTTTAGGTACTTCTTGAGATTTGGACAGTAACCAATAAGATTTTTTGGGAAGTATTTTTTAATATGTTCTTGATAATCTCTTATGTGGTCTTTTATTGCTGGGAGATATTTTTGAGGATATTTTTTTAATGCAGATTTGACTTTTCTAAAAGGACTTTGGAAAGTATTTATAGAATTATCACTATACTCAACTGAGGATCTAAAGAGAGTATCAAATGCATTTAATTCAATTATAGGGAAATCAGCAATAATTGTTCCATTAAATACTCTTCCTTTGGAATCAACATATGTTTTATTTTTTTTAGAAATCTCCATCCCATCTTTTTTATAATAACCTTGAGGATAAGTTGGAAAAATGATGTTCCTTTCTTTAAGATGAGCTATTGCTCGTACTAAGAAATTAATTTCTTCTTTAAAGGAATCAATATCTGCTGTTATTTGCTCTAAATCACTTGTCCAATGGTCACCATGAGATTCCCTACCTAATCCTAAAATTTTATCTACTTCTAATATACCTATTTTTAGTGTTTGAGAACAAATCATAGTTATACCTTTTGCTTCATATCCTAATATTTTTATAACTTCACTTACAACTGGTTTTATTTTTTTGTGTCCGTGATAGATTCTGTAATTTATACCATTAACAGTTTTTTTAAAAATGAAATCTCTTCCAACTTTTGTGCTAATTTTGAATAGTTCAATTAGTTTGTTATGTTCTTCATTGGATATTATTTTATTATTTATTAACTCTTGAATCCCTGTAGACATTACTATTATTGTAGATCCTTCTGGAATTGTGATGTTTCCAATAAAAAATGTGTCTTTTCCACTAAGAGTTTGTAATTTGCCTGGATGGTTTTGATATAATCTATCAAAAGGTATTAAAATTGCGAAATTTCTTACTTTCCAGGATGAACCTCCTTTTTTAATTGAAGAAAAACTAGAAATGTCCTCTACGGGTTTATTTGTGCTGAAATGGAGTGTATCTCTTAACCAAGTTTTAGGTGCTGTGAAGAATCTTGTTTTAATTATTCCATTTTGGGGAAAATAATTAGTAAGATGTATTGCAATTAGTTTAGTGAAGAATTTATCTATAATTTCTTGTTCATCCATAGGATTATAATGTTGTAATAGATTATAAATATTTCTTATACTTCTTTGATTATTTATGAATTTGTATGATTGATTTGCCTTTCCATTCTTTTGGTTGTTTGATATTTAAAGAATTTAATATTGTTGGGCATATATCTACCAAACCCATTTTAGTTTCAGTTTTCTTGATTGGGTTTGATGATTTTATTAAGAAGAAAGCATCTAACTTGTCTGTTGGTAAGTAACCATGCATTGCTTTTGGTATGTTTTTACCATCCAAATCATTTGGTGAAATGTTAACTCCAGGGTTTGCTACAAATAAAATGTCTCCTGTGTAGTCTCTGTTGTATGTTAATGGAATGTTTTTCATTGTTTCTTTTGTGAAAACTTTTCCTTTGTTTGTTTTAATCTTATTTAATGTGCCTTTGATATCTTTTGTCCATATTCTTATACAGGTTGAATCTGAAAATGAGTATTCTTTGTCTAGAAGCTTTGTAATGTCAAGGGTGTCTGTGATTGGTACCATGCCATGATCTGATGCAATTATAAAATTGTAATTATATTTTTTTAGTTCATTGTAAATGTTTTTTATGTTGTTGTCAATCTGTTTAAGATGTTGTATAACTTTTGGATGGTTTACTCCTAAAGCGTGCATTTTGCTATCTAATTCTACTGTGTGTGCGAAAACAAATTGGTTATTTTTTATATTTTTTATTATGAAGTTGCTTATTGCTTTGTCTGATCTGTAAAAAGGGTTTAAGCCTTTTGTTTTGTTTGTTGTTTTTAGTGGCCATTCATATGCTGTGTATTGAATGTTTTTTTCTCTTAGGATGTCAAACAATGTTTTTATTTTTGCTGGGTATTGGTCAATGAAAGCTCTTTGTGCCATTGGTGCGAATTGAAGTGCTTTTTCTATGTCCATTCCTAACAGTTTAACAAATCTTGTTTCTCCTCTGAAATAAGCTAATAATGCGCTGGAATATGTTATTAATTCTCTAAATTTGTTTGATTTTATTTTTTTAATTATTGGTGCAAAAGGTTTTAGCCACTTGAAGTGTGATTTTTCTGGGTTTCTGTAGAACCAAGCCCACATGTCTAGGTCTTTTTGGTGTTGTGATGCAAATATTGAAAATTCAAACTGGTGCAATGGTTCAACTTGTATGTTTGATGTTACTGATCTCTTTGATAAGTTGTTTAGAAATGGCATGTGTTCTGTGTAATGGAAACACATTGCATCAATGTATAAGAATACTGTTTTCATAGGAGTTTCTGTTTTTTGTACCATTTTACTGTTTGTTCTACTCCTTGTTCTAAAGTTATAAAGTTTTTGTAGCCTAGGTCTTTTACCTTGGAAATGTCCATTATGTTATCATTTGTCATCCATAAAGCTGTTCCTGAATTAAATGGTGGGTGGATGTTTATTATTTTTGAGATTATTTCTGAAATTTTTCCTATGAATCTTACTAGAAATACTGGTGGTGATATTGGAAATAGTTTTTTGTTTTCTTTTTCTGCTATTAATGTGAACACTTCTTTAGTTGTGTATGTTTTTGCATCTGAAATGTTGTAGCATTCTTTGTTTTTGCCTTTTTTGTCAACTAAAAGTATTCCTTTTACTAAATTTTTAACATAAGTGAATTCCATCTTTGCTTTTCCTTTTTTTAATAGTGGGAAGAAACCACTGTTAATACCTCTGAATAAAGTTAAAAATTGAAAGTCTCTTGGGCCATAAATCATTGGTGGTCTTACAACCACAATGTTGTTTGATAGTTTTAGTGCTAACTCTTCACCTTGCTTTTTGCTTTCACCATATTCACTTACAGGCAACTTTGGTGAATCTTCTGTTAATGGTGTTCTATCACGAGAATATCCAAAAACTGACATTGAGGAAACATGTATTAGTTTAGCTTTCCCTATTGCTTTGATTAGGTTTTCAGTGCCTTTTACATTCACATCATAGTAAACATGTTTTGGAACATTCATTGGTCTTGCAATTGCTGCCAAATGAAACACTTTGTTTACACCTTTTGTTGCTTTTTTTAGGCTGTCAAGGTCTAACAAGTCACCATATACTATCTCTGCACCTAGTCTTCTTAAAATTATTTCTCTTTTCTTTGATTGTTTTAGAATTGGATCTTTTTTTAGAACTAAACATCTAACTTTTTCAGTTTTTACTAGTTCTTCAACTAAGTGTGAGCCTATGAATCCTGTTGCTCCTGTGACTAGTATCATATTAACCTCTGTAAGTAGTAGTATCCATATAAATCAAGAACTCTTTGCTTTAAAGGTTGTGTTTTTGAGCTTACTTTTTTTAGATATTTTTCTGCAAGTTCTTTTTCTCCATAAAGGTATAAGAATAATGGAATTGCAACTTTTAGTCCAACATCTCTCCAGTCTAAAAGAGGTTTAATTATTTTTTCTCCTTTTCTCCAACAGTTTAGTGTGTATTTAATGTTTAGGTAGTATTGTGCTAGGAACATTGATTTGTGTGGAATGTATGGTGTGAAGTATGTTAGTGGTAGTTTGTTGTACACTGCATCTGCAATTGTTTCCCAATTGTCATCTTTTAGGTTGAGATGTTTTTTTAGAATGTATTTGAATGCGTAGGCTACCCATTGTTGTGCTGTTTCTAATTCTTTGTCTATATTTTTTATATTGAAATCAGGATTGTTTCTGAACTCTGTTGCCCAGTCAATTTTATCTTTTAGTTCTTGTGGGAAGGAATGTTTTTTTATTCTGTTGTTTCTTTCAGTGTAAGTGCCTGCAAAGTCATTCTTGAACATTAGTAAAGCTGAACAAAGGTCTGTGTATGCTTTTACTGTGTAGATTAGTTTTATTTCATGGTTTTTTTGTCCTTTTGCCATTAAAATGTGGTCCATTTTGTTGAAAAGGATTCTTATTCCATCTGAAACTTCTACTTTTACATTTGGTATTAAGTATCTTACATCTTCACCATAGATTATTTGGCTACCATTTTTTAGTTCGTAAGTTCTTTGTGTTGGAAGTAGTTTTTTTATTTTGTTGTAGTTTAGGTTTCTTAGGTCAACATGAAAAAAGTCATCTCTGTTGTACTCTTTTCCTGCGTGTTCTACAAAGTCTAGTCCACCTTTGTTTATTGCTTGTGCACATTTGTCTGCAACTTTGTCTAAAAAATCATCATCTAGATTTGTTTTTGTAACAACATACATGTCATAGTCATTCATTGGTGTGATCTTGTTGTTTTTTACTTCTACAATACCTTCACCTTTGCCAAAACCACCGAATAGAATTATTGAAATAGGGTTGATTTCTTTTACTATGATTGGAATAACTTTGTCAAGATCTTGCTGAACCTTTTGGTTTGCTTCTTTAGAGTGTTTTGTGTATGTTGACATTAAGAGTTGGATTTTTGGAGGGTTTATAAGTTTTATTAAAGAATCGACTCTAGTTTTGCATCGCTTCTAAGAATTACATGTTCTCTATCTAATTCTTCCATAGTTCCTTGTGCATCAGTTTTCCAAAAATATTTGTTTGTTTCTCTTATTCTGATGTATGCATTTGGTGGGAAATTAGGATTTCTTCCTGGGACAGGGCTTATTGTTTCTTTTTTGTCACATTCTGGTGCGTCACACCACCATGCTTGGCCATCTACGCCTCGGCTTTCAAAACTGATGTATTTGTGTTGGCATGTCATTTTATTGTGAAGCCTCTCTGAATACTGCTGCTTTGTTTGTCCACCTTTCTAAGTTAGTTGGTACCATTCTTTTAGAGCTATAACCTAAGTGATTTTCTATAACTTCTGTTTCAATTTTTCCTCTTCCATTTGCTCTGTGGATGTAATTTTGTCCATCTATTGAAACCATTGCAAATCTTGGAAATGTCATTGTTATTGCTCCTTCTATAGATCTTGTTTCTGTTCTTCCACATAAATCACACCTGTACATTTGTTCTTCTTGTTGTTCTTCAAAAACACTTCTTTGCATTGAGAAAGATACATATCCATGTGCGCATCCTGGGTTTCCTTCATTTACTATTTCTTGTGTCATATTTGTTCTTTTTTCCTTTTGGTTTATAAGTTTTATGTGGGTAAGATTTAAATATTGGGAGTTTATTTTTTTGTTTATGCAAAAAGATGTATCTGTATTTGAATATCATTATCCTGGTTTGGGTTGGTGTTATGCTCTTCATATTGAAGGGGAGGGTAATGGTAGATTTTATTTTAGAAATATTGGTGCTGTAGGTTTAGCAGGAAATGTTAGAGTTCTATGTGAAGGACATTCTGCAAATTTTTTAAATAGGGCTCCAATTGGATCAGAATTTAAGAGATTAGATGATAAATTCTTTGAAGAGGTGAGGGGATGTTATATGAGAGTTACTCCTGTTGGTCCTATTGCTTCTCTTCAGTTTGAAAATTAGAATTTTTTCTTTAAAGATATTAGAAAACCTATTAGTGCTGGTATCATGCCACCAATTATCATGGACAGCAATGACAAAGCTATTATTTTATCTGCTGGCACACCAAAAGTTCCAAGTATTGCAACCAAAGTTACTTCTCTTACACCTAAACCTGATGGTGAGATTGGAAGCAAACTGAACAGTGTTGTGATTGGGAATAGTAATAGGAAGTAATGGTAAGGTAAATCTATGTTTAGTGATAAAGCTACAAAGAATGCTATTGTATATATTAGTAGCCAACTTATTATTGTTACAATGAATGGTAGGATTAGTTTTCTTCTTTGTGGGAATTCTGAGTAGAACTCTTCAAAGTAATGTTTTGCCTTCTTCTTGTATTTTTTTGGTAGTAAGTGGCAGTATATTTTTTTTAGGATTTTTGTTATTATACTTTCCTTTAGGAAGATTAGTGAAAACATTCCAAATCCTGCAATTACTATTACTACAATGTACATCCAACCTGTGAAGAATTTCATAAAGAATAGTACTCCTAGGAATGCTAAGCCCATTATTGCTGCTAAGTCTAGGATTCTTTCAATGATTGTGTTTGAACTAGATTTGACTAATGATTTTCCTGTTAATTCTTTTAGGTATTTTGCTCTGATTATTGATCCTGCTCTTGCAGGTGTTATAAAACCATAAAAAACACTGATCATTTGTATTTTGAATATTGTTGGGAATGGTAAGTTGTAACCTTGCACTTTTAGAATCATGTTCCATTTGTAAGTTTGTACAAAAATTACTACTAATACTATTAGTATTGCTGGGATTAAATAAATAGGATGGTCTAGTTTGAATGCATTGATGATGTCTGTTAAACCTATCTTATATATTAGGTAGGCTAGGATTAGAACACCAATCAATGGTAAGTATTTAGTTATCTTCATCTTTAAAATAAGTATATAGTGTTCTTTATATTCTTTTGTTTTTGTAGTGTATAATCGAAAGCTTTAAATAAATGTAGTGTATACTTTTAAATATGGTGTTTGTAAGAAAAACTAAGGATTATTATGTATTAACTCATTCAATTAGAAAGAACAATAAAATTACTCAAAAAACAAAATATTTGGGAAAAGAACTTCCTCCCAAATCTAGAATTGAACAATTGAAAAAAGAGTTTCTTAAAGAAATTCAAGGTGAAAAATTCAAATATCTAAATAAAGAAGATTTGGAAATGGTTGAAAAAAAGAAAGAAGAATATAATAAAGAAATTAAAAAATTAAGCAAATTAGAGAAAAAGAAACATTTTGAGGATTTTATGATTAGATATACTTATGATAGTAGTAAACTTTCTGGAGTGGATGTTACTTTGAGACAAACATCTCTTATTTTGAAAGATGGTATTATCCCTAAGAATTTTAAGAGTATTAAAACTGTTAAGGAAATTGAAAATCATGAAAAAGGAGTAGTTGCTATAACCAAATATAATGGTGTTTTGAATCTAAATTTTATTAAGAAATTACATACAATTCTTTTTTCTGGAGTAGATGATGAAGTTGCTGGAAAATTAAGGAGTGAACTAAAAAGAAATGTTAAAATAACTGGAACTGTGTATGTTCCTCCTAAATGGAATGATATTGATAAAGAAATAGATCTTTTTTTTAATTGGTATCATAGTGAGAATAGAAAATTTCATCCTATTGAATTAGCTGCACTTGTTCATCTAAAAATGATATCTTTGCAACCTTTTGTTGATGGAAACAGTAGATTATCAAGATTATTAATGAATTGGGTACTTTGGAAGAAAAAATATCCTTTGATTGATATAAAAATAGAGGATTTAGAAAATTATTATGATGCTCTTGATGAATATCAAATAGAACATAAGGAAAGGCCTTTTGTTAATTATATTAAGGAAAAATTTCTTGAAATCTGATTTGTAGTGTATAATCTAATCTGTTAAATAAATGTAGTGTATAAATTATATCTTTTAGCAAAATCATTTACTCTAATACTTTTTTGCTTTTGAATTTTTTTCATTTTTTCAATAAATTCAGGTTTTAATTTAGTTTTTTCTTTTATATTATTCATCTTTAAAGTCAGTCAAATGGCCAACAATGGCTTTTGCTCCCTTTAATGTATAGGTTACATCCTTTATATTTTTAATCTTTTTTAGATGGTTTAGAACATATCTTGGATGGATGAAGATTTTATAGATTTTGTTGCAAACACTTTGCACTTGTTCTGGTGTCATGTCTGGTGTTTTTAGGATAACTTGTGACATGTCATATTTTTCATAGTCATGTGGATCAAATAAGAATGAGTTGTTCTTTTTTGCTAGGTCCCAAAGTGGTGTTCCGGGGTATGGTACTAATGTTGTGGATTGTAAAACATGTGCTTTGCCTGTGTGCATTAATTTCTTTGCAAGTTTGTAAGTGTTTAGTGCTTGTTTTTTTGTTTCCCATTCGTAACCTACAATCATTGTAAGGTGTACAGTGAGTCCTGCTTTGGTTGCCATTGCACATCCTTGTTCAATATCTTCAACTTTCACTCCTTTGTCAAGTTTGTCTAAGGTTTCTTGGTTTCCACTTTCTAGGCCAAACTTTAGTAATCTGAATCCTGCTTTTTTCATTAGGTTGTAATCTTCTTGTTTTAGTATTCCAAACCTCATGTTGCATGAAAATTTAATCTTTCTGTTGTAACCTCTTTGAATCATTCCTTTACAGAAAGTTTTTAGCCATTTGCCTACAGGTAGTGTTCCTGCATCATCAAAGATCTCTTTAACTTGGTACTTTTCTATTAGCATTCCAATCTCATCTAGTACATTTTCAGGTGATCTTATCTTGCAAACAGGGTATAGAGTGTGGTTCCATACACAGAATTTGCACTTTCCCCACCAACAGTCTCTTGTGGATAGAATGTATGCAAAAGGGTATTCTATGATGTTATACTCTTTTTGGTAGAGTTCAAAGCATTGTGTTAGTTCTCTGTCAATGAATGGAAGTGTGTCTAGGTTTTTGTTTAGTTCGAATTTTCCTGTTGAAACTATCTTATTATTACTTCTGTAGTAGATTCCTTTTGGTAGTTTTGTTTTTTTGGTTATGTGGTTGCAAAGGTCTAGTAGTTGGAAGTCAAAGTTTCCTCCTGTGATAACATAATCTACTTTTGAGTTTTGCAAACTTTCTTCTGGAAACACTGTAACATGGTCTCCCATGATTGCAATCTTGATTTCTGGATGTTTTTCTTTTATGTTGTCAATTGTTTTCCAGTTTTTCTTTACTGCAGGTGTTTTTGTTTCAATTGCAATCAAGTCTGGTTTGTGTTTTTCTATGTAGGTTAAAAAGTTTTCTTCGTTAATATTCTCTGCTACACAGTCTTTCCATAGAACTTGGTAATTATTTTCTTTTAGTAATGTTGCAGCTGATGCTGGAACTAGTGGAAATATGAATGTTGGGTTTGTAAAGTATTGAAATTGTCTGTTTTGTCCTAATGTTGCAATTCCTTTTGAACTTTTTAGGGGCAGGTAGCCAATTAATACTTTCATTTTTGTTTTTATTTTAGTTTTATTTATAATTCTTTGGTTTCAAAGAAGTATGAGATTATTCCTAAGCCATATGCTATATGTATAAATAGGTAGATGAATGGTAGTAGGATTATTGAAAACAGGCTTTTGTTTTTTATTGCTATGACTACTGAGTTTATGATTGCTACTATTAAGTATGCTAGTAATGGGATTAGGAAAGCGCTGTGTAGTACTAGTGTTACTGGTAGTGTGATTAGGTATATTACAAATAGGGAAGGTATAAGGAACACTGGTTTTGGCTTTTGGTTCAGTATTTTTTCTTTCTTTAGCCTTACATTGCCATATTTGAAGATCTGTTTGACTAAGCCTTTTAGGTCTGGTCTTCTTCTGTGGTACATTATTTGTGTTGGTGAGTATGCTATCTTGAACTTTGCATTTTTTATCCTGTCAAACATTTCTGGGTCTTCGCCAGGGAATAGTTTTTTATTGAAATAGCCAACTTTTTTGAATATTGTTTTCTTAGCACAAAAGTTTGCTGTGGTTAAAGACATTTCATCTGTGTTTAGATCTAGTTCGCCTTGTTTGTACCTTTTTGCCATTTTGAAACAGCCAAAAAAAGATTCTAATGCGTATCCTGAAATTCTTGCAAATGTTTTGTCATCATGTGGAGTTAGTTGTGGCCCACCAATGGCGTCAATGTCATATTTTTGAAAAAGTTTGTTTGCATTTTCTAAAAAATCTTTTGGAATTATTCCATCATCATCTAAAAAGTAAATGTATTGGTGTTTTGCTTTCTTTATACATTTGTTTCTATTTTCTGAAGGGTTTAAGCCATGTTCTATAAGGATTTCATAGTCTGATTTTTTGTAGGTTAAATTTTTTATTGACTCTAGTATCTCGCAATCTCTGTAGGGTGCTACTGGAATTGCTAATGAAAATTTTATTTTTTTTGCCATCTTCTAAAGGGTGAGTGGTGCATTCTTAATCTGATTATGCTCTTTAGCATATTCTGTGATGCTTTTTTCACATCAAGTTGTGAACCTTCTGCGTCATCCCATTTGGTTGGGATTTCTGTTATGTTGAAACCTTTTCTTTTTAGGGTGTAGAGTAAGTCTACATCAAATGCCCAGTGGTTTGTGATTATTTGGTTTATTACAGACTTTGCTGCTTTGTTTTTGAATATCTTTGCTCCACATTGTGAGTCTTTTACTTTGAGTCCAAACATGGTTTTGATTAGTAGGTTAAATGTTCTGCTTGCAATCTGTCTTTGGATATTTTGTTTTTTTCCTATCTCTGCGCCTTCAATCCATCTTGATGCAATGATGCCATCTTTTTCTGCAATGTTGTGTAGTAAGTCATAAAAGTATTCTGGTGGAGTGCTGCCATCTGCATCAACATAGCCTATGTAGTCTCCTTGTGCTATTTTGAATCCTTCTACAACTGCACCTCCTTTGCCAATGAATTTATCTTTGAAAGCGTTAGTGAAATTTACTTGAGAATGTTTTCTTGCTAGTTTTTGTGTTAGCTCTGGTGTTTTGTCTTGGCAGTTGTTTGGTATGATTACTATTTCATAATTGTCTTTTAATTCTTTGTCAAAGTAGTTGATATAATTCTTTAATGTTGTTGGCATCCTGTTCTCTTCATTGCTTGCAGGTATGACAATTGATAATTTAGGCATATGAATGATTTTCCTTGGGGGTTTTTAAAGATTATTAAGGTATGATTTGTGCTT
The DNA here is from genome assembly GCA_018653605.1 of archaeon. Taxonomy (GTDB): domain Archaea; phylum Nanobdellota; class Nanobdellia; order SCGC-AAA011-G17; family GW2011-AR17; genus JABHYY01. Next base: position 17,380 of record JABHYY010000002.1, read on the forward strand.
TTGCAAACATTTAAATAGGTTAATATTCTAATATAATTAATTGCAAGAGGTGAAAGGATTGGTTGATCAAGCACTAAAAGATTTTATTAAACAGAGTTTAGCTAAAGGGATTTCTAAAGAAGATTTGAAAAAGGTGTTGATTAAGAAAGGTTGGGATGCAAAAGATGTTAATCTTGCAATGAATTCAAGTGTTCCTGTAACTACTGCTGGTGCTATGAAAAAACCTGAAACTGTTTCTACTAAAAAGCCTTTTAACAAAAAATGGTTGTTGATTGGTATTGGTGCTTTGGTTGTTTTGTTCTTGTTTGGAATTGTTGGGTTTTGGGTGAGTAGTATGCTTGGAAGTATTGATGGTATTGAGGGTGGTGAATCTGATTGTTACTCTGATGATGATTGTGGAAGTGATTATGAGTGTTCTAGGGGTGAGTGTGTGTATGTAGGGGATGATGATGTTGATGATGTTGATGAAGATGAGTGTAGTTTGGATTCTGATTGTTCTACAGGGTATGAATGTAGTTTTGGAACTTGTGTAGTGAGTTCTACTGATGATGGTGGAGATGATGATGTTGATGAAGAAGTGAATTGTACTGGGATTTGTAGAACTGGATGTCCTGAATATTGTGGTGGAACTGAAGTTCTTAGTGGTGTTACTGTTTATGCTGATATAGATCCAGATAATATCACTGAAGGTAGTTGTGGTGATTGGACTGAGTGTGAGTATAATTTGCCGTTTTCAAATACTGGTAATGCTACATTTTCAAATGCTTGGAATATTAATTGTAGCTTGTATGCTGAGAATGGTTCATTAGTTGATTATGATAAGATTAGTGTTCATGATACTATGGAGGCTGGTGAAAGGTATTCTGTTACTGCTGAGTTTGATGTTGAAGAGTTTATGCCTAATGTTCTTTTAGAGAATGTTACTGTTATTTGTACTTTGGATATGTATAGCAATATTACTGAAAGTAATGAAGGTAATAATGTTCAAACAAATAGTTTTATTATTAATCGGACTGTGATTCCAACTTATGATTGTGATTATAGTTTTATTGAAGGTGCTAGTTTGACTTTTGATTCTGATACTTTGGTGATTGTGAACATTACTAGTACTGAGGTTAATGTTACTGTTGATGGTGTTGCTGGAAGTGTGTTTGCTAAAACTGAGGTTAGTGGGTTAAATGTTGCTGTGAGCGCTGTATTTGGTGATTATGTTAACATGACTGTGTATAACCAAACTGTTTGTCCACATTATGAGTTAGCTTGTTTGAATGATAAGTTATGTGCTTGTGGTGAAATGTGTAGTCTTGGTGTTTGTGTTGCTGGTTCTGTTAAGCCTGAATGTAGTGACAATTGTGATAATGATGCTGATCTTTATACTGATTGGCCTGATGACCCTGAGTGTGCAAATTCTGCTGATCCTACTGAGAATGTGGAGGAGACTAGGTGTAATGATGGTTTGGATAATGATTTTGATCTTTTGGAAGATTGGCCTGCTGATCCTGGTTGTTTAGGGCCTTGGGATGATGATGAGAGGAATGCTTGTACTGATAGAGTTGATAATGATGGTGATGGGTTAGTTGATTATGCTGGTCTTAATCCTGATCCTGGTTGTGTTAGTGGTTCTGATGATGATGAGTGGAATGAATGTAATGGGGCTGATGATTGTGGCTTAGGTTGGGTTTGTGATGAAATGGTCTGTGTTCAAGGTGAGTGTAATGATGGTGTTGATAATGATGGTGATAATGAGGGTGCTAGAATTGATGTTAATGGTAAATTAATAGGGGATGGTGGTATTGATTATGCTGGTGCTTGTGAATTTGAGGGTTTGGGTTCAACCTTGCTTTATTCTTGTGAAGAGCTTGGTTTTGGAATTGCTGGATTTGTTAATGGGGATGGAAGTGTTGATATACTTAACTTAAGAAATGCTTGTGAAATTGGTTGTGTTGATCAAGGTGGTGAATATATTCTTGATGATGAAGATTGTGCTGGTTTTGATGATTGGGATGAAGATGCTTCTCTTATTCATGCTGATGTTGGTAATGCAAAGGTTTCAAATCAGTTTGGTTCAGTTTTTTGCAATGTTGATAATGAATGTGACAAGGGTTGGGTTTGTAATGACCATGTTTGTGAAAGACCTGAATGTAATGATGGCGAGGATAATAATGTTAATGATGTTAATTGGAATGATGATTATCTGATTGATTTTTATGGGGGTTGCTGGGTTTATGATAGTAATGCAAATAGAGAATCTTATGCTTGTGATGAGTTAGGTGTAGATTATGAAGATAAACAGATTAGTGAAATTAGGGATGAATGTAAAGAAGTTTGTATAAATTTAGAATATTATGAGTATAGTCCAATATACCGATCCTTTGATCCTGATTGTGAACAAGCAAGAGATGATAATGAAGGTGCTGATCCTATAGAAGTTGATTGGGGTAATGTGGAAGTTAAAACTCAACCAGGTTTAAGAAGTTCTGCAGAATATGAAGATTTAAATTGGTACCAAAAAGTGTGGAATTGGCTGTTTGTTTCTGAATCTGTTGATGTTCTAAATTACTGAGGGTGTAACAACCTGTAACCTACATTCTTTATTATATAATTATTTTTTTAGTTAAATTTATAAAGGCAAATTCCTTATTATTATTCTGTAGGTTACAATTAAAAAGGGGATGGGTTTTGTGCACAAAAAGAGGATTCATAATAGAGATTATTATTACGCTTCATACAGGGGTGAAGATGGTAAAGTTTGTTCTAAATATTTAGGTAGTGATGAAAAGTTAGCTTTGAAAAAAGAGAAGGATATGGATGGTGGGAAGGCTGATCTTTATGTTTACAGTTTAATATTTTTGCTTTTAGGTTTGTGTTTTTTTGGTGGGATGTTTTCTTACACTGGCTTTGTAACCTACAATGGTGGTGTTGATTTATCTTGGAATGAAAGTTGGGATGTTGATTCAAGTTTTGTTCGTGTAAGTCTTGGTAGTGATGTTTATGATATTCCTGTTTCTGTTGTTGATGGTTCTGTTGTTGTTGATTTGTCTGTTTTTGATTTTAATTCTACTGGTGTTGGTTATGTTGATTTGATTGTAAATGAAAGTGTTGTTGATTCTGCTTCTTTTGAGATTGCAGAAGAATCCTATTTTAACGAATCCTTGAGTGCACAAAACCTAACCCTAAATGATACAGAGTTAAATAATTCTGTTGATGGGTTTAACTCAAGTTTGGATTTGAATGAATCTGTTTCTTTGAATGAGTCTTTGGATCTTAATGAAAGTGTTGAAGAGTCTTTGAATGTTTCTGTGGATGTACCTGTTGTTAATGAAACTGTTGAAGATGTTGATGAAAGTGTTGAATTGGTAAATGAGAGTGTTGAAGATGTTGATGAAACTGTTGAAGAAGTATTAAATGAAAGCTTAAATGTTTCTGTAGAGGTCCCGATTGTTAACCTGACTGCTAATGAAACTGTTATAATTCCTGTTAACATTACTAATCAAACTGTGAATTACACAATTGCTGGTGTAAATGTTTCTGAAGAGGTTGTACAGTATGGTGCTGTGATTGGTGAACCTGTTAAATGGAAGAAGAAGATTGTTTTATCTGAAAGCACTGCTAATTTGAGTGTTGACATTCCTGAAACTGCTGAAAATGTTACAGTTGTTGAAATTGTTGATGATGTTGAAACTGTTTTGGATAATGTTAAGGTGAATAATTCTGGTGTTATTAGTGATTTGGATGGAAGTGATCTGGATAGTCCTACTGGGTTCTTTAATTTAATCTCTGGAATGTTTAGTGCTTCAATAACTGGTTTCTTTGTAGCTGGAGAACCTGTTGAAAATATTACTTTGATTATTGAAGAAGAGGTTGAAGAGGTTGAAGTTGAATATTATACTGAAGCTCCTGAAGCTAGTGAAGAAAACACTAGTTATGGTAAAAAAGTTGTTGTGAGTTCTGAAACTCACTATGAAAATATTTTAACCTACACTACAATTCCTGAAATTGCATTAGATGCAGTTAACTTGTATTGGATTGTGAATGGTTCTAGGGTTGTACATTCCTTTGATGGTTATGATACAAATGCTGATGGTTTGGTTGATTATCTTGAATGGGTTACACCGCACACTTCTGAACAAGAATTTCAGATTGAGCTTACAATTTTGAATGTGCAATCATATCCTTTTGTTGGTGGTAGCTGGACTGTTATGTTTAATACAAGTGGTACTGCTGACTTAAGTGTCAATGCAATTAATACCACTTCCTTTGGAGTTGATTTACAATTTATAGAAATTAGGTGTGGTGAGGATGTTGTAAATAGTTCTTATAATGGTTCTATTTTTGTTGCTGATTATTCTTGTAATCAAACTGGGTTTGAAGAGTCTAGAGTTTTGACTGCTGGTGTTCATGATTTAGAGTTTAGGTTTGGTGACTTGGTTGCTTATGCTCACAATGATGCGAGTTATCCCAATTGTACTGGTGCTACTTCAAATGGTATTTGGGTAATTAATGATTCTCAAACTGTGAATGATACTGTAACTTGTAACACCATTACTATTCAGGATGGTGGAACTTTAGTTGTTGATACTACTGTTAATAATGTTTCAATTACAATTAATGCAACTAATATTACTGTTGATGTTGGTGGTTCTATTAATGCAAATGAAAAAGGTTGGATGTTGTCTGAAGGTCCTGGTCAAGGTTCTACTGGTACTTATGATCAAGGTGGTGGTGGAGGTGGTTATGGTGGAAAAGGTGGTAATGGTGAATCTGGAGTTGCTGGTGGTAGTCATTTTGGTGATTCTTTGGTTCCTACTAGATTAGGTTCTGGTGGTGGTTATTGTAGTCAGGCTAGTTGTAATAGTGGTGGTTCTGGTGGTGGTGCAATTAAGTTAGATGTTATTGATACTTTTACTTTGAATGGTAGTGTTAGTGCTGATGGTGAATCTGGTACTACTTATCAAACTTTTTATGCTGGTGGTGGTGGTTCTGCTGGATCTATTTTTGTTAATACTAGTGTTCTTAGAGGGATTGGTAATTTTAGTGCTGTTGGTGGTGATGGTGCTGATAATAGTGGTGGTGATGGTGGTGGTGGTTCTGGTGGTCGTGTTGCTGTTTATTATGATAGTGTTGAAGATGTTGATATAACTACTAGTACTGTTGCTGGTGGTACTGGACCTGGTAGTGCACAGGATGGTGATCCTGGAACTTTAGGTTTTATTGATCGTGATGATAGGCATTTAACAATTTATTCTGGTTGGGAATTTTCTAGTAATATGAATTATACTAATGTTAGTGTTTACAGTTCCTTGACTAGGATGAATAAGTCTATTAATATGAATGCAAGTAATTGGAATGCTTTTGGTGATTTTAACATGACTTGTTATGGAAATACTTATGACTTTACTTTAGATGTTGTTAATGATGTAAACTTTTCTAGAAGTACTATAAAGAATTTAGGTAGAGCAAATTTAGATTGTGATAATGTTGATGTAAATGCTACTGAAAGTAGTGTTGTTTTCATGGAAGACATTACTATTGAAGTTGGTGGTAATATTAGTTTAGATTTAGGCAATGATTTAGTTTTGAATGATTCTAGTTTGTCTTCCAATCGTGAGTTGCAATGGATGTTCTTTAGAAATATTTCAAACTTAAGTTTGCAAAATGTCAATATAAAGAGTAATTTGAATTGGAGTTTAATAAATTTGAGTGTTGATAGTTTATCTAAATTAAATGCTACTACAAAGGGTTATAATATTACAACTGGTCCAGGTGAAGGTACTACTGGTACTTATAATGAAGGTGCTGGTGGTGGTGGATATGGTGGAAAAGCTGGTAATGGTGAAACTGGCAAATCTGGTGGAAGTCATTTTGGTGATGCTTTAGTTCCTGTGAGATTTGGTTCTGGTGGAGGTTATTGTAGTCAGCCTAGTTGTAGTACTGGTAGTTCTGCTGGTGGTGCAATTATTCTAAGAATTACTGATACCTTTACTCTAAATGGTAGTGTTAGTGCTGATGGTGAAGCTGGTACTACTTTTCAAACTTTTTATGCTGGTGGTGGTGGTTCTGCTGGATCTATTTTTGTTAATACTAGTATTTTTAGGGGAACTGGTAGTTTTAGTGCAGTAGGTGGTACTGGTGGTGATAATAGTGGTGGTGATGGTGGTGGTGGTTCTGGTGGTCGTGTTGCTGTTTATTATGATAGTGTTGAAGATGTTGATATAACTACTAGTACTGTTGCTGGTGGTACTGGACCTGGTAGTGCTCAAGAAGGTGACCCAGGAACTTTAGGTTTTATTGATCGTGATGATAGGCACTTGACAATTTATTCTGGTTGGGAGTTTGCTAGTAATATGAATTATACTAATGTTAGTGTTTACAGTTCTTTGACTCGGATGAATAAGTCTATTAATATGAATGCTAGTAATTGGAATTCTTTGGGTGATTTTAACATGACTTGTTATGCTAACACTTATGATTTTACTCTAGATGTTGTAAATGATGCAAACTTTTCTCGTTCTGCAATTAAGAATTTGGGAAATGCTAACTTAGATTGTGATAATGTTTATGTTAATGCTACTGAAAGTGGTGTTGTTTTCATGGAAGATATTACAATTGAAGCTGGTGGTAATGTTAGTTTAGACTTAGGTAATAATTTAGTATTGAATGATTCAAGTTTATTTTCTAATCGAGAGTTGCAATGGGTTTTCTTTAGAAACATTTCTAACTTAAGTTTACAAAATGTTCATATTAAAAGTAATATTAATCTAAGTTTGGTTAACTTTAGTGTTGATATTTTGTCTAAATTAAATTCTACTGGTAAAGGTTATAATATGACTCTTGGTTCTGGTCAAGGTGGTGATGGTGGTTATAGGGATGGCGGTGGTGGTGCTGGTTATGGTGGGATTGGTGGTACAAGTTGGGGTGGAAGTGGTAATAGTCCTGGTGGTAGTCATTTTGGTGATGCTTTAGTTCCTGTTAGGTTTGGTTCTGGTGGTGGTTATTGTAGTCAAGGAGCTTGTAATAAAGGTAGTGCTGGTGGTGGTTCAATAATCCTGAGAGTTAGTGATACTTTTACTTTGAATGGTACTGTTGATTCTAATGGTGAAAAAGGTCATTTTACTGGGAGTGATTATACTGGTGGTGGTGGTTCTGGTGGTTCTATTTTTGTTAATGCTAGTGTTTTTAGAGGGATTGGAAACTTTAGTGCTGTTGGTGGTTCTGGTGCTGATAATAGTAATTCTGATGGTGGTGGTGGTTCTGGTGGTCGTGTTGCTGTTTATTATGATAGTGTTGAAGATGTTGATATAACTGATAGTGTGGTAACTGGTGGTACTGGTCCTGGTAGTGCCCAGGATGGTGATCCAGGAACTTTAGGTTTTATTGATCGTGATGATAGGCACTTGACAATTTATGATGGTTGGGAGTTTTCAAGTAATATGAATTATACTAATGTTAGTGTTTACAGTTCTTTGACTCGGATGAATGCTTCTATTAATATGAATGCTAGTAATTGGAATTCTTTGGGTGATTTTAACATGACTTGTTATGCTAACACTTATGATTTTACTCTAGATGTTGTAAATGATGCAAACTTTTCTCGTTCTGCAATTAAGAATTTTGGTTTAGCTAATTTAGATTGTGATAATGTTTATGTTAATGCTACTGAAAGTGGTGTTGTTTTCATGGAAGATATTACAATTGAAGCTGGTGGTAATGTTAGTTTAGACTTAGGTAATGTTTTGACTTTAAACAATTCTGACTTGTCTCACAATAGAGAGTTACAATGGGTGTCTTTCCATAATGTTTCAAATCTTGTTTTCCAGGATGTTGATATTCTTGGAAATATTAATTGGAGTTTAGTTAATTTTAGTGTTGATAGTTTGTCTAGTTTGAATGCTACTGGTAAGGGTTATAATATGACAACTGGTCTTGGTCAAGGTGGTGATGGTGGTTATCGTTCTGGTGGTGGTGCCGGTGGTTATGGTGCTAAAGGTGGTAATGGGGAAGCTGGAGTTGCTGGTGGTGTTTCTTATGGTAGTTTTTTGATGCCTTCTGATTTTGGTTCTGGTGGTGGTTATTGTAGTCAAGGAGCTTGTAATAGAGGTAGTGCTGGTGGTGGGATTATTATTTTTAATGTTAAGGATACTTTTGTTTTGAATACTACTGTTAGTGTTGATGGTGAAAAAGGTCATTCTACTGGGAGTGATTATGCTGGTGGTGGTGGTTCTGGTGGTTCTATTTATGTTAATACTAGTACTTTAAGTGGGGTGGGCGATTTTACTGCTTTAGGTGCTTCTGGTGGTGATACTACTTATGCTGATGGTGGTGGTGGTTCTGGTGGTCGTATTGCTGTTTATTATGAAACTTTAGAGTATATGAATATTACTGGAATTGGTTTAGCTAGTGGTAGTGGTCCTGGTGATGCTCAGGATGGTGGAGATGGGTCATTGTTTAAGTGTGATACTGTTCCTGGAGTTGGTTGTAATCCTTTATCTTCATCTGTGCTTTGGATTAGTTCTGTTAATGCTGATCAAAGAGTTGAGTATACAGTTAACCAAAGTATTGAAATTAATAAAACAATCACTACTTGGAATGCTACTGTTTTGCTTTGGAATGATAGTGCAAGTAATGTTACAACTTTAGCAATTTATAATACTTCAGGGTTAACTAGTTCTATCAATTATACTGTTGCTAACAATTCTATAGAATTTTCGGAGTCTCCAATGTTAACTTCTGCAGCTGGTAATATGGATTTATTTAATCTGAGTTTAGCTGCAGATCAGCAGGTACAAGTTCAAGAATTGGTTAGACCTGTTGTTAATTCAGTGAATACTTTCAATTCTTCAGGTGTTATGGTTAATGATGGTGTGTCTTTGAATTTTAATACTAATGTAACTTATAATCTATCTGTAACATCTGGTTCAAATTCAATTTCTGCTGCATGGGTTGTTATTTGGAGTACTGTTGTTGATGGTGCTGAGTATGCAAATGAGTTGATGACTTTTGATGGAACAAATTATAGTGTTGATATTTATATTAATAATTCACTTTATTCATTGGTTAATTATACTGTTTATTCTAATGATACTTTGAATTATATCTCTTCTCAGAATGGGAATTTTAGTTTGAGTCTTCCTCCTCGTTATGATGGGTCTACACTTTATGGTGCAAGCTTTATGGAAAATGTTACAATAAATTCTAATGTTACTGGAGTTGGTTTGGTTGGGGTTAATTTTACTATAACTAGGTATACTGATAATGTTAATATTTTGGATAATGTTGCTGCTGTTGTTAACTCTTCTATGTTGTGGAATTCTAGTTCTACTAATTTAAGTCAATGTACTGAATATAATTATAGTGTTCTGGCTTGGAATAGTGGTGGTTTGACTTCAACTTCTTATGGTAATATAACTCTTGTTTGTGTTGATGTTAATTTGAATTCTAGTTCAGTTAATGTAAATAGTAGTGTTGAAGTTACAGGTTCTTTTAATTTAACAAATGGTAGTGCTGTTTCTGCGAATGGTGTTGAAATATATTATAATGATGATTTGAAAAGTAATGCTGCTAATTGGTGGAATACTAGTTGGAAATATAGAACTAATGTTACTGTTAATACTGGTTATATGCCAAGAGGAAACAATACTTATGTTAAAAGAATTATTAATTTTAGTAGTTTAATGTCTGATGCTGGGATTAGTGGAACTTTAGATAATAAATCTATTAGGGTTGCTGATATGAATGGTAGAGAGATGGATTCTAATATCCTTAAGTGGATTGTTGTTAATGATACTGGTATGCTTCGTTGGAAGTTAACTACTAATGGTACAATTAACAAAGGAGTAAATTATAGTTATTATATTTATTTTGATACTGTTCAGAATGGGTTGAAGGAATCTCCAACTTATAGTTTATCTAAAGAATTTTGGCTTTGTTCTGGTGCTGATTCTGGTAATGATCTTTACTATGCTTATTCAACTTATAATAGAACTTTGCCAAGTTCTTGGACTATATGGGATCCTCAATCAAGTAGTGAAAAAGATGAATCTACTATTGCTGACTTTGATAATGATGGTGATTATGATGTAATCTTTACTTCAGATGGTGCTAATTCTGCTTATGTTTATTCAAATGATGGTGATGCGAGTTGGAGCTTTACTTTGACTCAAACAATTACTAGTATTGATTATAATTGGAATGGTATTTGTGAGGGTGATTTTAATGAGGATGGTTGGTTGGATATTGTTATTAATGATGATAATTGTGTTATAAATTATTATCAAAATGATGGTGATGGAACCTTTACTTATAATTCAACAGCTGGAGATTGTGGTGGTGAGCCAAGGAAAATTGCTTGTGGTGATTTGAATGGTGATGATAATATTGATATTTTAGCTGGTGCTTATAGTAATGGTGGGTTGTACTGGATCCAAGGTGATGGTGATGGTACTTTTACTTCAATTGGTAATATTGCTGATTCTACTGCCCAAGGTGATGATTGGCATGGTGTGTGGTTGGTTGATTCTGATAATGATGGTGATTTGGATGCCTATGGCCAGTCTAATAATGCTTATGCTGATTATTTTGCTAACAATGGAACTGGTGGTTATGCAAATGGTGTTGAGTTGACTGATGGTGGATTGTTTGACTCAAGTCCATCTCAAAATGAGTGGGGTTCTGGTACTGTTGGTGATTATGATAACGATGGTGCAATGGATGTTACTGAGGGTAGTTGGACAAGTGGAACTTCTGATATGATAGTTTATTGGGGTAATAATAGTAAAAGTGATATTTTTAATAGCGGAAATCCTAGTGAAAAAAGTTCTTCATCTGGAATGGCTGATTGGGAGATGTGGTGTGGTGGTAAGGATGCTATCCAAGGAATTAATATAAGTGTTGCTGCCGCTGTTGTGGATTCAAGTTATAAAACAAATTCTTCTGCTGGGTTTAGTTATAATATTACTGTTGATACTGCAGGTGTTTTGCCTGTTAAAGTTAATACTACCTTTGCTGGAATTTATGGTTGGAGTTTTGCTAATATAGATGTTTATCAACAACCAGCTGTTAATACAGTTACATTTTTGGGAAGTAATAATTATGCAAACAATATTACTTTACAAGCAAATATTAGTGATGATAATTTAGTTGGAGTAAATTTTACAATTACAAGAAATGATGGTACAGTTGTTTTAAATAATCAGTTGGGTACAAATGGTACTGCAACTTCTTGGAATTCAACTTCTGTCAATCTTACTCAATGTGCTGAACATAATTATACTATTTATGCTTTGGATGCTCAGGGTTATAATGTAACTTCTTATGGAAACATTACCCTGCTTTGTGTTGAATTGAATTTGAATGCTACTTCTGTTGCTTTGAATGGTAGTGTTTTGGTTTCAGGTATTATTAATTTAACAAATGGTACTGCTGTTGCTAATACTATTATTAACCTTTATTTGAATGAAAGTTTGCCAACTACAACTGTAGCTACTCATTCAGGTGGAACTATAACATCATATCTTGATGAGAATAATACTAATTATAGTGTTCATACTTTTACATCAAGTGGATCATTTAATATTTCTGCCAATGTTACTGTTGAAGTTTTAGTTGTTGCTGCTGGTGGTGGTGGTGGTGGAACTATTGGTGGTGGTGGTGGTGCTGGTGGTTTAATTTATAATTCATCTTATCCTGTAACTGCTGAGACTAATTATGCTGTTACTATTGGTAGTGGGGGTAATGGTGGTGTTGGTTGGAATTATCAACCTAGTGCTGGAACAAATGGTGGAAATTCAGTTTTTAGTACATTAACTGCAGTTGGTGGTGGTGGTGGAGCAGGTCATACAACAGCACCTGTTATTGGTGGTTCTGGTGGTGGTGGTGCAAATAGTTATGGGACTGGTGCAGCTGGAACTGCTGGACAAGGAAATTCTGGTGGGCTTGGTACTACAAATGATGGTGGTGGTGGTGGAGGTGCTGGTGCTAGTGGAACTAATTATGGAGCTGGAGGAGCAGGATTAAATTATTCAATTAATGGTTCAAATGTTTATTATGCTGGTGGTGGTGGTGGTGGAGGTAGAGCTGGACCTGGTAGTGCTGATGCTGGTGGAATTGGTGGTGGAGGAGCTGGTTCATTAAATTCTGTATTAGCTACTGCTGGAACTCCAAATACAGGTGGTGGTGGTGGTGGTAGTGGTTATAATGGAGCTAGTTCATCAGTGCTTGGTGGTGGTGGTGGTTCAGGTATAGTTATAATTAAATACTTAACATCAGACTTGTCTACAGCAATTACAACAAATGCATCTGGTTGGTACACTTATAATTTAACTCTTAATACAACTGGTTTACAAACAATTAAAGTTAATACAACTTTTACTAGTTTGTATGGAGAAAGTTTTGCTAGTTTAGATGTTGTGCAAGCTCCTACTGTTACTTTAGGTAGTCCGGCTAATAATAATTTTTCAGTTGCATTGGAGTCAGTTTATTTTAACTGTTCTGTAATTGATGCTGATGGTGATTTAGCTAATGTTACTCTTTATCATAATCTTGGTGGTACTTGGGGTTCAAATGGAACTCGAACTGTTTCTGGTAGTGCTAATGAAAGTATTTTTGTAGAGAATATTAAGAGTTTTACTTCAAGTAGTTTGAGAGATTCTAATTTTATTTGGAATTGTTATGCTCGGGATGGTACTAACCTTGTTGCTAGGGCGAGTAATGCTACTTTTGGTAGTTGGGATCTTGGTAATTATACTGATGATACTTTGTTAAATAGTAGTAGTTTGTTTTTAGGGTTAGATGATAATGATACTAAACAGGAAATTAGTTCTGATTGGGTTAATACTACTGATTTAGTTTTATTGTATCATTTTAATAATGATAGTGGTTATAGTGAGAATGATCAGAAGAATGTTTCAAATTCTGTTTATGATTTTTCAGGTTTAGGTAATAATGGTAGTTTAGGTAATGTAACTAGTAGTACAAATCCTGTTTGGAATATTACTGGTAAATTGGGTGGTGGTTATAGTTTTGATGGAAAGGATGATTATATTGATTTGGGATTAGATAATAGTTTAAAAGTTAGTTATGGTTATTCCATTTCAGCTTGGATTAATGCTCCTGCAATACCTAATGATGCTTTGTGGGCTATTGTTAGTAGTCAAAAAGATTCTACAACTAATGGTGTATCTATTATTTTAGATGGTAGATCAAATCCTGATAGTCAAACTGCTCCTCGAAGACACATTCATTTTCAAACAGGAGATGGGACTTGGTATACTACAAATGTTAATGCAGTTGTGCCTACAAATGAATGGGTTCATATAGTAGCAACAAGAGATGCAGGTGAAGATGGAAAAGTATATTATAATGGAATTTTGAAACCTTCTACTAGTGCGAATAGTTATTCTGGTGCAATAACTTTTACTAATAATTGGCAGATTGGAAGACAAGCAGATAAGGCACGTCATTTTAATGGTTCTATAGATGAAGTTGGAATTTGGAATAGGACTTTATCTGCTGCTGAGATTTTAGAAATTTATGATAAGCAGAAAGGGATTTATCTTATTGATGGGAATTATACTTCTAGAGTTTTAGATGCTGGTAGGAATAGTACTTGGTTAAATGTAACTTGGGATGAAAATCTTCCTTATGGTGAAGAGTTGCCTTCTAATCAAGGTGTTGAAACAAGTTTGGGTGGGGTTAATATGACTGGTAATGTTTTACTTTATCATTTTAATAATGATAGTAGTTTTAGTGAGAATGATCAGAGGAATGTTTCAAATTCTGTTTATGATTTTTCAGGTTTAGGTAATAATGGTAGTTTAGGTAATGCTAGTGCAAGTTCTAACCCTGTTTGGAATATTAGTGGTAAGTTGGGTGGAGCATATAGTTTTAATCGACATTTTATATATGCAAATACTGTCAGTCCTTATCTTTCAGGGGATTTCACTTTATCTACATGGGTTCAATCTGAATCAAATACAGATGGACAATTTTTCGCTTCATTTAATACGCAGGCGGGTGGAAACACACTTTTATTTGGAAGTTTAGGTGGGAAAAGTAATTTGTCTCTTTATGATACTGATGGTTGGGAACATACTAATAAGAGTTTTATTGATGGGAATTGGCATCATGTAATGTTTATTCTTGATGCTGGTAATAGTGGAACTTTCTATCTTGATGGTGTCAATGTTTTTGATTATTCTACTTCTACTACTATTGGTTCTACAGATTCTTTTTCCATAGGAATGGAATATGATTCTGCTAATCCAAGTAACTTTTGGAATGGTAGTATAGATGAGTTTGCAATTTGGAATAGAAGTTTAAGTAATGCTGAGATTTTGAATGTGTATAAGAGAGGTGCTTTGAGATTGAATTTATCAGCTCGTTCTTGTGATGACTCCAGTTGTGTGGGAGAGTCTTGGACAGGTGTTGGTGGCAATGCAAGCTTTGAATCAATCAGTTTAGTGACAAATAGATACTTCCAGTATATGATGTCATATGAATCTGATGACACTTTGTATACTCCTGAGTTAAACTTGAGTAGTGTTGTTGTTGGTTATACTGTGTTGAATACTGCACCTCAAGTAACTAATGTTACTATGAATAGTACAAGTGGTTTTAATTACAGTAATTCTTCATTGCAAACTTATTGGAAGATTTGGGATGCTGATGGTGATTCTGAGAGTGCAAGTTGGACTTGGTGGTGGAAGGATGGTGTTAAGCAGAGTGCTTTAGAGAATGAGAGTTCTATTACTGCTAACAATTTGAGTAAGAATGAAAAATGGAATATGAGTGTAAGGTTGTATGATAGTTTAGATTGGAGTAACTGGAGTGGTAATGTTTCTGTTACTGTTGCAAACACCCCTCCTAATTATACTTTGTTAACTCCAACTGATGCTCAGTTGTTGCTTAGGAGTGTTTCTCCTTTATTGAATGTAAGTTTTACTGACCCTGATTCAGATCCAATTAATGTAAGTTTCATTAATGATAGTGATGATGTAATTTTGTGTCAGGTTAACAATTCAAATAAAACTTCTGCTTGTGTTTGGAGTGACTTGAACCCTAACATGGTTTATTCTTGGTATGTAAACATTAGTGATGGTGATGAGGTTGTTCAAACTGACACTTTTAATTTTACACCAAACAATGAACCTGGTGTAAAAAATATGCGTTTGGAAATGGTAAATGCAAGTGCTATAAGGTTTGCTTGGGAAAATGAACCGGACATGTCTTGGGTTTCTTTGAGGATTGGTAGTGATATTTTGGAGTTGCGAAGTATTACTAGTAGTAATGATAACTGGACTGTTTACACTATTTACCCTGACCAGGAGTATGTCTTTGAATGGCAAACTGGTGATGATTTGTTGGCGCAAAGTGATTACCATAACTTTACATTTAAAACTTTTGGTTGGCATACAAACTTGACTAACTTTACTTATAGAAGAGTTATGACTGTAAACCAAAGTAATATTACTACTGATGTTGAGAATTATGGTGTTAACATTACTTTGACTGAAGAAAATTTTGAATATTCTGCTTCTGGTGTTTGGTACCCTAGTTTTAAAAGAATGAATTGGAGTAACAATCGTGACTTTAGGTTTGTTGATTACAAAGATAAAAATCTTTTGGCTTACAATGTTACTTATTGGAATGTTCCTGGTCGTGGTGGTGTTTCTGTTCAAACTTCTCCTAATGCAACTGCACAGGCTGGTGGTTGGGTTGACTTCAGTCAAGGGTCAGATGAAGATTGGGACACACAGATGACACCTAGTCCTTATGGTGAGTATTATTATAATTATACAATCCCTGTTGGTGCTAAGAATGGAAGTAAGTATAGAATTTATGATGGTGGTTGGGGTTGGGACTTGACTTTGCCTGTTGGTTGTTATGGTGGCACTGACTTACAGTTTAAGACTGCTTCAAATTATTCAAACACTGGTGTTAACACTTACTGTTGGAACAACACTGGTTCAGAGTGGGCTTTTGTTCGAAACAATGGTAATGTTTCTGCTTATGTTTATGAAGTGATGATGACTTGGTTGTTTGATTGTGAAGTTCACATTACTGTTATGCCTCAACATTATAATGATACAAACCAAACTTATAATTCTGGTTTGGATACTGACTATGATGTTAAGTTTTGGATGTACTATGGTAGTTTGAATGCTACTGATAATACTACAGTTTTAAGTCCGACTGGTATTTGGGGTAATGCAACTCACATTGCTGCTGAGACTGCAAGAGTTCTTGGTACACCTGCAATTTCTAATATTAATGATACTGTTGGTCGAACTTCAACTGGTACTAATATTAGTTGGGACACTGACCAGTCTTCTGACCATAGGGTTAGGTACTCTGACAACAAATGGTTCTTGAACTCTACCTGGCATTCAAGGAAAGTTAATAACAGTGAAACTTGTGAACATTTGTATGGTAATGATGAACAAACTGTGTTGATAAGTGCTTATGGTGATGATTATATCCAAACTTTGAATGTAAGTTGTGAGAATGCAAATTATAATTCTAATTATACAATTAATGAAAGTGCAAATCCTGTGAGTATTGTATTTGCTGACTTGGATAATTCTACTTTCTTTAACTGGACTGTAAATTATACTTGGAACAGAACACAGTTAAGAGATAAGTTTAGTGCTGAGTATCAGTTGGAAAGTTTGCCTGGTAATGCAACTTATTATTATGAGATTAATGTTTATGGTCAGACTGCGAACAACACTGATAATAGTACTTTCACTTTAGGTACTGCACCTTCAACTCCTGCCTTAACAATTTTGAATTACAGTGAAAATCGTTCTGGTAAACAAGCAACCATTTGTGCAAACTTGACTAACTTGAATAGTGAGTCAGAAGTAAACTGTTCAATTCAGTATTGGAACCAAAGTTCTGTTGATTTTATGACAAGTAATATTACAAATTTGAGTGCGATTGGTACTTACTGTTTTACTGTTGATGTTGAGTATGGTCAGAATTATACTTACAGAGCAAAAGGTCAAGCAAGTACAACTGGTTACAGTTTAGAATATTTGAATGATTTCATGTTAATTCAAGAGTTCTTTGCTGGTAGTTATGTTGAAGATGATAATGATGATAGGAATAGACAATTTTGTCCTGATGGTCCTGCTATTGAACCTTGTTATGAACAAACTGGTTATTTGGAAGGTAGTTTGCAGGAAGAGGATTGGATCTGGATTGAAACTAACCAGTCTAACAGAGGTAACTTGACTGTCAACTGGTGGAATGGTAGTGTTTGGACACCTTACAATATGACAAATGATGGTGACTCTGACATGCAATACTTGAAGTTAGAAGACTTAGGTCCAAAGTTCCAAACTTTTTACATAACTAATGATAGTGATGACTTAGTTTTCAATTGGACAAAGCCAAGTCCAATTCACAGTCCTAAGCTTAACAGAACTGATGAGTCTAAGTATGTTTCTTTCAATGGAACCCCTGCTCCTGTTAATTATACTTTGTTATATTTCGATGCTAAGTATTACAATAGCAGTGCTTACCAATGGTGTATGGCTGCACCTGGTGGAAACTTGTATGATTGTATGAGTATCCAATACTTTGGTGGTGGTCTTGAGGGTGGTTGGGGTCCTGAGTATTCTGGTACTGCGTATGATAGGGGACGAATGTTTAGAGGTGGTATTGCTAATGGTGAGTTGAATGATACTGGTGTTTTGAATTTAGAAAGAAGAACTAACTTTACTGATGCTTATGATTATAGATATTGTTTTGCTTTTACTGTTTTCTGGTGGAACGAATCTGTTGTACCAAACAACAATGTTACTAATTATTACTATCATTACTGGACACAAAATGATTGGTGGTCTGATTACTTTGGTGCAACTCAAAGTCGAAGATTCGATTTTGTTAGTTTGTTCACTTGGGAGTATGACTTGTTGAGTCAGACTAGGGATTGGAATTCAATTGATAATACTACAATGTTAACTGAAAGAATGGTATTGAACACTTCAAACTCAACTTTTAATACACCTTACAATCAAAGTTTGGTCATTGGTCACCAAACTGGTTTTGCATATGATGTTAGGGATGATCAGATTTATGACTTTGGTTTTTACACTGATGGTAGATGGACTAACCAACAGTTTGGTCAGTACCAACAAGGTTTTGTGGTTTTCAATTTACCACCAAATGCAACATTGCAAGCTATGGACACTGATAATGATTCAATAAGTGACTTTGATGAATTGTTTGTTTATTATACAAATCCAAAACATAATGATACTGACGAGGATGGAAGGATTGACTCTGATGAACTTAATTTGAGTTATGATCCAAACTTGTTTACTCAATATGGTACTGCACCAACTGTTGAGGTTCCAGTTTTAGATAGAGATTCACATGTTGCAAACACAAGTTACGTTGCAAATGCAACTTACAGTGACTTTGATTCAGATAATGCAACTGTTTATATTGTTTGGTACAAAAATG